>JAAFGX010000008.1 GCA_010365115.1 Paludibacter sp.
ATGTCGACCCTGCCTGCCGCAGGCAAGTGCGTCTAATGGAACATCCCGTGTAACGGGATTGTACTGTTTATTTCTCCCGTGTGACGAGATCTCCGCTATGCTACGATATGCCTTCCGCTAGCGGAATCTCGAAATACTCGATCGGCATTATACCAAAGTTGACTTTGGGCTGAAATATAAATTCATTTGGTATAATAAATCGTTTAGATTTAATGGAAATTTGAACTTAACCCAATGGAACCAGACAAAAACTGTCCCTATTTTGATGTCAAAAACACAATGTGTTTACGCAATGAATATCATATTAAGGAAGCTGCAACGATGTCTAACAATTCTGACCAATTTAATTCAGAAATAAATCTTCACATAATCAAATCAGTAGAAAAAAGCAAACTCCGTTATAGCAAAAAGATACTAGACGAAAATTACATAACTCGCAAACTCATTGAAATATCTGAAAACACACCTCTAATATTCGGCAACCTTCTCAAATTCAAGGCAAAAGCGAGACCAAGATATAAATTGAAATTTTTTTATAGAATTGAAATCACCGAGTCTGAATTCATAAAACTTTTGAAAATCAATAAACGTACGGCCCATCTACTGAGGAATGATGGATACATCAAATCAAGCGGTTTGTTTGGTTTCGACCTATATTACTTAACCGACATTTATAAATTCTTAAAAGAAAATGCCAAAAATCAAAATAGAAAATGATTACAACTATACTAAACATACAAGATGCCTGGAGAGGGAAAGTCGCTGAGCACATTGTTGCACAGGAAATTATAGCAGCAGAAACACGTGTTTCAACTCACCGGCAGTATTGGGTACGAGAAAAATACCAATCTTCAGCCGAAGTGGACTTTATTATAGAATTCCGGGGTAAAGCAATACCAATTGAAGTGAAATCGGGCAACAACTCTCATTTAAGGTCACTTCATCAATTTATGAATCGCACCAATCATGATATTGCAGTCCGAGTTTGGTCAAAGCCATTCTCTATTGAAAATGTGTAAAGACGATAGAAGGAAAAAACTTCCGTCTATTCAATGTGCCGTTTTACTACGTGGGTGTTCTTGAAAGCCTGTTAAAAATACACAACACAGAAAGTTAAATCATTGTTTAATACTCTTTAAATTCCAAATACCTTTCTTGTTTTCTAATATTACAAACGACTGATGTTTTATTGATTCTTGAACACTTATTGTTCCATCCTCAGCTATTTGTAGCATCCACTTCTCATTTCTATCAGTACTTTCAATTGAATACGAATTGTTCTCAAATTTACTTTCCCAACCTGCTATTCCAGCAAAATCATCAATAGCTAAAGCATGTACAACTGTTCGGTTTAAAGTAGGTTTTTGCTCAACCCAGCGCATTAGTATTGCCGAACCTGGCTTTCCTTCAGTCCATTGCCCTGAAAGTGTGTGATATGCATCGTGCATAAGGGCATAAATTGGTCCAACCCTGTTATCTTTGGCAAAGTGAGTAATTTTTACTCCGGCATCGCCTCGTCTGGCTGTAATCATATTCTGACTATTTAATTGATAATCCAACAATCCATCCCGATTATTAAGCAAAAAGTTCCAGGTTGTTTTCAGTGGCTCATCCGATTTAATATGATCAACAATAAACAATGCATGTGAACCACATAAAACGAAGAAACGTGTGAAAGTGCGTAATGGTGCTCCGTAAAGTTGTGCTGCATCTGCACCTATAACTGAAACATCTCCCACTTTAGACGCAATTAAGCGTTTCCCTCCAATATCAATTGGCTCACCGGCAATAAGCTGCCCATCTTTATGAACTAACGGACGGTTTGTTCCACCTTTTTGAATGAGTGAACGTGAAGGCGTAGTTTCTGTTTTTACTGTTTCAAAAGTACAAGTATTATGAAAAGCTGAAGTAACGTCCAAATCACGATTCAGATTTCGATAGCAGGTATGTCCGGGATCGACGAGCAAACGCTCTTTATTATAAGCCAAAATAAAACTATTGATATCGCCATGCAAGTGAGCCGAAGCATGACGTGGTTCAGCAGGAATACGTACTCCAAGTGAAATCAAACCGCCCCATTTGTCGCGGGCAATGGCGTCTCCTCCTGAGAAAGAAGTTGTAATAGGCAATTTTGCTTCTATTGGTGAAATAGCAGGAGCGGCATCTGCCAACATAATTACTGACAGGAAACCAAAACCGTTCACAAAACCGAAACTGGCTAAATCGTGTGGTCCAGGTTCATTTGCCGGAAAATAAAGTGTATCGAAAAGCCAACGGGCAAGTCCGGCTTGCTGCGGCATTTCTTTTCGTCCTCGAGTTGCAATATGAATTAATAAATCGCCAGAAGGACGAAAAATAGAGCCGCTATCGCCAAAATTCATACTTTGTGACCAGTCCATAATTGGCCATCCCGAAAGTGGTTTGCGATATAAAAATGCATAAGAAGCCCAGTTTACAATACGTCCATAAGGCTCCAAGGTCATTTGCCTTGAAGGATTGTAACGTTGAAATGCTTCCTGAGCAATCATCAATGAATAAGCTGCATAATTACCATATTGCAACGATTCGCCATAACTTCCATCTTTTTGAAAGTGATCAGCTGCTATCGGAATCCACAAACTAGCTTCAGCAAGGGCTTTCTCGTCGCCCAACACCGCTGCTGCAACTGAATATCCAGCTAATAACACACAATTCCAGTTATGAAAAAAATTAGATCTATCTAAATATCTTTTGCAAGGTAACATCCCTTTTTCACGCAACGCTGTTTTAATTTCTTCCCGTTCTGTTTCAGTAAACAAATCCGAGGCAAGATCGTAAGCAATACCAATGCCCCAGGCAAGGTGCCCAGTTTCCAATCCGCCAACCATTTCACCGCCACCACTGTAGCCACGAAAACCAGGACCAGCCCAATCGGCCACTGGTCTGCGAACAATGTCTAACACAACTCCACGCAACCATGCATCAACAGCCGGGGTAGGACGAACTGCATGAATTAAAGCTGCATCTGTCAGATATTCTGCAGCATGATGCCACCACTCGGTAGTTGCCGTTTTATCCGTCAGACTTGGGGAGATAGCTCGTTTAGCTACACGTGCTTGCATAGCCGAAAGAAGTTGAGCTGTTGGGGATGTTGATGGTTGAGCTAAAATACGAGCCTTTTCTACATCAGTAAGAAATATACTGGATCTAGCAGAAACAGCATTTTGAGCAACCAAATAATTTGGGATTGCAGTCATAATAAATGCTGCAATATAAAATATCGAAAAAACTTTCTTCATTGTTGTTTTTTTGAGTTGTGTTTTTCAAAAAATAATTTAAAAATCAGATTTAAAAAAAAATATAACAGAATAGCTAAGTAATTGGAAGAATATATTGTCGTAAATGCATCTTTCTATTGTACAGACTATCAGCCTTGTATTAAATTATGAATTGTGCATTATCAATTATTAATTGTCAATTATCAATTAGTCACAAACTACTCGGCACTAATAAATTCAACAAAATTACCATCAGGGTCTTGAATCAGAACAAATTGGCGTTTTGCATCCAGCATTGTGGGCGTTTCGCCTAATGTTTTAATTCCATTTTTTGCAATTCGGTCAAGCAAGGGCTTCAACGATTTTACAAAAATAGTCAAATAACGAATTCCATTAGCATCCGAAACGGAAGTTTGTTTTGATAATTTTGTTTTTTTGCCGTACGACAACAATTTGATTTCTGTTGCGTTTTCTACATTTTCAAGTTTCAACACTTTGATTGAAAGCGTTTCTCCTTTGGTCAAACCCATACGTTTTGCTTTGGCAGAGTCGACAAATAAATCACGAATAACTACCATGCCCACCACTTTTGTGTAAAAATCAATCGACTTATTCAAGTCCTCAACCACCACGCCAACAGAAATGGATGTACGGGAAAATTCTGAATTTGGTTCAATTGCAGAAGTTGGATTTGCAAAAAATAACGCAAAAATAACCGCTAAGTATTTTAATATTTTTTTCATATGTTGGAAACAGAAGACAACAAACCGATTTACACCAGTTCAATGTTTTCATTCGTTTATTAGAAATTACGTTTTTGTAAGAATTTGTCTAATTCTGTTCTTGTCATTGGCAATTTGCCTTTATATGTATCCAACCAGACATTAAAATCTTTTTTAATATCATCCGACCATTTACTATCAATAATTCCGGCTGTATATTTTCCTTCTTTTATACGTTGTTGACCGAAAATATCAAAAAGCGCGGTGACTTCACCAGTCAAAACAATATGTTCGACCAAGTGTGCAGGGATAAAAATAACGCCGTCTTTCTTAGCCAAAACAGCATCGCCCGGCAGCACAGTTGCTTCGCCAATACGGATAGGAGCATTGATAGTTGTTAGCAATGTTTTGCGCATATAAGAAGGGTCAGTGCCTTTTACCCATAAATTAAATCCTTTGATATTACGCAAATCTTCGGTGTCACGAATATGACCGTAAACAATAGCTCCACGGTGTGAGCGAGCCCAAACACCATTTCCAAGATTTGACCCAACCACTGTTCCATAGGATTGTTTGTTATAACCATCGGCTACATAAAAATCGCCTTCAATCAGCGTTGTCATTGCCCAAGATACGGTGCGGCGTTGTTCCCACATGCGACCTTCTTTTTTACCTTGCTCAATCACCTGATTTTCTAAATCGGTACGAGCTGGCATAAACTGAGCTGTTACAGCACGGCCTGTCATAATATAGTTGTCGTTTTCGTTTAACAGTTTCCAGTTACCTTCAAATTGATTGAAATAACCCAGATTAATCAATTCAGCCCAGGCCTCTTCCAAGGTGATTTTTTTCAATCTCTCTAATAAATTATCCGATACTTTTGGTCGGCCATCGGCAAAACGTTCGCCAGTCCATTCAACAGTTAGAGCTTTTATATACTCAGGTGATGAAGCAACATTTTGTGCTTTTGCAAACATGCAACTCATAAAAAGAATTGCTACTAAAATAACTTTTGTCTTCATAATTTTATTTGTAATTGATTTGTTTTCTATCATTTTCATGGGTATCTTGTTGTAATCGATGTATTGAAATCTGCTTTTTTAGTTTCTTTCATTATATACTTATTCCAGTCGGTATTGGATTTGAAATACCTGCTTTTTTCCCATCCTGCTCCGGCATAAAAGCTAAATGGAACATTTGTTCTTACTTTTATCAAAATGAATTCATCTCCTTTGTAAGACGCAAAACCTACAAAGTTTTTTGGATTTGCCAACACAGCTGATCCTAAACTTCCTTGCGTTGGATTTATTTGTTCCCAAACGGATAGAAATGCTTTCTTTTCGTTTTTATAAATTGATGGTTTGCCAAATGTGGTCACACCTATGGCAACAGTTAGTTCCTTATTTTCAGGACTTTTCAAGGTACTGGTTACTTTAAATAGATTCGTTCCATTTTCCATTTCAATATACTTCTGCTCAGTAATTTGCATTTCAGGAACATTCCATGTATTGTAATTTATTTCAAATTCAATCTTATCTTTTTGATTTTTGATAATTTTATATGTATCATAAGACTCAGCAGCATACGGTTTTCCATCTATCCAAATAGCGATTCCTCCACAACCACGCAATTTACCCATGTCGTAAAAATCGCAACCTTCGCCACGGTCAACGTGGTAATCTTTTCCTTCGGCATTCAACTTGTACCATTTATCCAAAATTGGGTAATCCACTTTTTTCGCCCAAATATCAACACCACTGCCCACTTTTGCTCGAACTGCAGGTCCAAAAACCCGATAAGCCATGCGGTCATTCTCCCAAGCCACATCCCGTCCACGAGCTGAAGTTACATAGGTTCGTGGGACGCTTGGGTTATCTATAACTGAGTAAAGCCCAAGTCTTTTCAAAGGAGTAATGCTATCAATTCCCATTTTGGCAGCCTGCGCATAAGCAAGCACTACCGGACCAAATGCATGATGATCATTGAAGGCCCAAGGTCTCGCTTCATACTCTTTTTTGGTGCCTTTTCCCGGATTTAAGCAACTAAAACAAGTATGGCTCACCGAACCATCGCTGCCAATATAAGATGTATATCCGCTTAATCCAAGTTTGAAGTTACTCATATATTTGTTATCCATCAGCCCTTTTTCGAGCATAATTCCTAAGCCATAAAGCATTAATCCACTCCCTGAAGTTTCTACATACGATTTTGGATTGGTCATTTCCTGATGCCACAATCCTTCTTTGTTTTGATAACGAAGTGAGGCTGTAAAAAACTGTTGAGCAAGTGCCACCACTTCTTTGCGTTTTGGATGCGATTCGGGTAAATCTCTTACCAGAGAAGCAATTGCAAATGCGCCCCAACCATTTCCACGACTCCAGTTATCCTGCGAAAGTACTCCAGGAGCTGTAAATCCTCTGGCTTGATGCAGCAACCCAGTTTTATTATCTTTCAGTATTTTGAATAATTCCAATGTTTCTTTGACGGCCATATCAACATACTCCTGATTGCCCGATTTCAAACCCGAATATAACAAGTAAGGAGTAACTGCAAAAGCTACATCAATAAATATCTGATCATTTTTTGCCCAAACAGCAGTCAGGATTCCTTCCGGAGAACGTTTTTGATTTTTCATCATTTTCGAAGCTGAATTTTCAACTTGTTCATCCAATTTATCAGTAACTCCCTTCCATGCTAAAAATGCAGCCCCCGAACCGCCTGCTTCGTAGGAGATAAGACTGCCTTTTGCTTTGATTTCACCATTGCCAAATTTCTGATAGATTCCAATTACTCGATTTTGCAACGCTTCATTTCCTTTTAACAAAGAAAACTCACTCATTCCATGCAACATCAACGTACCTGCATAAAAGTCAAGTTCGGTATGTTTTAGTCCTTGTTCAAAAACTGATTTTGTTATATCGCTGGCGGATAGTGCTTTGTTAGCTTGCCCAACAAGATTTCCATTCAATATTAAAATTGAAAAAAGGCAAAGAAAAGAAATTTTAATTTGTTTCATGATATATTCATTTATTCAGTATTTATTCAAATTTTGCTTTTATCGTAAGTCATTATAGAAAAACCCTCACTTTTTATTTTTTGACTAATTTGGTATACGACACCTTTTTCCCATTATTCATAGCCACAATATAGATTCCTTTTGAGAGATCGTTAATGTCAACATTCACGCTCCTACTTTCGGCAATTATTGTTTATTTTGACTGACCGTTAAAATTTTAAATATCAATTTCCCCGATGAACTTACTATCAGTTTCAACTGTAAATCTATTAGATTTATCCAGCAAATCAATATTAAATTTTAATTGAGCAAGTAATCCCATTCCAAACTGCGAGATAACACGATAACCATTTGCTTGCAAAGCCTCACCACCTCTGTTGAGTTGCGAAATATTGGTAAGAAAACCATCAGGTGTTATAGATTTAGTCAAAGATTGATTCGTAAGTTTTATTTTTGCAATATACGATTTATCTAACAAACTAAGCTGAACTCCTTCGGCAATGGCAGTTGCAATACCGGCTGAAGCAGAAGCATCCACACCAGTCTCCGGACGGTCGATATAGCTATACCATAATCCTTCTGAACTTTGATAGCTAAGGGCAGTTTTTGCAACCTGCTGAAATTCATTTATTACTGAATCAATGCCTTCTAAATTTTCAAAATGACCTTTTTGGAGTGTTTTTATTGTTTTCACCATCCCTAATAAATACCAAGTTACCCCTCTTCCCCAATTAGCAAATGCACGATGCCCATCAAACGTTGAACGCTGATAAACAATATTATTAATATGCAAAAGTTTAATACGAAACAACAACTGGTTGAGGGCTTTTTGAGCCAACTCACCATCATTTCTCTGCACAGCAATGGCAGCCAGTGGATACGAAATGCAATAACATCCTTCGGTTGTTAGTTCATTCCAACTCGCTATTTCTCCGCTTACTAATTCTTTCTTTTTCAAATAATCCAGCGCTATTTGAACAGATGGATGAGTTGGATATAGATTGGCAATGGCAGCGAAAGGAAGAAAATCCTCAATACTATTGAGCGTTCCATCGCGGGGCTCGGTCATTGGATTCTCAAAACGAAAGCCTTTTTGGGAATCCAAAAAACAGGCAAGTTGCTTTTTCAAAATAGTTTGGGCTTTTTTATCTCCCTGCATCGACCTTTCCAAAAGTGCATCCATCACACAGCCACTTATCCAACCAAATGGCGCTATCGAATTCATTGATAGCATATTATTTTGGAAAGCATCATTTTTATCAATGTCGGACTGAATTAAAATATGTGGTTGCAGTCCTTTACTATCAATTCGCTTTTTATCAGGCAGAAAAAACCAGGCATCTGTCTTTCCTTTCACCATTTGTAAAGCAATACCATTTGCATTTATTTCATTCAAATAAATTGATTCAATTGCAATCTGAAACGGTTGAAAGGGATGAGAGTATCGTATATCAAACTGTCCAATTATTTTTCCTGTAGCAGGAAGGATTGCATTTATCAGAAACTCTTCTCTGAAATCTATTGCAGCAGTTATCCGTAACCAAAGGCGTTGCGAATCAGGTTTCAGTTTTGGAAAATTCAATTGAGTGATTGCTCCATTCGACGCAACAGGAAAAGCTTTCCAGTCAAGTGGAATGCGTTTCGTTGTTGGAAATTGCACATCAGGAGATTGCAAATCAAGAGCTACAACACGACCGGCATTGCATTTCCCTTGTGATTTCGCTGAAGTAAATTCAACTAAAAAAAACAAGGATAACAGAACTATAATACGTATTGAAGTTGGATAATTCACACTCACCAGTCTTAACAGTTTATTTATCAAATATCTATTACTAAGAAAGTCTTACTAACAATCTTTATAAGAATAAGAGCCAGAACTCTGTTCTTTTTATAATCATAAATCAATTCTAAGCGTTTAACGCTGACAAGTCTTATTTCAATTTCACAATCACTGGTGAACTTAATTTATCAAAATGAATTGTCACTTTTTTTACTCTGTTTTTCGTTTTCACAGTTACTTCATACGTTCCGAAATGTCCTCTCGATTCAATTGTTCCATTATCATTTGTTTTTCCATCAAACGAAGTTTTCCATTTTTTTGTTACCAATTCCCGCCAAACAGCGGCATTTGGCTTTTCACTCCAATCAGTACGCAACATGGCGGCATCTGGTTTCCATTGTTTCGGTTCCCAAAATCCCCAAACAACCAATCCGGTAACAATAGGATGACTATAACAAGCAATCAAAAAATCGCGGGTATAATCTGCCTGAAGCTCTTCATCTGTTGTGTTAATATCAAACTCTGTAATCTGAACCGGAAGTCCGGTTGGCAAAAACAGATCAAGATCTGAAATTACACTTGCCGGACTACGTGGTACACGACCCACATGTCCTTGAATTCCTAATGCATCAATAGGAGCACCTTTTGCTCTAAATTTAGCTACAGTGTCAAGATAAGTTCTGATAAACTGCGGACTAGTGACATTATTGAGCATAGCATATTCATTCATAAACAATTGAGCTTTAGGATCTATCTCGCGAGCAAGTTTATACCATCTAACAGCCTCGTCAGCAGGTAAGTACTTAAACATATCACGTTCGTGTATCACTTCATTGATAACATCCCAAGCTATAACACGCCCTTTAAAATATGTCATTTTATCGCGTATTTCATTTTCTATTGCTTTACTAAATGCGGCAGTATCTTTTTCAGCCAAATCTTTTAATGATTGTGTATTAAATTTCCACCCTGGCCACACCAAATTATGTCCCCGTTGGCGGAATTTTTCCTTCTCTAGCCATTCAAAAGCTCGTTTTGTTTCAGGCTGGATTGTTGGATTTGTCCAATTCGGGCTTTTAAAACCGTTTTCAATGACAGCCGTATTAAAAAATTCTTTGAGATATTTTTTATAGTTCGCTGAATTGGGTAAATCCGTAGCAATCAATTTTTCATAAATAGCTGTTCCCCAGACAAAATCGGATTGAATCATTTTCACATCTACATTTGCATCTTTCACAGCTTTCCCATTCTTATCGAGAACCTGAACAACAAAAGCTGCAGTGCGTATCTTCTCAATACGTTCAAAAGCTGCATCACGCCATGGTGCATTTGCCTCACGTCCATCGTAGGTAAATCGGGTTGTTGGCAATTGCACAATAGTAGTTTTTTTGCCGAAATTTAAAACCTCAATATTGGCAACCTCTACTTTTTGTGCCAATCCCCCAAAAGAAATACAAATTTCAGACTCTCCGGGCTTCATGTCTTCTGTTGCTTCAAATGGTATTTCATAGGTTTTCCACTCCGGACCGGCAGCAAGTTCAGCTACAATTGATCGCTCACCCTTCGTTTTTTGAACATAGAAAAATATTACAGCATCACCCGATTCTTGTTTAGCATAGATACTCCGCATGGATAATCGAGCTAACATCACATCACCTTTTTTTATAAGGGAAGTTCCTTTCCAACAAGTATTGACATCATAACGTGATTTAGAGGGTGTAAAAATTTCTGCACTAAACACTTGAAGTTTATTATCAGATAGACGTACAGAAAAAGTATTCGGTATTTTTCCATCCCAGTTATCATTAAATTTATATTCTTTATCAGCAGTTAAAGGAAAAACTTGTTCAGGCTGAAGCGATTGTAAAGTCGGGGTTAACGGTAAAACTTCCTGTGCATAAATGCCTGAGCAAATTGCGAAAGACAAAAGCAAGTAGATAGAAATTAGTTTTTTCATTTTTTATTATTTTTTTTTAAGAATAATACTTATTTATAAAAATATTGTTACATACAACTCAAAAAAAAGACAAAAGCCATTTTTTAATGCTTATTTGCTTGATATTGAAATTGTTTTCGAAACAACACTACCTTCGGACATCGAATTTACTGAAGGTTGACCTCCCCCAACTGAGATTTCAATATTTTCATCAACAAAATATTGTTTTCCATTTTCATCAATTAGAGCTAAATCGATAGCTGTCAAAACAAAAGAAACTTGTTTTGACTCACCCGCTTTCAAATGAATTCGTTCGAAACCTTTCAAAGCTCTGATAGGTGCTTTCACTCCTTCTTTTTTATGAGAAATGTAAAGTTGAACAACCTCGTCACCAGTAACTTTGCCCGTATTGGTTACAGTTGCTTGCACCGTAATTGGTTCATTTGTTTTTGAAGAAGCAGGTAATTCTACATTGCTGTATTTGAATTTGGTATAACTCAAGCCAAAGCCAAAAGGAAATAATGGTTCACCTTTGAAATAGCGATAGGTGCGATTATCCATACGGTAATCTTCGAAATCGGGAAGGTCGTTCACGCTTTTGTAGAAAGTTACCGGCAAACGTCCGGAAGGGTTGTAATCGCCAAACAGCACATCGGCAATTGCTTGGCCACCAGCCTGACCGCCATACCAAGCCTGAATAACGGCTGGTAAATTGGCTGCTTCCCATTCAAAACCCATTGCACTTCCCGACATATTTACAAATACAACTGGCTTACCATTAGCTTTCAATGCCTTCATGGTTTCGGTTTGTAAAGCCGGAAGATTTAAATTTGTACGGTCGCCGCCTTTGAAACCATCCACCGACACCGGCATTGATTCGCCCTCGAGTTGAGCTGAAATTCCACCTACAAAAATAATTGCATCGGCACCTTTCACTTTTGCAGCTAATTGAAGCGGCGTAAGTGTTTCAATATAACCCATATCAAATTTCACTTCGGCATTGTCGTTAAATTGAACATACTCAATTTTCAACTCGTATTTTTTCCCTTTCTCAGCTTTTAAAGCATAATACGAATTTTTCAAATCCGTTTCAATCACTTTTTCTCCGTTAATGAATAGTTTTGCACGATCGTCGCCACTTAAACAAAATGTTACATCGCCTGATTTTTCAGGAATAAAGGTCGTTTCCCAACGTGCTGACATATCACGAATAATAATCTTATTGTCAATACTATGACCATCGCCCCATTTAAAATCTACTTTTTTGTCAACTCTTTTCAATAAAGCATTATCAGCAAATTTTGCGTTTTGGAAATATGAAGCACTAAAACCTTCCTGACCATTAAATTTAAATAATCTGACATTGTAATTTGACTTAAATACTTTATTATCAACCAAATTTAGTCCTTGTTCGAAAATTACTTTTTTCCCCATTTTTTGTTTTACACCCTCCAAAACCGTGGAAACATGCGTAGGGTAACCGTAGTAATTGGATAACATCACCATTTTATCGTTTGCATTAGGGCCTACAATAGCTATCTTTTTGAGTTTTTTGCTCAATGGTAAAATATTGTTTTCATTTTTCAATAATACAATGGATTGTTGCGCCATTTTGAGTGCGTGTGCTTTATGCGCATCATTTTCTAACACCGAAATATCTGTTTTTCCCAAAGGAACAAGCTCATTGTCATCAAACATTCCCAAGCGGAAACGAATCATAAACAGACGTTTAACAGAAGTTGTGATTTTATCTTCCGTCAATAATCCTTGAGTCAACGCATTTTTCAATGCCTTGTAAGTCGGGTCGCTAGAGCATTCGCAGTCAGTACCGTTAATTACAGCATCAGCGGAAGCCAATTCTCTTGTGGCATGGGTTTTATGCGTTTTCCAAAAGAATGAAATACCGCCACAATCGGAAGTTACATAGCCTTTAAAGCCCCATTTATTACGAAGAATATCTTGCATCAATTTTTCATTACCACAGCAAGGTTTTCCTTCAAACTGATTGTAAGCACACATGACGCCACTCACTTTAGCATCAACAATCAGATCGCGGAAAGCTGGCAAATAAGTATCCCACAAATCGTATTTCGATACCTGGGCATTATAAGTGCTTCTGTTCCATTCCGGACCGCTATGAACTGCAAAATGTTTGGCACAAGCCGATGCTTTTAGGTATTTAGGGTCATTGCCTTCCAAACCAGTAACAAATGCTTTACCCAATGAGCCGGTCAAAAATGGATCTTCACCATAAGTTTCCTGTCCGCGTCCCCAGCGTGGGTCACGAAAAATATTAATGTTGGGCGTCCAATAAGTCAAACCTAGATAGATGCCAGTATTCCCTTTTTTCTGTGAATCGTTGTAAATGGCACGACCTTCGACAGCACAATAATCGGCCATGGTGTGCATAGCAGCTGCATCCCAGCCGGCGGCCATGGCAATGGCTTGTGGATAGGAAGTTACATTATAAGGGCTACGGGCTACGCCGTGCAGTGTTTCATTCCACCAATTATATGCAGGAATTCCCAATCGGGATATTGCAGGCGCATTATTTACCATTTGACCAATTTTCTCTTCCAGCGTCAATTGTGAAACCAAATTATCAACACGTTGCTCAAAAGTCAATGAAATGTCCTGAAATGGATATTTCTCTGCTTTTACGGCAGTGAATAAGTTTAAAAGTACAACTACAAATACTGTTAGCTTAAAAGTGAATTTTGAATTTCGTTTCATCGGTTGTGTGATTTTTAAAAAAATATGTTGTTAAAAGTCCCCCTTGGGGGATTTAGGGGTTTTTTTTATTCTAACTCAAACTTTACTTTCTGATTTCCAACATGAATATAGAAATCACCAGTTTCCACAAAGCGCTTTCCTGTTCCATCAGTATAACTCAAATCACGCATTGGGTCAATCTCAAATTTAAAAGTAGTTTTATCGCCTGCATTAATTTCCTTTTTTTTGAAGTATTTTAGTTCCTTCATCGGACGTGAAATGGAACAAACCGGATCGGAAATATACCACAAAACAGTTTCTTTTCCTTTTACTGCTCCGCTATTGGTTACAGTAACTTCAATGGTTAGTTTTTCGTTTTTAGTGATTTTTTTTGCAGAAAGTTTAGCTTCATCATAACTGAATGTTGTATAGCTTAACCCATGACCAAACCAATACATCGGTTCAACTGGAATGTCCTGATAATCACCCATAGCCTGATATGGACGAGCACTTTGACGCATATTGTAATACATTGGAATTTGTCCGGTAGTAAGCGGGAAAGTGATAGCCAGTTTTCCTGAAGGATTTACCCTGCCCGATAAAATACCAGCCAAAGGTGTCCCACCGGCAATTCCCGGTTGCCATATCTCCACAATGGCATCAGCCAATGGTTCGAGGCGAACCAACTCCAACGGACGACCATTTGACAAAACCAAAATGATTGGTTTACCTGTTTGTTTCAGTTTTTCAACCAATTTTTCTTGAATAGCTGGCAAAGCAATGGTTGAGCGGGAAGCATTTTCGCCACTCCAGGTTTTTAATTCGCCCAAACAAACCAAAATAGCATCCGAACCATTCGCCGCAGCAATGGCTTCCTCAAAACCTTTTTCGTCAGTTCCTTCAAATCCGCAACCGTATGCATAATTCAACTGAATTTTTCCGCTGAATTCTTTCTCCAAGCCTTCGAAAATTGATTCCACATCATTTGCTTTTCCGTTAAACGACCACGAACCCAACATATTCTCTTTGTCCTTTGCCATTGGTCCGATGACCGCCAATTTTTTAATATTACCTGAAAATGGTAAGGCTTTTTTTGTATTTTTAAGTAACACCATCGACTCCTCAGCCAATTTCTCAGCCAAAGCCACATCTTGTGGCTTTAAATAACGTTCATTTTCATCCAACACTTTGGTGTAAGGTTCATCAAACAAGCCCAAACGGAACTTTACACGCAACACACGGGCAACAGCATCGTCAATCTTTGCCATTGGAATTTTCTTTTCGGCAACCAATTTTGGAAAATATTCCAGATAGATATTATCTCTCATATCCATTTCTATTCCCGCCATAAAAGCCTTCAAACCAGCTTCAGCAGAATCTTTTGCAACTCCCTGATAAACAAGTTGCGCTACTGCATTCCAATCAGCTACCACAAAACCATCATGTTTCCATCTATTTTTCAAAATTTCTGTCAGGGTATAATGATTGGCTGTAGCCGGTACGCCATTCAGGTCGTTAAATCCACTCATCAAGGTTGCAGCACCAGCTTTTACACAAGCTTCGTATGGTGGCAAATAGGTTTCCCAAAGAGATTGAGCCGAAATATTGGATGACCGATAATCACGTCCACCTTCGGACATTCCATACCCAACATAATGTTTTAAACAAGCTGCAATTGAATAGGGGTCTGAAAGATTTTTCCCTTGATAACCTTTTACAGAAGCAACACCAAAAACAGCATTCATGTAAGGATCTTCGCCGTATCCTTCAGACACGCGCCCCCAACGTGGATCGAGGGCCACATCAATCATCGGTGAAAAAGTCCAGTCGACACCCGACAATACCGATTCTTTTGCTGCAACTCCACAAGCTTTAGTCACCAATTCGGGATTAAATGTACAAGCCTGTGCCAACGAAATAGGATAAACTGTACGAAAGCCATGAATAACATCAAACCCAAAAAGAATGGGAATTCCCAATCGAGATTCTTCCATGGCTTTTTTCTGAATTTCATTGCGCAAAACTGGATTTGCACTGAAATAAATCAACGAACCTATTCCGGCAGGTAATTTCTTAACCTCTGGTCCAATGTTGTTTGGATTGTTGTTTTCGCCAAATGTATATTGATTCAACTGAAGAATCTTTTCTTCGAGTGTCATTCGTTTGACTAAATCCTTGATACGAGATTCAATTGGTTGTTTTGCATCCTTATATTTTGGTAGTTTATTGGCACTAACACCGAATATTATCAAAAAGGAAATTAATGCAGATTGAAATAGTTTCATTATGAATAAATTATTTTTCAATTAAAAATTACATTCTTGTAAAATACACCAACCTATTGAGTGGTACATTCATTTTTACGGTTTTACCGCCTTTGTATTTTTTACCCAAATCGTCAACCCAGGAACCTTTTGGCAATTTCACATCACGAGATTCGCCTTTATCCACCATTGGTGCAACCAAGTATTTGTCGCCCAACATAAACTGGTCGTCGCACGAACTGAAACCCTGATTTGGGAACGAATATTCCAAATGACGAACAATAGGTTCACCGTCTTTTGCCGCTTTTTGAGCCAATTCGTAGATATAATCGCCCATTTTGGCATGCAACAATGCGGCATCTTGTACGATTTTTAAATGCTGAGCGTCCAACACTCTCCAAGGTGCAACTGAGAATTGCATCATTGGCATCAGGGCTTGTATCTGAGCCGAACGAACCATCAACTCCTGATCAAATGTTTTGTAATCGATATTCTCAAAGTCACCCAACAAACCACCACCAATCATATCGGGGCAAGTGAACGCATGTCCAATTAAACCAGCAGAAAGCATATCAGGGACAAGCAGTTTTATATCGTCCCACGAGTAGCGTTTGTCTTGCAGACGTTGCGCCAATGGTTGACCACCATTTTTCCATCCTGCACGAAACTCATTGAAATCGAATGCTGTGCCTAATTTTCCAAACATTTCGGTTTGCAAACAAGGCTCTGTATTGGTATCTTCGTTGGGAAAAATACGAGAACCTTTGGCATAAAAATCAAAATCGGCAGCATCAAATTTAAAACCATCAATACCGTATCTTTCTTGCAAACTTTTCAACTTAGTTTGCATCCATTCCAACGCTTTGGGATTGGTCAAATCCAAACAAGCACTGTAACCGTTCCACCATTTAATTAGTGCGGGAGCTTTGCTGCCTTTTTTCAAAATCAAACAATTTGCTTGGGCCAACTCTCTATATTCCTTGCTGTCGGGACTTACAAATGGTGTTACCCATAGCATTACTTTAAATCCTTTGGCATGAAGATAATCCATCATTCCTTTTGGATTGGGGAAAGTGGTTGGATTAAACTCGTAGTTTCCATAGTAATGGGACCAATTGTCGTCAATCATAAACACACCCACGGGAAAACCGTTTTTCATCACATCATCAGCATATTTAATTACATCTTTTTGGTTTTGATCTGTCCCCAATTCAATCCATGTGTTGTATTGTGGTATTTTGAACATCAATTCGTTGGGTGTTTTCCCTGAGGCAGGGAAGAATTTTGCTTGTGCCGACATGTAAGCCTCGCGCAAGGTTTTTCCCCCCACGGCGGATTCTATTTTTTCAACATCGGAGGATAGTATGATGTTTCCATCTTTAAATTCGAACACAAAGGGGGCGTTGCTCCAAACATAACGTCCTTTATTAGACATCAATAGCGGAGCTGCTTGATTGCCACGATTGTCGGTTCTCAAATCATTTCTCTTTTCGTTGGCAGCATAAGGCTGAAACGTAATGTCTTTTAGCGGCGTGTTGCAAAAGGCTTTGGCGGTATATGCACCGTACCATTTTTCACCTTCCAACGATTTAATTTCAGACATAAATTTTTGGGCAAAAATACTTGTAGTAAAAACGAACAACAGCACTGCCAATAGAGATTTTTTCATAAATTTATTTTTTAATTATTATTTACAATATAATGGTTGTAATGAGCCAACTAACTACAGAAGCAGTATTTTGAATTTCGATTACGCATGATAGTTTTATAAATTGACTTTAATGTTATTAGAAAATTATATATCCTTTTGGCTTAATCTCTTTACCTTCGAAAGAGTATGAAATTTCACCAAAATTTACAACAATACGTTTCCCTGACGAGAATACTGATTCCTGTACTTTGTGGTCGGTTGTGACAAATCGGTGCGAAAGCATTTCGTCGTAACAAATTTGTTGTAACCAAGGGCAAACTTTATTATAACTTTCAACAAAAGTCTTTTTAAAACTGTCCCAACGATCACGGTCAATACTCCAAAGTGGTGCGCTTCCGTAAAGCATGTTGAATAAGTCTTTTTTCCACCATATTTCAGGATTGTGATGGTTAGAATCCTCCCAACGCCACGAAGTCACAATGGCATCGTGATAAACCAATTCAAATAGGGGTACACGGGTATATTCGTTTATCGAAAATTTGTGATAAGTATCAGGGGCAACGCTTGTACTTAACTGAATAGAAGGTCGTTGATTATTTTTCCAGTCGCCGTGATAATAAATTGTTCCTTTTTTCTGAATATCCGAATCGAACCATGTGCGCTGCAATGTCATCATTCCGTGGCAATAAACACTGTTAGAACCCAAATAATCGGCTCCCCATTCTCCGCCAACATAGGTGTTATATTTATCTGCAATCAGTTTGTAATTGTAATTTACCGCTTCGGCAAATTGCTGACGGGTAAGTGGATGTTTGTCGGAATAACACTCAAAAAGTCCATTGGCCTGATAAACGTCCAGAAAATATGTTTCGTGAGGGAATTCCTTCATAGCCCGATCTATGCGTTTAATTATTTCAGGGCGAATAGCTACCGGACAACTGGTATGCCCAAATTGATTAGATTCCGTTCTACCATCTTTGGTTCTTAATGCTAGCTGATTAAATAACCCCGGATAAGATGTGTGCGCCAAGCGCATTGGTCCATTTAAATCTACGTGATTTGAAACTGTATCTCTGAGTTTTAAATCAGTAAACAATTCATAAGCCCCAGTACCATAACCCATCACTTTTAAGCTGTCGTCATAACCAACCACCGGATAAGGCGTATGATTCGCATCCCATAAAAATAAAGCTTTATCAATTCCAGAGGCTTTCAATTCTTTGGCAAAACTCACTTCACGACCTGTATCCCACACATAAATATGAGGTGCACCCAGCATTTTTTCTATTGCAGGACGTTTTTTTTGATTTTCCTTCAATGTCACAACATTGTTTTTCTTCCAAATGTAATCACGATAAGATTTACATTGAGCTACATATCCACCTTTGTCGAAAAACACGTATTTAACCTTGCGATCGTAACCAAAATTTCCCAAAGAAGCTTTCCAAACAGGGCGAAAACTTATCAGTCCATTCTCGCGAATTGTTTCCAAAGCCGCATCGTAAGGCGTCTCCAGAATTGCCATATATCCCGTCTTGAAATCTGTATCGGTTACGCCCATCCAAGACATGGATAGTCCACCACCGCAAAAATAAGTTCTGCCATTTCCCAATGGATATTCAGTATCATCAACCGGAAGTAGCATACCTTCACCATCCGTTTGGAGCAGATAATGATTTTTATTAGGTGATTTAAAGGCTGATGGAAATGAAAAATCTTTCACTTGTGTTTTTGGATTAGCCGAAATTGAAAAAACAACTTCCGATTTTTCGTTCAATTCGATAGTCGAAACCATTTCAAACGCACCTTTCAAATACAATTTCAAAGAGTTCTTATCTTGGGTAACTTTTTTTAATTCAAAACCCTTAAATGGTGTTTGTTCCCATACTTTATTACAACGTTTATCTACCACTTTCAAGCTCAGACTGTTGTCGTCGATTGTTAGCATCAGGTTGTTGTCCGACAACTTCCATTCTTTCGCCGAAAGAGTTTGGAAAGTTAGTAAAACAAGGAAGAAAATAATGTATTTTTTCATTTGGAAATTAGTTTTATTACAAAGGCTATTTTTGATTTTTGGATTTAATATCTTAATTGGATTTATTGATAAGCTTATCTGTCATATCAAATTCAATGATTGCACCATTGGCTATATCGGAATGATTAAACCAAAATTTATTCCATGGTTTTCCATTTATCATTACAGATTTAACGTATATGTTTTCTGGGGAAGCGTTAGGTGCTAAAACAGTGATCGTTTTTTTGTTCGACATGGTCAATACTACTTTTTTGAACGAAGGTCCTGTTAAGTAATAAATATCCTGACCAGCGTTGGGGAAAAATCCCATTGCGGAAAAAATATACCAACTGCTCATAGCACCACTATCTTCATTCTCCATATATCCTTCTTCGGTAAAACGCTCTTTCATCAATTTACGCACATAAAAACTTGCTAAATCAGACCGATCGGCATAATGAAAACTCTGAACAGCTAGAAAAGCTGGTTCGTTTCCATAATCAATCAGGTTATTTTCGAATGCATATTGAAGCTTTTGCGCAAACAACTTTTTCCCACCCGATAATTCTACCAATTTTTCAAATTGATGAGGAACAAAATAGGAATAAGTCCACGCACTGCCTTCATAGAAATAGTTTTTCCATGAACCCCATTTTTTTTTCAAATCAATGGGAATGAAATCGCCATTTAATTTACGCGGAACAATAAAACCTTTATAACCATCACTTTCTGCATTTGGATTCCAAAGATTTATCCATTGAGTACTGCGATCATTGTACTTTTTATAATCATCCTGCATTCCTAATCCCTTTGCCATTTGACCAAAACAAAAGTCATTATAGGCATATTCTAAAGTGGCTGAGCAACTCATTTTTCCGGCAGGAATCCAGCCAAGTGATTTATACATTTTACTGCTGTCTGGTTTACCGTAACTCATACCGTTTCGTTCGTTATCGGCTTGAAATTTCATCAATTTATAAGCTTCTTTCCAATCAACGCCAGGTATCCCTTTTGCATAAGCATCAGCTATAATATTGTCGATATTATTTCCACCCTGATCATCGGCCTTGTCTTTGCCTGCCACATAAGCATCTTTTACCATGCCATTTTTCTTAAATCGTGCAATAAACGAATTAATAGTACCACTCACCATTTCCTGATTTGTAAGCACTTTTAATGGATAAAGCGTGCGCCAAGTATCCCAAACCGCCAAATGATCATCCCAAACTGGTACATTTTTATCAAATCCCACCATATCATTTGTACGATTGCGTGGCATGATGGAAGCATGATAACAAGCTGTATAAAATATCCGTTTATCCTTTTCGCTTCCGCCTTCTACTTTAATTTTAGCAAGTTCGTTGTTCCATACTTTTTTTGCATTCATCTTGACTGCATCAAAATCCCAGGCTGGGATTTCATTATCGAGCCAAGTAGTTGCTTGCTCAATACTTACAAACGAAACTGCTATTTTAAAAAAAACAACTTCGTTCTTTTTGGTTTTATATTGTACGTATGCACCTATGCGATCATTTGGTTGGAGAGATTTTTCGGTCATTTGACCTTTGTTGATTATGCCATTCAACCACGTTCCTTTTGAAGCGGGTGCTTTGCTCAATCTGGCACAAAAATATATCTTATATTTACCATCCGAAAAACCACCAGAATATTCTCCATATCCTTTAAATTCATTACCTTTTTTATTGGAGAATGTAACAGTTCCATCCTCAAAACGTGCAAATTTGCCTTTCATCGTAGTGGCTATATCAATAATGCTATGGCTAACATCAAGCAAAAGACTTGCACTGTCGGACTTAGGAAAAGTTAGGCGATATATGGCTGAATGAATTGAAGGTGTAATTTCAGTTTTAATTCCGTATCTACTTAAGGTGACGGAGTATTGAAAGGGCGTTGCTGATTCGAGTTCTTTAGGGGAGTCATGTTCCGTTTCGCCAACAGACAGACCAACTTGAGGAGAGATAAGAAAATTGCCATATTTTCCCCATCCCGTTCCGCTTACATGCAATTGCCCAAAACCACGAATGGGCTGTCCCATTATGTAACCATCCATATCCCAGTTAATATTGCCCGGCGCTGTTTGAGGACTAGGATTTATAGAGCCTTGAGGCAATTGAGGTCCGAGTATACAACTACTATTCTTATCACGTACACCAATAAAATTATCAACATAATCAACCAATGACTTGGTAGTATTTTGAGCAACTAAATTCAAATTTAGTGATAAAATAAAAACTGTTACAAAAAACATTTTGAGAAGCGAGTTTAATGATTTTTTCATAAATACTGTTGATTTTTTTTGTTTTCAATACATTTTTAATGCGAAACAAATTGAATACGGTCTTTATAATACGATGTTAATAATTAATGAGTGTTTTTTCACCGTCCAATAAAAAATGACTCTTATCAGCCATCTTGCTATCTCATTATCATTATTTTTATAACAATTATGAGAATAATTACCTATATATGTTTAAAGAGGCTACTCTCAATTTCATAATTTATTTGAAATAAGAATAGCCTCTTTTTACATTTGCTCACAAAATAAAAGAGCTAAACACAATCAATTCACCTAAACAAATTACTTCACAACAATAGCCACAGTTTTTGTAACCGTGTTTGCCGGAGTTGCATTATCGGGCACAGCTGTAAGTTTTACACTGTACGTTCCAGCGGTTGCATATACGTGCGAAGGTGATTTTTCTGTAGAAACCGGAGTTGAGTCACCAAAGTCCCAAGTATAAGAAACTGAATTCAAGGATTTATTTTCAAAGTTTATCTTTTTGATATTATCCGCAGCTACCGAATAAATAAAATCCGGAATGGCTTTCATCGAAATAACAATGGCTGTAGGCAATGTATAACTAATCTTATTTACATCACCTAATACGCCTGTAACAGTTAGTTTAGCCGTATACGTACCGGAAGCAGCATAAAAATGGACCGGTGCTTTCAAGGTGTCGGTTTGTCCGTCACCAAAATCCCAATTATACTTAATACCAAAAGCTGAAGTATTTTTAAAGCTAACCTTAGCTTTGTTGGCTGCATCAATGGTTGATGTAAAAATGGCTGTAGGTGTAAGAATTTTGGTGCTAATGGTAATAATCGCCATTTTCAACAACGGATTTACTTCTAAATCTGATGAGGTAATGCCAACTCCCAAACCAATTACGGCATCGGGGAAACTACGCAGATAAGGTAAATCAATTTCAAGATCAAAGTCACTTGTTTGCTGTCCCGAAGCTACATTTACCGAAGCCACCACACTGTATTTATCAGCAGGAATAGCAATTGTTGTAGCCGGAATAATCGGAGTCGTTTTAGCCTTCAGAATATTGATAGTATCTGTATTTACAGCAATTGTGGCTGTAATCATCTTGGTTTTATCAAAACCCGCACGATATACGCTTAATGGAATAATAAACTTATTACGTACCATATCAATTTTGAACCGATAAGCCTGACCCGATGTTGGTAGAAATTCTACTCGTTGCGGCACATCGGTAATGGCAAAGACGCCATTGCTGGCAGCAGGCAAATACAGTTTTGCAGCCACATAATCGGCATCTTTGATTTGATCGTAATTACACGAAGTCGACATCACTCCGAATCCAACCAACACTAATGCAACTTTAAGGATATTTTTTATATTTTTTTTCATATCAATTATGAATTATAAATTATTAGTTATCAAATAATTACCAAAGTGGATTTTGTGACCATGATTTCATTTTAAGCAATTCCGATTGTGGAATTGGGTAAAAATACATTTTTTCAATAAATACTCGGTCTTCAACAGCAACTTTGCTATAAGTAAACGAAGTTGGTGCAACCGCAGTATTTGGAGCAATATCAACACCATATAGTTTTGCATTCAAAACAGTAGGAGCTATCATCCATCGGCGTAAATCCCATATTCTGTGGCCTTCAAATGCCAACTCTATCTGACGTTCATGACGGATAATATCACGTATTGCTGATTGTGAACCTGCTGGAATTCCCGGCATAGCAACACCTACACGACTACGAACTTTATCCACATAGATTTTAATATCGGCATGTCCCTGACTATATTCATTTAACGCTTCAGCATACCATAAATACACATCAGCCAACCGAATTAAACTCCAGGAATGAATACTGGTTGTATTGAGATTCAAATCAACATTTTCATCCACATATTTTTTCAGATAATAACCTGTTTTAGATGCAAGATTTACCCCTTTACCATCTTTCCCGCCAGTCCACAACTCAATAGAACGTGCTTTAAAAGTGCTATTATTCACCACCACTGTCATAAATAAGCGTGGGTCACGAGCAGTTGCACCAGTTGTAGCATACGGATTGGCAGCATGTGTAGGATTAGACCAATCAAACGGTTTAGCCACTGTTGCGCTTTCTTTTATCTCATACGCATTCACTAAGTTTTCGGATGGAGCATTACCACTTTTCGCTAAGTCAAAACCAATAGGATAAGAGGCCTTTTCAAAATCGTTACTAGCAGCATTTCTTCTCACAAAAATATTTTCGGCATTATTATACGATAGCGCACCCTGAAACATTTCGCGGTATTTGCCAGTTAACAAATAGCCTGTACCAGTTAAGTCAATCACGGCTTTGGCAGCATCAGCAGCGGCTTTCCAGCGTGCATTTCTTACTACTGTATTTGCACCATCGGGCAACGAAATATATTCAGCATGTGCATATCCACCAGCCCACGAAGGCGTATTCCACAAATCGGAAGCAGCATACAACAATACTTTGGCTTTGAGTGCTAAAGCAGCACCTTTTGATATTCTACCAAGCTCAGCACCAGAAGGTTTTATAGGCAAATTTGCAGCAGCAGAGTCGCATTCGGCAGTAATATAACGAATACACTTGGCTAACGAATCGCGCTGAACAGTGCTTGCATCATCTTCCAAATTCATTACTGTAGTAATAATCGGAATGCCGCCATAGCGTTTGATTAATTCGAAATTATAGAAAGCTCTCAAAAATCGACCTTCATATTTCCAACGAATAATATCGGCTACTTGCGTATTGTATTGTGCTAATTTAGCAGGATCGAGTTTTAACGGATCCATATTTACATTATCGGAATTAGCAAGAAATAAATTAATGTTTCGGATTGCTTTGAAGTATTTTGCCCACACATTATCTGGGTTTGATACCGCATCCCAACTTCCAATATTAAAATCTTGAATACTAGATGTTTCGAGTGTATTTTCTGCTTCGTCACTTGCTGAAGCCGACATTGCACCATCAATTTCTAAAAAACCACTTGGCAAATCAGAATACATGGCATTTGCGCGTTCTTTGGTAAGAGAGTAAATTGAATTTACCTGTTCTTCATTCCAAGTTGTAACAACCTCTCTGTCCAATTGATCACATGCATTCAGCATTAACACTGAAATTATTGCAACTAAATAGAATCTATTTTTTTTCATCATTTTCATTATTTAATCGAGTTATTACTTGAATTGAACTTTAAGACCAATGCTTACACTTTTAGTAGCAGGATAGCCAATGCCGATTTCAGCATCTCTGAACCCTTCTAATTTATCAAAAGCTAATAAATTTGTACCATTAAGGAAAAAACGCACATTTGACATCAATAATTTATTGCTAATATTAGTTGGCAAAGTATATCCAATTTCAACATCACGCAATTTAATAAAACTACCATCGCGTATCCATAGTGTTGAATAACGATAATTGTTATCATTGTTCATTGTAGAAAGACGTGGATAAGTAGCTGTAGCAGCAGTTGTAGGTGTCCAACGGTTCAAGGCAATCTCGCCAACAGTACCATTGTTCTGGAATGCATAAATATCGTTTCCGCCGAATGAAACCGTACGATTACTAACTCCTTGAAAAAATAGATCTAAATCAAATCCTTTGTATTGAGCTCCAAGACGTAGTCCTGCAGTCAAATTTGGTAAATAGGATCCGCCAATTGCGACTGCATCGTTTGCATCAATCTTTTTATCATCGTTTTGATCAACATACTTCACATCACCAGGTTGTACAGCAGTCCAGTTTTGTTTTGGACTAGCAGCAATATCAGCAACATCTTTAAAGAATCCTGTAGCTACTAATCCAAAAGGTTGATCAATGGATTTTCCTGTCTTATTTTGGTAATCGAAAAGGTTGATAGCTTCTGCACTATATACTATTTTGGTATTGTACGACCAAACAGTTGCTTCAGCGTAGAATTTAAAATCTGGATTGAACTGTTTGCTGTATGCAACTTTTGCCTCAAATCCCTGATTATTTGCCTTCCCTTGATTCAAATATGGTTTGGCATAACCCATAAAATCTGGTGATGTACTGTTTGGTTGAATCAATATGTCGTATCTATCGCGATTAAAGATATCCAGCGAAACATTGAAGTCTTTGAAAAGTGTAGCTTCCACTCCAATATTCATACTTTTTTCCTTTTCCCAGGTAACATTCGGATTGGCAGCACTACCTTGTATCAGCGAACTATAAGTAGTTTGGGGGTCACCAAAATAATAGCTTGAAGTATTGTTGTAGTATTGTTCATACATAAATGCATTTGCTCTGGGTGAACCAGTGGTTGCATACTGATCATTTCCGACCAAACCATACGAGCCACGTAGTTTCAAGAAATTAAGGGCTTTATTCCCTTTTAGAAAACTTTCGTTAGAAACAATCCAACCCAATGAAACAGCAGGGAAATATCCAAACTTTTTGCCCGGATATTTTTCAGAGCCCATATAGGCCATAGAAACTTCGGCAATATAACGTTGATCATAGGCATAAGTTGCTCTTCCACTTACGTTCATGTGAACATTTGGAAAATTATCACCACTTATTGTGTATGTATCCTGATTATACATTGTCATAGCACTTATTGCATGTTTTCCAAAAGTTCTATCATAATTTAAGAACCCTTGAAAAGTAGTATTCCGATATTGATCCGAAGCACCTTCGCTAGGAACTAATCCTGTGCTAATTCCAAAAGGAGTATAAGCAATAGTTCCCGGAGCTTCCTGGATTTGGAAACTGCTATATGTTCTTGTTAAATTAGATTGACTAAGAAAATAGCTATTGAAGGATACGCGTGCAGATGCACTCAAACCTTTAGTAAGCATATCTAATTTTTGTGTCAACCCAACAGTTGTTTGCAGAGTTCTACCATTAGAAGTGAATTTACCATTATTTACCAAATCGCCTAATGGATTACTATACAATTGATTTCGACTGAATGTTCCATTAGGATTGTAAACAGGAAAAGCATTTGGAGCAATTTTGGTAATTGTATTAAAAGTACCGTACGTTGAAAGCGCACCAGGATTTGCCTGATCAACTACTGTTCCACCAATAGTTACAGCAGCTGAAAGTGTCTTATTCAAATTTATATCCACATTCGAACGAAAATTCACTCTGCGATACGAACCGTTTACACTAAATTCTGACATATCACTGGTATTTTTATATAAACTACTGTTGCTTTGTTGGTTCAACATAACGTAGTATTTTACAGCACTGTTTCCACCTGTAAAATTCAGGTTGTAGTTGGACATGGGAGCATTTTTACGCAACACTTCATTGTACCAATTCACATTTGGGTGAAAATAAGGGTCTGAACCATCCTGATACTTATCCAAATCTGTTTGTGTATATTTTACAGATTTTCCATCATTCAGAGAAGCCTCATTATACAAACGTGCATAATCATAGGAACCCAATAATTTAGGTAATGATGATGCACTTTGCAAACCATGCTGTGTGCTGAAAACTACTTTCAATTTACCACTCTCACCTCGTTTAGTTGTTACCAACAAAACGCCATTTGCTCCACGCGCACCATAAATGGCTGTTGCCGAAGCATCTTTCAGTAAAGATACCGATTCAACTTCCTCATCTGTTAAATCGTCATAATTTCCCTGAACGCCATCAATTAACACCAACATTTGTCGGCCACCTACACCAAAAGTATTGATACCTCTGCCGTAAATTGACATGTTTTCGTTTCCCGGTTCTGTACTTCCTGTAACCACAGTCAATCCGGGAAGTTTACCTTGAAGACGTGTTGTAAAGTTGGGTGTAAATTGTCCCTGAATATCAGTTCCTTTCACTGTAGAAATAGCTCCGCTGACCATCCATAATGGCTGTACTCCATAAGCAATAGTGACATCTTGCTTTTGTATCACCGAGTCGGTTGATAATTTTTGAGCGTTTATAGTTGTATTAAAGCATAAACTGACAACTACTATCAATACTATACTTAGCTTTAATTTATATCTCATAAGTTTCATATTTTTCGATTAGAATTAGTTAGTGCTTAATAACCAGGGTTTTGAACTAAATAGCCTTTTAGTACTTCGCTGCGTAAAAACGGATGCAAGTACATTTTTGGATAGAAAGTACGATTTTCTATTTTTATAATTTCGTAGCTGTACATAGTGGGTGAAGTTGAAGGTGTACCAATAAATTTGAATCCAAAGAAATCACCTTGCATTACGCCATCTTGTTCTGCTATTTTCCAACGACGGATATCCCAGAAGCGATGATCTTCGAAATACAATTCAACAGCACGTTCGTTTTGAACTCTAACACGGAATTGCTCTTTGGTAAGTCCACTTGGCAAATCTGGCTGACCAGAACGTGCTCTTATTGTGTTTACGGCTGTGTAAGCTTCTGCAGGAGGTGTCGAATTAAATTCATTTAATGCTTCAGCATAATTTAGATAAAATTCACCCAATCTAAACAGAATGTCATTTGGCATGGCTTTTTCGTTTGGACCTGTTCCCATTGACATACTTTGTGGTATAAATTTCATAACCCACATACCTGTATAAGCCGGATTGGACTTTACCGCTTGTGCACCACCTTCATCAGCTCGCACCGGATTTATTTGGTCGTTCCATTTTGTACCTACCGAAGCTACCGATTGCATATAACGGCGGTCGATGGATGCAAACGCTGCCATAGCATCAGTACCAGTATTTTCCCAAACCATTGTAGTTCCATCTTGTTTTTCGTATTTTTTTACAAAGTTTACAGTCATCTGGTTACCTATATTCCAGCCTCTACTATCAAAACCAGCGGGGATCATCAATTGCCAAGGACCGATTTGGAAAACTGTCATCTCACCGTACATTTTATTAGCAAGTATCACTTCAGCATTATCATTTTTTTCAAAAACAAAGCGGTAATTCGCATCAACTCCTTTATCGGCTATTAAGCTTACTCCATTTCCTGTAGCCCAGTCAATTACATCTTTTGAAGCGTCTGCAGCAGCTTTCCATCGGTTATTGTCAACATCACCATAGCAAATCAAGTTATTATTTGCAGGATCATCCATCGAAATATAGGGGGTAACAGTATTGAACAATGGACTGGAAGCATAAAGCAATAATCTTGATTTCAAGGCCATAGCCGCACCTTTGGTAATACGTCCTCTCATTGAACTTGGATATGTGTTTGGTAAAAAACCAATTGCCTCATTGCAATCATTTTTAATACTTTCTACGGTTACACTCACTGAACTTCTTGGAATAGCAAAATTATCACTTACTTCCAATTTGCTATCTATAATGGGGATTCCACCATAACGCTTAAACATTTCAAATTTATTCAATGCACGTACAAAAAGAGCTTCTCCTTTTATTTGATTAATGTAATCAGGTGCTAAACCCGGAACCGCACTAACACGCGTCATTAAAATATTAGCTTGCCGAATAGCTACAAACCGAGCACTGAATCGTTTATCTTCCTTCGCTGTAATATTTTCAGCAGTAATATCACCCGCATTAAAAGCTTGCTGATCAACCCAGGTTTGTCCGGACTCTGCCTCATCACAAGCTGCTGCCGAAGGGGCCATCAGAGATCCGCCAATAATTGTTGGAGCAGCCTGACGACGTGGTAAAATTGAGTGAATACCATAGCGATACATAGCAGCCACGGCTGTTTCAACCTGAGTTTTTGAAGAAAAAATAGTGTCGGCTGTTACATCTACTCCCGGCGCTTTGTCTAAAAAGTCGCCCATCATTCCTTCACATGACGGTAGCGAAAGAACAAGTACAAATGATACAATTATATAAATTATTTTTTTCATATTCCTGATTTATTAGAATTTAACGTTAAAGCCAAAGTTAATTGTTCGTGTCAACGGATAGGGATCCAGATTAGCTATTGAAGCTGCAGCCGATTCAGGATCTACACCTGGCAACATTTTATCCCACGTGATCAAATTACTTCCATTAGCATAAAAACGTAATGAGGTTATTTTTATCTTACTCAATACTTTTCTAGGAATAGTATAACCAATTTCAGCATTTTTCAAGCGCACGTAACTGGCGTCTTGAGTCCATAGTGTAGAATTATTATAGTTTGTTTGGCTATTCACATATCCAGTATTGAAATGCGGAAACTGAATTGGCAAACCTTGATTATAACGCTCTTCGCTCCAACTATTTACCATATAATCCATGGCTGTACGATTTTCAAGAAATGGCTGTGTATAACTTCTTGAGTAAGCAATAGACACATTAGTTGCACCTTGAAACAAAACGGAGAAATCGAATCCTCTATAATCAGCACCTAACGACAATCCGAAAATTTTCTCCGGGAAGTTAGAATATCCAATTGGCACTTCATCATCGCCACTTATTTTGCCATCACCATTAATGTCCACGTATTTTACATCTCCCGGTTGTATTTTATTAGAAGAATAAGTATAAAAAGGACGTTTTGCATCGTTTACTTCTTCCCAAGTATTGAAAAATCCATCAGCAACTAAGCCAAAATTCTGCCCGAAAGTCTGACCTGTACGGTTTTGATAACTATAAGCTCTTGGTGATTCATCCATATACTCAATAACGTTACGGGCATAAGTATAATTAGCTTTTACCCAATAATTGAATTTGCCAATTTTATTATTTAAGGATATCTCAGCTTCAAACCCTTTATTGTTCATTTTACCAAGATTATAGGCAGGCAAATTTGCACCTGAAGTAATCGGAGCAGTATTTCTGTTGGCCAGAATGTTACTACGGTCTTCGTTGAAATACTCAACAGTTGCTTTAAATTTATCTTTCCAAAATGCTAAATCGACACCAACATTGGTTTTGCGTGCTTTTTCCCAAATCAAATCGGTATTTCCTATTTTACCTTCCAATCCAGCCTGATATCCGGTTTGATTAGAACCGTATTCACCAAACTGATAAAAATTTGCAGTATACGTATAGGAAGCTTGGCGATATAAAAACCGATCTCCACCAATTTTATCGTTACCAACTTCACCAAACGAACCTCTGGCTTTCATAAATGTAAGTACATTATTTTTTGGGAAAAAGGGTTCGTCAGAAACTACCCAACCCAATGAAAATGCAGGGAAAAATCCAAATCGTTTTCCGGGAGCAAAGTTTTCAGTACCATTATATCCTAAATTTACTTCGGCTAAATAACGGTTTTTGTAATCGTAAGTAGCACGACCCACTAATCCTTGATAGCCATTAGGAACACTAAATGCTAAATCTGGATCATATCGTTTACTCTCATTATAAAGAACCATGCCTGTTACCGAGTGATTGCCAAAAGTACGTTTGTAATCAAATCCAAATTCTACATATTCTTTTCTGTTTTTATCAAACCTCTCACTAAATGCAAATCTATTTTCATCCGATAATGGAATAAAGGCAGGAGTTTGGTCAGCCAATCGAATAGCTCTGTACTTTACTGGTTCTTTTCTGTAAACAATATTTTGTGAGTTATAATTATTATACGAAACAGTTGCATGGGTTGACAATCCCTTGGTTATAAAACTCATATCATAATTAAACCGAACTGAACTATTCAGGTAATTTCTGTAATTTTTTTGCAAGCCTGTACCAGCATTAAACAACACCCCAAGCGGACTTGAAATATTAGGTTTATCCAATCGAAGTAATTTGCCATCGGTTATCAAAGGAGTCCACACCGGATTTCCGGCATAAACAGCTTCAAAAACTGATCGTACATCAACATTGGTACCTGAACGTTCTTCAATTTGTGAGGATAAGTTAACACTGGCTGTAAGTCGCTTAGTAATTGTGAAGTCAAAATTGGAACGAATATTATACCGATCATATTTCAAATTTGCATCGTAATCTGGAACCAAATCGGTATGATTTATTAAACCTTCCTGATTGAAATAACCGACTGAAACAAAGTATTTCACTTTATCTGTACCGCCATTAATATTGAAGTTGTGTTGATTTTGACCTGATGTTTTATCAAACATATAAGTATACCAATCTACGTCCGGGTAAAAAATAGGATCATCGTGTAGACGGTAACGTTCAATTTCGTAGTCAGAAAATACTGGCGTATTTGTTCCGGAAATATAACCATCGTAGCGTTTTGCTAAATTAAAACTAGTTGCATAATCGTAACCATTCATACTTTTACGCATATCAGTAAAACGTGAAGAAGCATGTTGATACGAATAACTCACCTGTGGTTTACCTTCGGCACCTCTGCGGGTAGTAATAATCATAACACCATTAGCACCACGCACACCATAAACAGCTGTAGCAGAAGCATCTTTCAAGATGGATACAGATTCAATTTCGTTGGGGTCAATATTGTTATAATTGTCGGTTTCTATACCGTCGACCATAATTAGTGGATCTTGTCCACCACCAAATGTACCAACACCACGAATACGCAAAGTTGATGCATCTTCGCCTGGTTGTCCACTTCGTTGTACTGACAAAAGCCCAGGCATACGGCCTACCAGCGCATTACTGATATTGGCTTGAGGTGTTTGCAGCAATTGAGCTTTCCCTACAATAGAAACAGCTCCCGTTACCGAAACTTTCTTTTGAGTTCCATAACCGACTACCACTACTTCCTCAAGCTTTTTTGTATCCTCATTGAGGATAATATTAAGATCGCTTGTGTTCTTTACACTAATTTCTTTTGTTTCGTAACCAATGTAAGTAACTACAAGAACAGGAGCTGTTCCTTTTGGTGAAAGGGTGAATTTTCCATTAGTATTAGTAATTGTCCCGTTTGTTGTCCCTTTTTCGAGAATACTTACACCAGGTAGCGGCCCTGAAACATCAGAAACCGATCCGTTTATTGTACTCAGCTTGGTTGATTGTGCAAGTATCTGTCCTGAACAGAATAAAAACAATACTATAAACAAAGTAATTGTATTTGTTTTAATAATACGAAATCTTTGCCAGTGCAATTTTGTTCTTTTTGTGAATAAATTCATATAATTAATTTTATTAAATTTTCGTATGGTCACTTTAATTTTTTCAAATACAAAGGGTTTTCAGAACAGGGATGATAGCTTTTTAAATTATCATCCCTGTGTAAATCTGAATTTATTGATTTTATTCTGACAACAAAACCTTTGCTGCTTGATTGCTGATTTGAACTATGACAACTCCTTTTGCTTTTAGCGTAACGAATTCATTATCTGAAGTACAAACACCTTTTGCTACCACCTGACCTAATGTGTTTACAATTTTATAGGCTGCTTTGTTGGATGATTTAATAACTAATCCACCTTTTTTAGCATAAACACCTAGCTCGGAAGCTTGCACTGTTTTTACAGCCGAAGGAGTTATGTTTAAAGTTGTAGTTTCGGGAGTAAACGAAACACCTCTGAAACCATAATTTGCACCAGCAGTGGCAAGCACTGTAATTGTTGGGCTAGTAATTGCCTCATTGTATGCCTGATTATCTTTGAAAGAAATCACACTATTCCCTGATGAAATACCATTTCCATTTGTTGATGTAAACAAAACAGCTTTTCCGTTCACTACCATTCCTGTTAATTGAGAATATCCTCCGGCAACCGAAAAAGTAGCAGTTTTCATCCAAGCTGATGATCCATCCCAATAATATTTTTCGATACCATTAGCACCATGAGCAGCATAGATTACATCATAACCAGTTCCTTGAAAATCAACTGTAGGGTCTAAGTCCAACATTACGAAACCAACATAATCAGTCCAAGGAGTAAAGGGCATAGCAGTAGTTGAAGTAGCACCTGCGGCAGTGGGTAGTCCTGGAGTTGAAAAATCTATTGTGCCAGTAGTTACATCCATTGAATAAAGTTTATCTTTATACAATTTAAGCGAACGCACTGTATTTGTCATTGAAAATCCAGTTGGAGTAATAACTGTTGGGGCAGCTTCGGTAATATATAAAGCTGATTCAGATGAGTATTTTGCCCAAAAAGCACTACCATCAACACTAACTACATTTCGAGGAGCTCCTGCGTTTTCACGCCCAGCTTTAGCGTCATCCTCAGCAATTAGAAATGAAAGATAAGATGGCTCTGCGTTTTTACCAACTTTCAAAATGGTTTTATTTCCATATCTATGAGCATTGTATTGGTTTTGACCTGCACTTCCAAGACCCAAATTTACCGGTCTGTCATAACCACCGGCCAATACATACTTGCCATCTTGTGACAGGTCTAATTGTCCTTCTCCTTTAGAGTTTCCTAAAGTAAAAACAGGACTGTAGCTTCCACCAATAAGCGTATCGGTATTTAATGCAACCGAATTTAATGCTGTAGTTTGAGTAGTTTCAGGCTTAAATTCCAACAAACTTACAGGTACAGTTACTCCATTGCTTACAAGGGTAGTAGTACCATCACCAATTCGTAAAACTACGATATTACCAGGCGTGAAATTTGTAGCCTGCACAAAAATTGCAGATGCTGCAATTAAGAACGTAAAAATTGTTTTCATAATAATAAATATTTAATTGTTAGTTTTTGTAATTATAACTTTTCCAGATTATTAAATCTGGAAAAGTTATTTGAAATATTAATTAATTGGTAAGTAAAACTTTTGTTACTTGTTTGTTTACTTGTACTAGGACAACTCCTTTGTTTTTCAAAGATACGAATTCATTATCGGAAGTACATACACCACGGGCAATTAGTTGTCCAACGGTATTCATGATTTTGTATGATTCATTCTTTGCTGATCGGATAGAAAGGCCACCATCTACTTTAATTACTTTCAAATTTGATAATGTTGAATTATCAAATCCAGTTGTATTACTAGGAGTGCCAGATTTAATTTGACTTGATGTTCCATCCCCATTTGTATTTATAGCTTTTATTTGAACATTATAAAGTGTCTCATTCGTTAAACCCGTAATTAATATTGGACTTGTAGTTTGTACGGGCGAACAGGTTGTAAATGTAGCACCGCCATCGGTAGAGTATTTGTAGTTAGTTATAGCCGAACCTCCATTATTTTCTGGAGTTGTAAAACTAACAGATAATTGAGTATTCCCTGGAGCAACAGCAATAGCTGTTGGGGCTGAAGGGACAATTTGTGGTGCGAATGCTACGCCTCTGAATGCATAATTTGTTCCAGCTGTTGCTAAAACCACACCAGGAGTTAATAATGAGGTCATAGAATTTGTTCTACCGCTATTATCTGTAATTGCAATTAATGTATTATTAGTAGCAGTTCCATTTCCTTTAAGTGCATAAATTACGGGGTTCCCATCACTATTCAACGCACCTGTTAACTGAGCCAACTGAGGAAAATCTGTCATATTGTTGTAATGATTGTTTGAAAATGACCCCGTTGCTGTTGCTGTTGTTCCACTTACAGGATTTGCTATTGTAATAGGAGGAACTGCTGTAAAAGTACCTTGTGTAATAACAACATCTGTGACGACACCGCCTGTTAAAACTGAAGTTGCAGTAATTGCAGAATTTCCTACCAAAGTGTAACCAACACCTTCTAAATTAGCATTAGTAGCAGTTGGAATAGTTGTTCCAGATGTTCCTGCAGTTGACACAAGAAAACTTTTACGTGATCCACTTGTAGTGACAACATAATCATTTACTGCATATGCAGTATTTGGTGTCCATTCACCTCTACCAATTGTTACTGCTGGAGCAACAGTATAACCAGAACCACCATTTGTAATACTAATCTTGAAATGATATTGACTGTTTGCTGCCTTCCAGTCGGTTCCATTCCAATAATATTTTTCTAAACCCGAATTTACATTTGAAACGTAAACTACATCAAGTCCTGTTCCGTTCCAACCAATACTTGGGTCTAAATCAAAAAACACAAAACCATCAGCACTTAAATTGGGACTTAATGATACGGCAGTAGTCATTGTTCCAGATGCAACTGTTGTTGATGTTGAAGTTGGCAGACCTGTGGGAGCGCTTGCTTGAGTATATGCATAAATATTGTCGAATCCACGCAATGCAAACAATTGGTTGTTAAATATACCAGCAGTTCTTGAAGGACCTGAGGAGGTAATCTGAAAAGGAGCAGTTGTTAGTCCAAATCCCTGATAACCCATATAATTTGCCCCTGTGCCACTTGCAGCAGTTCCACCGTTCAACCAAAATTGTGAACCATCGTAGCTTGCACTTCCAAGCACATTTACCAACGTAGGAAACTTGGTTGAATAATCAACTGTTCCAGCATTATTTATACGTGCTACAACTTTACCCCCTGCAGTGCAAGTTGCTGTGGCAGTAGTACTAACCTGATCGTAACCTACTATTGATAAAAATCGTCCATCTGCTGACAGCATAACTTGTCCAGAAGTATTGGTTGTTCCATAAACCGTTAATTTATCTGTACCAGCAGATGAAGTAAGGTCAAATGATTGTACCGAGGTGGTTTGAGCCGCAGTAGTTGGCAAAAACTCTAGAATACTCACGGGAGTTGCAACTCCAGACAAAGCAGTTGTACCACCAACACCTACACGTGACACCACGATATTTCCAGGAATAAAATTACCTGCTTGCGCCATCAATGCAGCTGCGGCAAAAATAGAAAGTACTGTTTTTTTCATAATAATAATTTTTTTTAATGTAAATAGATTTGATTTGATTCATCAAGTTATTTGAGAACCGATTTGATTGTGCAAATCTATAGTATTAAGATTTCAACGAATGAGAAATCACGCTCATTTAATGGAAAAAATCGTTCATGTTCATTTTTTATGCTGAAAAATATAAAAGTGTATTCATTTTTTTATATGTATCAAAAAGTTATTTCTGTCAATATCAACTATTACCATCACCCGAAACAAGTACAACATTGCCATATGCTATAAAATCTCTTCGGATAATCGCTTAACCACTTTAGAAAATTGTTTCAACAGGCATATTGAAACTATAAGAATTTACTAGTGTTTAATTTTTGTCATTTTGTAATTTAGAACAGATTGTATGAACTAAAAACACTTATGATTTTCTTAGTGTTTCCTTTCATAATTTCATAATACGTATTTTCTATAAAACACTTCAACCACATATGAATTAAGAAATAATTTTGTATCTTTGTATCATTGTCTAACCAATAAAGTTTAGTGTTTTGAAGAATACAATATTTCTTTACGTCATGTTTTTCTTCATTGGAATTCAAATGTCCAATGCAAAGATTATTCCCGTACAAGTCTTTGAATCGGGCGATTATAGCGGACTTGTGAAATGCATATTTCAAGATCATATGGGGTTTGTCTGGATTGGTAAAGAAAATGGATTGTTCCGATATGATGGATATGAGCTGAGAACTTATAAGTCAAGATTGAGTGATTCAACAACAATCAGTAGCGATAATATTCAATCAATTGCAGAAGATGTTAATGGCAATTTATGGATAGGCACTCGAAGTTCAGGATTGAATTTTTGGAATAGAAAAACCGCTAAGTTTACACGATTTATACATGATCAAACTAATCCTAATTCGATAAGTTTTAATGAAATATATTCAATTTTGCCAGTTGAAAATGCCAATGTTTGGATTGGCACTGATGGAGGAGGTTTAAACTATTTTGATGCATCAACTCATAGTTTCACTTCGTTCAAAGTTGGCAAAGCAAACAGCAAAGGTTTAACAAGCAATAAAATTCTTCAAATCATACCAGCAGGTAAAAACAAGTACTGGTTAGGAACGTGGGCACAGGGTTTATTCCTTTTTAATTCGGTGACAAAGCATTTCGATAAAATTGGAAAAAATACTTATTTCGAAAACAGTAATATTTATGGTTTATCAGAAGTAAAGCCCGGTATCTTATGGATTTCGACGGATAATAAAGGCTTACTATCTTATGATGTAAAGTCAAATTCATTTACAACCATAATTCCTCAAGCACCCATATTATATTTATCAACAATTACCACCACTTCAAAAGGTGAGGTGTATGTTGCATCAAATCAAGGATTGTTTTATTTTGAAACAATTACATCAAAACCTCAATTGACTTACGAATTTCAATCACTTAATACAATTTTTCTGGACAACACTCAAACACTATGGGTTGGAAATAGGTCTGGTATGGTTGGGAAAATCAATTCATTTAGGAAACAATTTCATTCTTTTGAACCTTTGGCTGTATACAACAACTCTCCAGTTTCCTCCATGTGCGCCGACCCCCATTCAGGTAATGTTTATTTTTCATCTTACAATTATTTTATCCAATATAATCCTTCAAAAAAGGAAGTTAACGCAACATCCCTTCCAAAACAACCATGGTTCTCGCTTTGTAAGATTGTTGGAAAAAAAGATGAATTTATTCTAGTTGCTGGTTCATCTTTAGGGTTAAGAACTTATAATCGCATCACGAAGACATTGAAACCTTTAAAATTTGAAAGTAGTGCTTATGATTATATTCTTGACTATGATGTGAAAATGATTAGTCCTGATAGCTCTAATGGCTTTTGGGTAGGTGCACATACAGTTGCCTATAGGATACGTCAAGATGAAAAAACAGGTATTTGGAAGATTTTGAATGTAATTATTGGAGGTAAAGCAAAATTACTTACAGACTCGCATTATCCAACTTGTTTTATTGAGCACTCTAATGGTGATTTTTTTATTGGTACTGCAGGTGCTGGATTAAATCAACTAACCCATTCTGGGAAACAAGTTAAATACCTAATGAGTAGCAATTCAAAGGAAAATGAATTATCAAACAATTTCATCGAAAGTATGGCTGTCGATAAAAAAGGAAATCTTCTACTTGGTACACAAGCCGGTCTTAATCGATTCAATGTGAAAACCTCAGAGTTTAGTAGATTGCTTGTGACAGATGGACTTGTTGATAATTGGATTTCGGCAATTAAAGTAGATGAAAAAAATAGGATATGGATTAGTACTAGAAATGGCATCTCGCGCATATCACAAGACTTTAAAACAATAAATTCATATAATACAAATGATGGATTAATATCTAACTTTTACCTCACAAAGTCTGTCGCAACTGACCAGTTTGGAAACATATATTTTGGCTCTACAAAAGGAGTCATATGGTTTCATCCTGATAGTATTTCTGATAATCCATACATGGCAAATGCTATGATAGTTGGATTTGAAATTAATGAGAAAAATGTTGAAGTTTCAGAAAATTCGATTTTAAAGCAAAGTATTGAATTAACCAATGAAATAGTGCTAAAAAGAGACCAATCCTCGTTCTCATTTCAAATGGCGGCTTTAAATTTTTTAAATTCGGAAAAGAACAAGATAGAATATAAATTAGAAGGGTACGATGATAATTGGCAATTAGCAGGTGCTGATCAGAAAGCATCATACTCAAAGGTTTCATATGGAAATTATACATTTCGAGTGAGGGTATCAAATGATGATGGTGTATGGAATCCAGTACAAAGAATACTTTCGATTAAGGTAATAAAACCGTTCTGGATGTCATGGTATGCAATTCTTTTATATATTTTAATTCTGGCTGCTACATATTATTATGTCCATCGCCGAATATTAAAAGAGTTGGATAAAAGATCAGAGTCAGGTAAAATTATAATTCAAAGCCCGATTAATCAAGAAGACACAGCTGATCAGAAATTTATAAAGAAGGCATTTGAATTTATTATCGAAAATATTGATGATCATGAATTTGGTGTACTCCAATTAGCAGAAAAAATGAATTGTAGTCGACCTCAGTTATACCGTAAGGTAATTGCTATTACTGGAATATCAGTCTCAGAATTTATTAAACAAACTCGTATAACTAAAGCTGCTCAATATCTACTTCAAAAAACTGGAAACATATCGGATGTAGCTTATAAAGTAGGGTTTGATGACCCAGGTTATTTTGGTAAATGTTTTAAAAAACATTATGGTGTTACTCCTGCAAGATATATTGCAGATCATGAAAATTCAGATAAGTAAGAAAAAAAAATTTTTGCCGGTACATTTAAATTGAGATAAATCGCTCAACTTGGTTTTATAATCCATGTTGAGCGATTTTTTCTATTATTTGAACTTTTTCTACTATCTACTACAGCGTTATTGAAATATATTTGCACTATTATAATTATAGTTTAGTACAGACTTTAGGCTAAATGCACAAAACATAATAATCTTGATATTAACAAACGCTAATACTTGCAAATCAACGATCAAATTTAACCCCTTCGTATCGTTGCTCTTGTTTTCAGGACTTTTCTTTTCATGTAAGGACTGTAGAAGTAAAAAAACTCTGCAGAAATTTTAACTGGAGTTGATGAGATACCAGAAAATAGTATAGTTTTAATCGGATTAAAATCATTGGTGACAAATAATGATAAGATGTAGAAATATTTTTGAGTTGGTTTTGCCAGATATGAATATTTTTTTCGAAAACATAAATTGTAGAAGAATTACCTCAGTAAAACCTTCAGTAAAAACAAGTAATTGAAATCCTTCTTTCGTGGTTACAGTTGTTTTAAAGAACGTAGAGTTATTACTTAAATTCAAATGAATAAATTATGCAATCCATCTATATGTCTAAAACAATTTAATAATGATAATCAATAAAAAATTTAAATCAGTTCTGATTTTATGCCTATGTTCTTTGTCAAGTTTGGCTCAAACAACTAAAAATAGCACTCCTCAATTGGGTAAAAACTCCATAAAAGAGCTAATTGCGGCCATGACGCTGGAGGAGAAAATATGGTTATTGATGGGCAGCGAAGCTGAATTGAAAAAGCCAAAAGCTGATATCGCAGCATCAAACGGAATTATTGGTTTTACAGAAAAAAAAGTGCCTGGTGCTGCCGGAACTACTTTTGCTATTCCCCGTTTGGGAATTCCGGCTATTGTGCTTGCCGATGGGCCAGCAGGTGTACGAATTTCCGCTACTCGTAAAGATGATTCAGCTACTTATTATGCTACTGCTTTCCCCGTAGGCACATTATTGGCTTCCACTTGGGACGTGGATTTAGTTAACAAAGTTGGTACGGCTTTTGGAAATGAAGTACTGGAATATGGTGTTGATGTTATTCTGGCGCCGGGTAATAATATTCAACGCAATCCTTTAAACGGAAGAAATTTTGAATATTACTCTGAAGATCCTTTGGTATCAGGAAAAATAGCGGCCGCTATTATAAACGGATTACAATCCAATGGTATTGGTACTTCTTTAAAACACTTAGCTGCAAATAACCATGAAACAAGGCGATTTAGCACTAATGCAGAAGTTAGCGAGAGGGCATTAAGAGAAATTTATCTTAAAGCGTTTCAAGTTGCTTTGAAAGAATCAGAACCGTGGACCGTGATGACTTCTTATAACAAACTGAACGGAACCTATACAGCAGAGAGATACGACCTGGTTACAGAGATTCTAAGAAAAGAATGGAATTATAAAGGATTGGTTGTAACAGATTGGGGAGCAGCAAAAAACGTGGTTGATCAAATAAAAGCAGGGCATTCGCTAATTATGCCCGGTCAGTATTTTCAGGTCGAAGGGTTACAGTATGCCTTGGCAAATAACAAACTTGATGTTGCGGTAGTAGATCAACGCATTGAAAAATTTTTAGAATTGGTTTTGAAAACACCCACATTTAAAAACTATAAATTTTCTAACAAACCAGATCTTAAAAATCATGCACAAGTTTCACGCCTTGCTGCAACCGAGGGAATGGTACTTTTAAAAAACACCAATAACACTTTACCAATTTCTAAAAATATTCGCACCATAGCCACTTTTGGAAACACCACTTATAACCTCATTACCGGAGGAACCGGAAGTGGAATGGTAAATAAAGCGTATATAATATCATTGGGACAAGGACTAACTACAGCGGGTTACACATTAGACCCTAAAGTAGAACAACTATATACAAAATACGTTGACAGTGTAGAGGTCAGCCGACCTACACCTAAAAACCCTGCTGCAGGAAGACCTCAAATACCTGAGCTTCAAATATCAGACGATTTTATCCTGAAACAATCGGTACAATCTGATATGGCGATGATATCTGTCGGGAAAAATGCCGGTGAAGGTGCAGATAGAAATTTAGATAACAATTATCATTTAATGGATTCGGAAATAAGCTTAATAAAGCGGGTTTACGAGGCATTTAAAGCCCAAGGAAAGAAAACAGTTGTAGTGTTAAACATAGGCGGTGTTATTGATTTGGCTAGCTGGGAAAATTATTGCGATGCTATATTACTTGCTTGGCAACCCGGCCAAGAAGGTGGCAATGCTATTGCAGATATACTAACAGGGAAAGTAAATCCTTCGGGAAAACTGGCCATAACCTTTCCAGAAAAATATACCGATGTATCTTCTGCTAAGAACTTTCCAGGTGCATCTGGGGTAGATCCCTTAAATGTTGTTTATGAAGAAGGAATTTATACCGGATACCGTTATTACGATACCTACAAAGTAAAGCCTGCTTATGAATTTGGATATGGATTATCGTACACTACTTTTTCGTTGAATAATTTAAAATTGAATGCTAAGAAATTTAATAAAAAAGTAAAAGCAAGCGTAACTATAAAAAATACAGGAAATGTTGCTGGTAAAGAAGTCGTTCAGATTTATATAGCTGCTCCTTCAAAAAGTATTGATAAACCTGTGCAGGAATTACGAGCTTTCGCCAAAACTAAACTCTTAAAACCAGGGGAATCACAAGTGCTTAAGTTTACGATTACGGCTGACGATTTATCATCTTATATTCCAGAGCAAGCAGCATGGATTGCAGAGGCCGGGACTTATACGATAAAGGCAGGTGTTTCTTCTCAAGATATCAGAATGACAAGTACATTTTATTTAGTAAATCAAATTATAACGGAGAAAGTTACTAACCAAGTACAGCCATCAAAACCCATTATTACTGAGTATATTGGAAAATAAAGGTTGGCTAACCAGACGAAGCAATAAGTATTTACAAACGCTCTGTTGGACTTTTTAGCCATGAACAACACAGTCCGATCATGTGTATTGGTCATAATATACCTGCGATTCTTGTTCGATGGGAAGAGCAAAGCACAAAAGGATATATGTGGAATACCATTGGGCTGCAAGAATGGTTGTTTGATTTTGATAAAGCTGAGGATATAAAAAAATATGTACCAGCTGTGCTTTTCATGGCTAAAAATCCTGCATGGGCAAAAGCAAAAGCTATAAAAGCTCGGAAATTTGTTGAGAAGAAGCAAAAAGAAACAATGAAGGTGGTTCGAATGGCCTGTTTGAAAAGTATGAAAAAATCACATTGAAATGAGAAAATTAGCTATAGGAATTGATATTGGCGGTACACGCACTAAGCTTGGATTGGTAGATTTGGAAAAAGGAGAAGTATTGGAAATGCTTATTTCGCCTACCGAAACTAAAGATTCGGATAAGTTTCTGGAAATAATTAATTCAGGTATTGACCAACTAAAAACTGTTGCAAAAAGGGAACAATCAACCATTTTGGGGGTAGGATTTGGCGTTACCGGTTTTGTTTTTGACGACGGGATGGTTGATTCTACTTATGGCTTTCTTGATTTTATGGAAGATTATCCACTTTCAGAATATATTGAAAAATACAGTTCATTGTCTTGTCGCGCCGATAACGATGCACGGGTGGTAGCACTTGGCGAGGCGCTTTATGGCATTGGTAAAGGTCAAAACCGTGTGTTGGTGCTTACTTTGGGAACTGGGCTTGGCTTAGGCTTTATTGCCAATGGAAAATTTGAGACCAGCCTGCCTTATGCCCACATGGGTGGACATATCAGCGTAGGTCGCACCGACTTCAAATGTTATTGTGGAAAGAAAGGTTGTTTGGAAGCATTAGTTTCGGCTACTGGGATTGTTGATTCGGCAAAACGCATGGGTTGGGAACAAAAGTACCCGCATCTGGAATTGAATGTTCAAACTATTTTTAAGGCTGAACAAGAAGGAAATGTAGATGCAAAAGAAATTGTTACCGAATTTTTAGCTTATTTGAAAACAGGTATCGACAATTATATCAATCTTTTTGCACCCGACATGATTATTATTGGTGGTGGCGTTTCCAAAGGAATGAAACCTTATTTGGATAAATTGACCCAAATAGATTTTCTTCCTCCTTACAAAAGTTACAAAGTAAAAATTGCTCTTTCGGAACTCGACGAGCATTCGGGTATTTTGGGAAGTGCAGCTTTATTTAATTGATAGACTAAAAAATAATCCAAATGAGAAAATTATTTATTTTGCTTTTTTGTTTTTTAATTCTTCAAACAGCGTTTTCAGCTGAAATAACATTGACTTCCAGCCCTGTTATTGGCGGTCAGGTTGTAATTGAAAAAGGACAAACCCGTGATGAAATTGACTCTTTTTTTGCAATATTGAAAAGGCAAAATATGAATTTTTGCCGTATCAGGATGTTCGAATCATACATGCGCGATGCGCAGGGTAATTGGGACTTCTCTACCTTTGATATGGCTTTCGAAGCAGCCGAAAAATACGATATTACTATCATTGGAACACTTTTCCCAATGGTTGAATTTACAAATATCGGAGGATTTAAATTCCCCGATAGTCAAGAACACTTGCAATCTGTAGCTGAGTATATTAAACAAATGGCAACACATTTCAAGAAATTCAAGTCACTCTATGGCTGGGTGTTGCTGAATGAAATTGGAAGTGGTAAAGCTCCATTTTCCAAACCATTGACCATCCAAAAGTTTGCAGATTGGAACAAAGAAAATGCGTCCAGTGGATTTAATGCTGCGGGCAATCCAATTATGAAATTCGAAAGCGAACGTTTCTTGTTGGATTACAATACTTGGTATTTGGAATGGCTTGCCAAAGAAGTAAGAAAATACGACTCTACGGCTCATTTGCATGTAAATACGCATGCTATTTTCGATAACTTCTCGGAATATGCATTCCCGAAATGGAGAAAAACTTTGGACAGCTTTGGTGGTTCAGCTCATGCCAGTTGGCATTTTTCAAAGTTTTCTCGCAATAAATTCCATTATGCTATGGCTGCCAATTGTCAAATTATGCGTTCTGGTGCCGGCGAAAAGCCTTGGATTTTGACTGAAATACAAGGCGGAAACAATATATGGAGCGGTGGAAAACCCATGTGCCCAACCAAAGAGGAAATAGAACAATGGATGTGGACAATCATTGGATCTGGAAGTAAAGGAATGATTTTTTGGTCGTTGAATGTGCGTACGGGAGGTATTGAAGCCGCCGAATGGGGAATGTTGAATTTATTGAATCAACCAACAGACCGTTTGGTTACAGCAGGAAAAGTGGCTGGTGTTTTAAAAAATCGTCAGGATATTTTTTCTACCGCCACCGAACATGAATCGGGAGTTTCAATACTTTACACCCGCGAATCATTTTGGTGTGAGCAAAATGGGTTAACACCTGGAGCAAGCTATGCCGGCAGATTGCCAGGTGGTGGAATGCAATCGGCCATTGGCTTTTTCGAAACCCTTTCGCAAATGGGTATTCAAACCAATCTGAAATGCATTGACGAATATAATTTTGGTGCTAAAAGTAACAAAGGGAAAGTAATAATTATACCTCATCAAATTGCATTACCAACTAACTTTATTGAACCATTAAAACAATTTGTAGCTACAGGAGGAACTTTATTGATAGAAGGATTAACCGCATTTTTCGATGAGAATATGCACAATCTAACAAATCTGAAATTCCCGTTAAATAAACTGTTTGGGGGCTTATTGAAAGATGTGCCACTTGTAGACAACAAGTTTAATATCATACCTTCAGGTCAAAAATCGGTTTTGCCAGCACATTTATGGGAAGGCCGTATTCAACTGGAAACAGCAAAACCTTTAGCTGTGAATTCATTGGGAGACGTTGTGGCCTCAACTAATAATTTTGGCGAAGGAAAAGTTATTTGGATTCCTTCATTAGTTGGCGTTGGTGCCCGCGAGGCCAATAATTATGCGCCATTATCGGAATTTGTGTCGCGCGAAGTAGTGAATCAACTTCCTACAAACACCCCACGGTTTAAAAACTTTTCGGAGGGCGTGTTGATGAAAGTGTTGAACACAAAAACAGGTTATGTGGTAGTTTTAATCAATAAAAATAAATTAGTGAAAAGCGTCGAACTGATAATGCCTAATGCTAAGCCTGTGAGCGTGTTGAATAAACAGTCTGATAATAAGGTGCTTTCAAATATTTATATGTTGCAGCCCGAAGAAACCAAAGTGATTGAGTACCGAAACTAATATTTTGTTGCGTTTATTTTTAGCGCATAGTATCAATTTGACATTCAATATTTAAAAATCTGTTTTTCACAACAAATGATAAAAAAAACATTGAATACTACAAAATGAAAAAATACTTTCAAGAAAGAATGTGGCTTGTGTTTGCCATTCTTGCAGCCCTTTGTTAGGGCGTTTGGGGCATATTGGCCAAGTTTATTTCCAGTGATATCACTCCGTATGTAAACCATTTATTGTTTACTATTGGCATGTTATTCACCATTCCGTTTGTTATAAAAAAATGCAAACTAAAAGAGGCAAATCTTAAAGGTATTATTTGGGGTTTGTTGGCAGGAGTATTGGCAATAGTTGGTAATGTTGCTGTTTATCAGTCTTTTGCAAAAGGAGGATTGGCTGCGGTGGTTATACCGGTAACCAATTTGTATCCATTGGTTACCATACTCATAGCCATATCGGTGCTAAAAGAAAAGATGCACTGGCTTAATGGAATAGGCATTTTGATAGTAGTTCCGGCCATTATTATGTTGTCTGGTCAATCTCAAATTTTCGATGAGCCGTCCTTATTTTTTGCCAATCTCGGATTGAAACTTTGGTTGATATTTGCTTTGGTAGCGTTGGTTTTTTGGGGATTGTTCAGTGCGGCTCAAAAGGTCACAACTAATTATATATCTGCCGAATGGTCCTATTTGAGCTTTATTGTCTCCTCGATGTTGATTTCTATTGGATTCATGATTTTTGGACTGATTGATTTTAATTTCACGGCTCAAACACTTTGGGTTGGTTCGTTGGCCGGAATGTTGAACGGCTTGGGTGTGTTGGCAAGTTTTGCTGCTTATAGTGCCGAAGGGAAAGCATCGAAAGTTACAGCTATTGCCGGCGCATTACAACCGGTTTTTACCATTGCTTTAGCCATTGGTTTTTTAGGAGAAAAGCTTGGTTTAATAGAATTTATTGGTATTGGATTGGCCATTATCGGGTCGTTGCTTTTATCGGTTGAAAAACAAAAAGAAGTGCATCCCATCTCAAAATAATTATAATGATAAAGTTAAAATATATTTTCAGTCTACTATTAATTTGCATTCTCTCGTTTTCTGTTTTTGGACAGAAAACTTCTGATGCGAATTTTCCTAAATGCACAAAGTATCCAAAGATTATTCCAGCAAAAAAAAATGTTTGGATATTCATTATGGCAGGCCAGTCGAACATGGCTGGTCGAGGTTTCGTTGAACCAATGGACACAGTTACAAATCAACGGATTTTGAGCATCAATACAAAAAGTGAAATAATTTTGGCAAAAGAGCCGCTGAATTTATACGAATCACAAATGAAAGGGTTGGATTGTGGCGTTTCGTTTGCTTGTGAGTTGTTGAAATTCATTCCCGATTCGGTTTCCATTTTGCTTATCCCAACAGCTGTTGGTGGTAGTTCCATCGATCAATGGATTGGAGATTCATTGCACCGAAAAGTGAATTTGCGTAGCAATTTTCGTCAGAAAGTGGAATTAGCAAAAAACTTTGGTGAAATAAAGGGTTTGCTTTGGCATCAAGGCGAAAGCGATGCAAAACAGCTATTGGTCAGAACTTATGCGAAAAAACTGAAGGGTTTGTTCAGCGATTTCAGAAAAACTATAAATGATAAGAAACTGCCAATTTTGACAGGCGAAATCGGAACTTTTACTCCTGATAGCACATTTCAAAACGCAATTAATAAAGCTATTGTAAGTAATGCTAAAAAAGACAAACATACTTTTTTGATTCAAACACGCGATTTTACCGATAAAGGTGATAAGTTGCATTTCGACTCAAAATCGCAGCGGATAATGGGTGAACGGTTTGCCCAAAAATACTTAGAAATTATTAAATTAAAAATAAAACAGTTAGTACAATGAGTAGTAAAATGCTTGCCGAAATCAATGAAATTCCTGTAAAAGCAGTTGAATTTCTTAATCAATCTCCGTCTTATACTTTACCTCTTGGTGTACCTTATTTGGGTATGGGCTCATCCTATTTTGCACCATTGGCTTTCAAATACATGGGCATTAATATTCAAGCAGAAATCGCTTCAGAGTTTTTCAACTACCAAGAAAAAAACAGCAAGTTCCCTAATGGTGTAATTCTTTCGCAGTCCGGACGAAGCAGCGAAGCTATATGGTGTACGTCGCTTTTTGAGAAATTCATTGGACTTTCTAATTATACCCAAAATGCCTTGTGTACGGCTTCTAATGTTTCATGGTTTATTGATTTACTGGCTGGTGATGAGCTATATTCTTCATCTAAAACCTACATAAACACTTTACTTGCTCTGTTCAAAGGTTTTGGAATGGATGCCACTGATGCCATTGCACTTTTGGAAAAGAAGATGCCTGAATATGATAAAAAAGGAGAGGAAATGGCTAATCAGGTATTTGAATTGATCAGCAATAAACCAATACATGGCATTTATATTATTGGCAGCGGTCCAAATATTTCAACTGCATTAGAGGCTGCATTGATATTAAGTGAAAGTACAAAACGGAATTTTCATGGGCTGCCGATGGCACAATACGACCATGGTCCGAAAGAAACTGCTGAGAATAGCATAGTGATTCAAATCATTTCCAAAGGTGCATCTTATGAGCGGAGCCTGAAACTTTCAGACACTATTTCAAAAGCCGGAGCAACTGTCATTACAGTTGAAGAACCTAATGCGGAAGAAAATTTCTCCATTCTGCACAACATGGTACCCTTTAATTTTATGGCTTATTATCTTGCTGAAAAACTTAATATTGGAGAAACATTTTTGATTGGCGGAAAAGTAACTGAAACGGAATAAAATTAAAGTATTTAAAATTATACACATGAAAAAACATATAGCAAATTATTTAATTCTGGTCTTGATAATGACAGGTAATCTTTATGCACAGCAAAAGAGAATCTATCTGGCCAACGACGACCATACCGATTTTATGTGGACGGCCAACGAGGCAGTTTACGACTCGGCTTTCGTTCACATGCTCGATTATTACTTAGAAAAGATTGATTCTACTAAAACAAATCCGGACGATTTTCAGGCACGTTTTAACTGCGATGGAAGCTATTGGATGCAAGCATACCAAAAGTACCGTACGCCAAAGCAATTCGAACGATTAATTTCAGCTATTAAATCGGGTCATATCAGTGTTCCGTTGCACGCACTTATTAACTGCTATGGTGGAATGCCAACCGAAGCAGCCATTCGTGGAATGTATTATGCAGGCCAAATGGAGCGGAAATACGACCTGCGTTTCAGGATGGCAGGAAGCATGGAAAATAATACCATACCGCTTGGTATGAGTTCTATATGGGCTGGTTCGGGCGCAAAATACAGTTGGTACGGCATTGGTGGATATGGCAGTCAAATGAGTTACGAATACCGTGCCGACCGTCGCCACCAGTTGTATAATTATACAGGGCTGGATGGTTCATCAGTGCTGATGAAATGGTATATCTACGATGAAAGGAAAACTGCTCCGTTGGGTGGTTATGCAGAAACCCGTACAGCAATCCCATCGAAAAATGCTGTGAAAGAAATTAGTAGTATGATTCCCCGTCTTGATGCGATGTGCGATACGATTTCTCCAAACTCGAAATATCCGTTTAATGCAGCGGCTGCATTTGGGTATGGGCACGACGACCTTGAAACCTATCTGTCGCCGGAGTTTATTCAGGTTGCTAAAAGTGGAACGACACTAACCAGAAAGGTTCGTGTTTCAGTATTGGAAGATTTCTTTAAAGATATTGAAAAAAACTATCCTAAATTACCTTCTGAATCTGTGACTTACGGAAATGAGTGGGATATATTGACAGCCTCGATGAACGAAACCACAGCCAAAATGCGGCGCTCCACCGAAAAGCTCAGAGGTGCAGAAGCAATGGCGACAGTTGTTAGTTTGAAAAATCCTCATTTTGCTGATAAATTGATTGACATGCGGAATAAAGCATGGGACGCGTTTGGCTACTATTGGGAACACGACTGGACGGGCGACAGCAAGGTGGCCATGAAGGAAAGACCCGCATGGCAGATTAATCAGCAAAAGAACCTTAGCACTTATGCCGATACGCTTCAAAACCTTTCAGCTAAACTGCTGGGCAATCAAATCGGTCAATCTGTCAATCCACGCTTTTTCGTTTTTAATTCGTTGAGCTGGAGCCGAAACGATGTGGCGGATTTGGAATGGAAAGGCGAATATCCGGTTAAAGTGGTCGATCTTCAGGCAAAAATGGAAGTCGCCAGTCAATTGATTACCAAAGGAGAAAAGAAATTTATCAGGATTTATGCTGAAAATATTCCTTCAGTAGGCTATAAAGTATTCGAAATCAAGAAAGAAAAACCTGCTGAATTTCCTTCTGTAATTATTGTCTCAGGCGAAACCATCAGCAATTCGTTTTACAGTTTACGCCTTAGCCGTTCGGGTGCGATTACCGGAATTACCGACAAGCGCGCAAACAACAGGCAGTTGGTGAAATTTATTGAAGGCAGATACCTGAACGACCTGGGAAGTGGAGACGTTGAAAGCGGAAAGCCGATCGAGGTCGAAAATGCAGGTCCGATTTCGGTCACTTTAAAGGCAAATTCCGATTTTCCTGTTAAGCATACCGTTAGGGTAACATTATATGCCAACAGTCCACGTATTGAAATTGAAAATAGCATTGATGCCAATTTTGGGGATGTAAAAACTTGGGCTTTCTCTTTCGACCTGAACAATCCTACCACCCGACATGAAGAATTGGGTGCTGTAATAACAGCTAAAACTGAAACCAACGGAGGAAATTACTCCTCTCAGAATGCCCGTTACGACTGGCAAACTTTCAACCATTTTGCTAACATGAGCGAATCGGATTATGGAGTAACCGTCTCGAACCTCGATTGCAGTTTCTTTAAATTGGGTAGAAGTTCGGTTTACACCTTAGACGAAAATGCATCGCAATTAAGCGCACTTGCTGGCGGACGGGTGGATAAAAAGTGGGAAGATGGCGGCTTTCTGGGCTTTCCGAACCAGAATGGCGAAACCAATTTCCAATACCACTTTGCGCTATCCACTCACCAGACTAGCTTTGATGCAGTTGGGTCCATGAAGTTTTCGTTGGAACACCAGAATCCATTACTAACTGGTGAAGTTTCGGGCGGCAAATCGGCTTCAAAACAAAACGAGTATTCGTTGCTGACAGTTTCCGATCCGAATGTACTGCTTTGGAGTGTAAAACCTTCGGAAGAAGGTATTGAAAATGGTGTCATCGTCAGGGCATGGAACATGGGTTCATCAAAATCAAACCCTGAAATAAAACTAAGCCATAATATTGGCAGTGCTTGGAAAACCACACACATCGAAACCAATGAGAAACTATTAAATCCCATAAACGGAAAGCTTTCGGTAAGTTTTAACCCATATCAGATGAATACTTACCGTTTGAAAATCAAGTAATAAAAGTCAGAATAGCTAAATAACTAAGTGATTTTAAAACAACAACCATGAAACAACAATTTTTTATTATTAGTATATTTTTGACTGTTACATTATTCGTTTCGGCCAACAATTGGTATGTGACCGGATTGGGTAACGATTCGAACGATGGGAAATCACTTGCAAAAGCATTCCTTACCTTACAAAAAGCAGCTGATTTGGTACAGCCGGGCGATGTAGTTTTGGTCGGTAAGGGAGTTTATACAAACGCCGATCAATCGGATGGAAGTGCCGTTTTAAATATTCATGTTTCTGGAAACGCTGATGCTTGGATTACTTGGAAAGCTATTAAAGGAGAAAAACCTGTTGTCAATCCCCGAGGCTGGGCAGGAATTCAAATTACGGGTTCGTACAATATTATTGATGGAATTAATGTAATTGGGAACAACGATTCCATTTTTTTGCTTCAAGCACAGGAAGACGCTAAAAAGCCAACGCCTAATTCCTATTTCAATTCCAATGGAATTTGTTTTGATGGAAGGAAGATGTCCGCTGATAAAAAGCCTCATCATCTGATTATTCGCAATTGCGAGGTGGCCAAATGCGCCGGAGGTGGTATTACGGGTTTAGAAATTGATTATTTAACCATTGAAGATTGCAAAGTATATGACAATGCCTGGTTCATGCGGTTTGGTGGTTCGGGAATTACCACATTAAATAACTGGGCCTTTGATGATGCGACGGGTTATCATATTATAATTCAACGTAATTATGTTTGGAATAACAAAACCATGGTACCGTGGGACAGAATTCAAAAGTTGAGCGATGGAAATGGTATCCTTCTCGATGTTACTGACCAAAACCGACAAGGTGCAACAAACCCTAATGCCGATGTTGTAGCAAAACCGACTGCAACTGAAAATTCAACGGCAGCTCCAGCGACACCTGAAACAACCCCAAATACTGTTGTAGAACTTCCAAAACCAAAACGTCCTGAATGGAAAGGCAGAGCACTGATTACCAATAACCTAAGTGCATATAATGGCGGTTCAGGGATACACGTTTTTCGCACAAAACATGTTGATATTATTAACAATACAACGTATTGCAATGGCACTATTGTTGGTTATCAGGAACTTTTCCCTAACAACAGTGAGGATATTGTTATTTTAAACAATGTGATTGTTCCACGTCCGGGTGGAAAAGTAACATCGAACAATAAAAACAAAAATATTCGTTGGGACTACAACCTATATCCAACTGCACAAAATATTTTCAAAGGTGAGCATGATATTGTCGATGATCCTAAATTTATTGATATTCAGTTCGATGTGACCAAAGGAAATTTCAACCTAGCAAAGGGAAGTGCTGGAATTAATTCAGGTAGCAATGATGTGGGTCAGCCAACCGATATAGAAGGAAAAAAACGTCCAACTAGTGGGCGCGACCGTGGAGCTTTTGAACAATAAATAAACATAAACAATATTCAAAACAGATGTATATGAGTATATTAGTCTTTATGTCTAATTAGTGCGTAATAAATTTAGAGGAAAAAATAATTCGAATAAAATAAAACAAATAAAAAATACCAATGAAAAAAACAACAACTATCGTATTGCTTTTGCTTGCAGTAGCTAGCTTATCTGCGCAAAGCAAAAAACCTGTCTATCTTGATAGCACAAAACCTATCGAACTTCGTGTTAAAAACGTATTGTCATTGATGACTTTAAAAGAAAAAGTGGGGCAACTCAATTTAGAAACCTTTGTAAATGAAAATGACACTAAAAACGATTTGTCTGACAAAATCAAAAAAGGGGATGTTGGAAGCATATTGAAAAGCAATGGAGTTAAAAATAATCTTCGGCTTCAAAAAGTAGCTGTAGAACAAACACGTCTTGGCATTCCACTTATGTTCGAAGAAGATGTTATTCATGGTTACAGAACCATTTTCCCCTCACCACTTGGTGAGTCGGCAAGCTGGAACTTAGACAATATTGAAAAATCGGCAAGTATTGCAGCAAAAGAAGCATCGGCAAGTGGCATACATTTAACTTATGCGCCCATGGTTGATATATCGTACGACCCTCGTTGGGGTAGAATATTAGAGGGTGCTGGCGAAGATCCTTATTATGCGAGCTTTGTTGCAGCAGCAAGAGTAAAGGGTTTTCAAGGGACAAATCTTGCAAGTGGACAAAATGTAATGGCTTGTGTAAAACACTTTGCCGGATATGGTGCAGCACTGGCAGGTAGAGATTATAATATTGCAGATTTCTCTGAACGTACTCTAAGAGAAATTTATCTTCCACCTTTCAGAGCTGCAATAAATGCAGGGGTTGGTAGTGTGATGACTGCGTATTCAGCTTATGATGGTGTTCCAGCAACTGCTAATAAAAAATTATTGATTGATATTTTAAGAAGAGAATTGGGCTTTGATAAGATGCTTATTACCGATTGGGCAACCATAAATAATCTTGTCAAAATTGGTATAGCTTCGGATGAGAAAGAGGCTGTTTTGATGGCTATAAATTCAGGTGTTGATGTGGATATGACTAGTGGTTTATATCTTAAGCATTTGGAAGCACTTATAGCTGAAGGTAAAATAAATATTAAAAGTATCGATAAAGCCGTAGAGCGTGTTCTTATTGCCAAATTCAAATTGGGCTTGTTTGATGATCCCTATAAATTTTTTAATGAACAGAGAGAAAAGGAAACACTTTTAAGTCCTGACCATCTTGAATTTGCGCGTAAATCAGCTCGTGAATGTATGGTGCTTTTAAAAAATGACAATAAAATTTTACCATTAAATAAAAGTATAAAAAAGATAGCTGTTATAGGTCCACTTGCTAACCGACAAAAGGATTTGCTATCGTGGTGGGGAGGAAACTATTCACAAGGGAAACCCGATGAGGTGATTTCGGTTTTAGAAGGATTGAAAAAAAGTGTTAATTCTTACGTTGAAATAAATTATGCCGAAGGAGTAAAATTGGATGGTTTTGATCCAAAGGGACTTGAGTTGATTCCCGAAGCTGTAAAATTGGCATCGGAGTCGGATTTAGTAATTTTAGTTGTGGGTGAAGAATATTGGATGAGTGGTGAAGGTGGAAGTATATCAAATATTAATTTACCCGGAATACAAGATGAATTAGTAAATGCAATTGCTAATACAGGGAAGCCAATAGTGAGCGTGCTTGTAAATGGTCGTCCGTTTGACATTCAAAATCTAACGAATAAATCCATGGCAGTGTTAGAAGCTTGGCAACCAGGGACAATGGGCGGTTTGGGCGTTGCAGATATACTTCTCGGAAAGTACAATCCATCAGGCAAGTTAACGGTTTCATTCCCAATCAATACGGGTCAAATACCAATTTATTACAATTACAAAAGGACATCTCACGATGCAACAGGCGAAGCACTAAAAAATAGATGGGTAAATAAATACCTAGATATTCCAACTACGCCTTTATTTCCATTTGGTTATGGATTGAGCTACACTACTTTTGTCTATTCGAATTTAATACTATCTAAACAAATTATTACCGAAAAGGATGAACTTGTCATAGATGTTGATGTAACTAATACAGGTAAAATTTTTGGCGAAGAAGTTGTTCAACTATATATTGGCGATATTGTATCTTCCGTTTCAAGACCGCTAAAAGAATTAAAAGGATTTAGAAAAATCGGCCTGGATCCAAATGAAAAAAAGGTGGTAAGTTTCATTGTCAAGAAAGACGATTTGTCTTTTTATAATCAAAACATGAAATGGGTTGCTGAACCAGGCAAATTTAACATCATGGTAGGCGCATCCTCTGAGGACATTCGCTTAAATGGTTCTGTTGAATTGAAATAATTTTTTGTTTAAAATAATTTAGCAAAGTTTGAGACAAACCACATACTCATATGTGTATGAAAAAGAATTGCTTAAAGAAAATATAAAAATTAGGTAAAGTAAATTTGTAAATAAATCAATAGCAATACTTAAAAATAAAATGGAATGAAAAAAGAAATTATAACAATCTGTGGATTCGTACTTATCACATTACTTTCCACTTTCGGCTGCAAAGACTCAAATGTAATACCAGATCCATTACCAAAAGACACTACGACAGTAAAAAAAATTACGTGTTATTATGTTTCTACTACTGGAAATGATTTAAGTTCTGGTTCAAAACAATACCCTTTTGTATCAGTTAACAAAGCTGCACTTGTTGCTCAAGCTGGCGATACAATTGTTGTAAAAACTGGCACTTACAAACCAACAGCCATAATAACATTTGCAAATAGTGGCACTTCCACAGCTCCAATACTGTTGATGTCGGAAGAAAAAAATGGTGCTGTAATTGATGGTCAAACCTCCCTACCCACCATCGCTTCACGAGAAGGCCTCATCATTATTTCAGGCAAAAGCAACATTATTATTGACGGCTTGCGAATAATTAATTCGGGTTTTTTTGGTATTTTGATAAGAGATAATGCTTCAAACGTAACCGTTAAAAACTGTTCCACCTACAATACAGGCGCTTCGGGTATTTGTGCAGCAAATGCATCATTTATAAAAGTATTAAACAATAGTGTTCAAAGAGCTTGTTACGCTCCTGGCGGATTGACTGTAAACACCAGTGAATGCATTACAATGGCTTCGGTGAATACGTTTGAAGTAGCGTACAATACCGTTTTTGACCGTCTCATCGATGTCAATAATGGTGGGGAGGGAATTGATATCAAAAATGCATGCAAGGATGGTAAAGTGCATCACAATATAGTATATGATTTAATTCGCGTTGGTCTTTATGTTGATTCTTACAAAAGCGCACTCAATAATATTGAAGTTTATAGTAATACAGTATATAACTGTAGTAGCGGACTTAATGTGGCTTGTGAAGAAGGGGGCACCAACACAGACGTTAAAGTTTATAACAATTTAATCTATAATTGTACAAGAACAGGTATTCGATTAGCTGGTTACTTGAGTGACGGAGCTATGTATAATATTTCAGTTTACAATAATACAGTCAATAATTGTGGATACGGAGCTGGTCCATGGGAAAATTGTGGGATGTTGGTTGAAGCAAGTAATGTATTGAATACGAATTTTATAATAAGAAATAACATCTTTTCAAATAATAAGATTCAAATTAGAACTAAAAACCAATCTTGGTTGACGTTAAATAATAATTTGATATTTGGGGCTAATGATGCTTCTGGAACTGGAACTAATACCATTATTAAAGATCCTTTATTTGTAGATGCATCTGCAAATAATTTTAGACTTAAAGTTGGTTCACCTGCAATAGATAAAGCATCAGGCACACCATCTTCTTTGTTTGATTTCGATGATAATGCACGTCCTTTTGACGGTGATGGAAATGGAATTGCAGTTTCTGACATAGGCGCATTTGAATATAGATAACAGATTTTCAGGTAAATTACTTATATAATTCACAATATTTACATGGCACTTTAAACAAATAAGGTGTATTTATTTTCATTAAAAACAAATTATTTTCTTATGAAAACACTCTTCAGCAAAATCAATTGCATCGCGATTCTTTTAGTTGTTTTTTCAGTCGTTCCAACGTTTGCTACCAACTATTACGTAGATGGGGTGAATGGAAACAACACAAACACAGGCTATTACTCCATTTTGGCAAAACAAACCATTCAATCGGCCGCTAACTTAACAAATCCGGGCGATACTGTTTTTATCATGAACGGAATTTACCAAGTCACTTCTGTAAATGGGAATGTTTTAAATATGACCCGTTCAGGTGCTGCAGGACAGTATATTACTTTTAAACCAATGGCAGGGCATTCTCCAAAATTAAAAGCCTCGGGTGGTGCTTGGGAAGCAATAATACTGGATGGTTCGTATGTAATACTAGATGGACTTGAACTTGAAGGTAATAATGCAAACCTTACGTATACAAATGCTTACCAATCGTGGCAAAACTACGAAAACAACATTAAAGACTGGTCGGTTATTTCTGGGTTCAACACCAATGGAATTTCGTTTGGAAAAAATGCAACGGTACACCATCTAATTGTACGCAATTGTAAAGTCCACGATTTTCCAGGTGCAGGTATGGGTGGTGGAAAAGTTGATTATGTTACAGTTGAAAATAATATTGTATACAATAATTCCTGGTACACTATGTATGCCACAAGTGGCATCTCTTTTCTTAATACAAAAAATTACGACACCGAAACGGGCTATAAAATAATAATACGGAATAATATTGTTTACAACAATAAAACTACCGTTCCTTGGGAAAGAACAAACGCTTTAAGTGATGGGAATGGTATTATTTTAGATGTGAATGTGGGCTATACCGGACGAACTTTGGTCGAAAATAATGTAAGTTACAACAATGGAGGTGGCGGTATACACGCATTTAGAGCAAACCATATCGACATTATCAATAATACTGCCTATAACAATGGTACAGTAGTTGGATATCCCGAAATAGATGGTCAGCAATCTACCGATGTGAAGATATACAACAACATTATGTATGCGCGTACCGGAGGAAATTGCAACGGAAATGATGCAGGTGCAATTTATGACTACAACCTCTATTTCAACGGTTCTGCATTTAAAAAGGGAGCACACGATATTACCGCAGATCCAAAATTTATAAATAAGGCATTGGATGGTACTGCCAACTTTCAACTGCAAAACACCAGCCCTGCAATTAACAATGGAAGTTCTGTCGCCGGACAATTTACAGCCAATGATATTTTAGGGATTGCTCGTCCTGTAGGCTTCTCTAGCGATATGGGAGCATACGAATATCCCACTGTTAATCCAAACGGTGTTACTCAAATTGATGCTACTAATGATGACGTACATGTTTTTCCTAATCCTGCAAAAGACAAAATAACGGTTAGCTTTTCAGCAAGATCGGGAGCAAATGTTGCTATAGGTTTATTTGATTTACAGGGACGTTTGCACAGTGCAAAAAACTATACTGCTACCAATGAGGGCACAAACTCGGTTGAATTTAGTGTTAATTCATTAAGAAGCGGTATGTATTTATTGAAAGTAACCGGCAATAGCGGTTTAAGCAAAACAACCAAGATTTTTATCAGGAATTAATTAGAAATATATGTTTTAGCTCCTTTAATATCAAAAATATCATCCCTATTATTATCACTAGTTCTCAAATAAATTAAGAGTCTATATCTTCTACAAATAAGAAATTATTTAGATTCTACTACTTAAGTTATATAGCTTATGAACAAGGCAAACGCATTAAAAAATAATTACAAAAAAGATATTAAATATCTGACATAGTGTATATTAAACTTGTGTAAGTGAATTTTATTTTAAATATCTATCTGATAATCAGATAGATATTTAAATGGAAGAAAATAAAATTTTGAAATTAGCATGTACCATACCTAAACATAGAATCGATAGAAATAAACTTCATTTATCTACCGATATTGTGTTTATAATCTTTGCAGCATTAATTAGCGGAGCTGATACAGGGGTAACTACAACAGAAATAATATTTTATATTAGTAGTAAATCATAAAATGCTGAGATGTTTGGGAAGACAATTCGTTCGCACTAGAATATAGAAAATAAGATACATATCTTTCCCCAATTCCAGCAAGAGCCTCAATTATCTAACATTAACATGAAAATAATAGACAAGTATCTGAATTGTTAATAAGTTTTCAATTCTTTATCTATGTTTTCTTGGGTTACTATCAATTCATCCAATGAAAAGTATTTTCCGAGTTGACTCATGATTCTTTCTTTTTAAAAAATTGGAGAATAAAAGCACACACGCCACCGGCAATGGCTATGTACTTGAGATAAATTGTCGGAATGGCATCTTTGAACTCGTCAGGGAGTGCGATGTAATACATGGGCAGTGCTGCCAGAGCACCAGAAAGGACTTGAAAGAATCGGGCGAAAGTAGGAGTATCCGCTTTCCACCAGCTGGGCAGTTTAAATAATATTTTTTTCATACAGTTGATTTTTCTTGTGAAAATACAAGTCAATCACCAGTTTAATAAATATATAAATAATGCTAAACAGTCCTTTTTGATGCTAAGGAACTAAAGATTGAAAATCCAATTTAGCTCTTTTATTGGGAATGGATTATTTTGAGTTACTTCAATAAAAGGAGAAAGTAATTAATTACTTGAAACAACAGCTAAAAATTGATATTGGATGCCATTTGGAGAGTTTTTTTTACTAAAAAAGTGTATGTTGCCTGATATATATATTGAAGCCGTAAAACAACAATATGATTTGATTGATTCTGATCTTGATTTGTGGGACAAGCTAAGTCATTGATTATATAATACTTCAATTTGTATTTATTTGTGTTTTACGCAATATATTGTTTTACTATTGTTTTACTAATGCAAATAAAAAAGGCTTACAAATAAATGTAAACCTTTAATTTTCAGCAGTCGGGATGACAAGATTCGAACTTGCGACCACTGGTCCCCCAGACCAGTACTCTAAACCGGGCTGAGCTACATCCCGCTGATTTTTTATTGGCACAAAAGTAATTAAAATTCTTTTACGAGTAATTTTCAAATTGTTTTTTTTCTCGCTATTGGTTGCTTTTACATTAAAGGACTGAAAAGTCTTGCAAAAGATTCTTTCATTTTTTGGCGTCGAGTCCGATTGCTCCAAACGTCTAAACTAAGTTCTTCGCATTTTTCCATATCTTCAAAAAAAAGTTTTTTTAAATGAAATGCAGTTTTCTTTTCGTATACAAATACATTGGCTTCAAAATTCTGAACAAAACTTCGTTCGTCCATATTGCATGAACCCACAATAGAAATAAAGTCATCAATAACTATTGCTTTGCTGTGAAGAAATCCTTCTTTATAACGGAAAACTTTAACGCCAGCTTCCAGAGCTTTTCCTAAATAACTACTTGTACTTGCATCGGAAAGTTTTGAATCAGATCGTAAAGGAATCATTAAACGAACATCAATTCCACTGAGTGCTGACATTTCAATGCAAGACGCAATTACTTCAGTGGGCATATAATATGGAGAATGAATGTAAACATATTTTGTGGCTGACATAATGGCTGAGGCAATTCCCTGCATGATGGCTTCCCAATCGGTATCGGGTCCACTATTTACAATCTGAATCAAATTTCGATCAAATGTTTCAGGTTCAGGGAAGTATTTTTTTCCTTCAATTAGTTTTCTGTCTACAAAATACCAATCAATCATGAAGAGTAGTTGTAAACCATGAACTGCTGCACCTTCAATGCAAATAAAAGTGTCGCGCCAAATGCCTAATTTATTTCCGTAAATATATCGGTCAGCAATATTCAAACCCCCTGTAAATCCAGTTTTTCCATCAATTACAACCAATTTGCGATGATTACGATAGTTTATTTTACTGCTTCTGGATATTTTCCACCGAAAAGGCAAAAATGGACGCACATATACACCTGCATCTTTTAAGGAATTAAGATATTTTTTTGATAAATGAAAACTCCCCCAATAATCATATATCATTCTTACACGGATACCTTCTTTTGCTTTTTGAATGAGTAATTCTCGTAATTTGTTGGCAATTATATCATCATCAAATATAAAAAACTCAATGTGAATATGATCTTTAGCATGTTGAATTGCGTTAAAAAGTGCTTCAAACGTTGTAATCCCAGTAGATAAAACTTCTACTTTGTTAAATGCATAACCAGCTGACTCACTATTTTTATATAATAGGTTGACTAAATTCAACTGATTGTTATCAATCAGATTCGAATCTAATTTATTTATGTCGAATAATGCAACTTGTCGTTCAGTAACCCGGCGGATACTTTTTTTTGAAATTATCTTTTTTTTCCTATAATCCTGTCCCAATAACAGATAAAAAAACATTCCCACAACCGGCAAAAAAAGCAATACCAAAACCCACGATAATGATTTCACAGGATTACGATTCTCCATCAATAAAACCGTTATGGTACTTATTGTTGTATAAACATATAAGATAATAATAAAGATAGCTAAAATTCTTGTCATGCTGTTGATTTATTATCAATGTTTTAACTTCAAATGTCTACGAATTTAATAAATGTGATTTTTTATGAAATGCTGATTTCTTTTGGATTTTTAAAAAACAACCATTCATGGTTTTCAATTGTAGTTGCCTTTATTGGTAAAAGTGATATGTTGGGAGCTGATATTCCAACTTCAACTTTTTGATTGGAAACTTCCACATTAGCTTCATCCCATAGTCCCGACTCTATAAAATTGTTTAATAATTTGGCACCACCTTCTACGAGTACTGAATGGATATTCTTTTCAACCAATTTCTGCAGAATAGTTTGTAATATGTTCTTGTCAAATTTAATCGACTCAAATTCAACGTTTTTTTGATTTGATTTTATTATATCTGTGAAAACAATTGTTGGAACAATTCCATCAAAAATATGATAATCAGTTGGAATTCTTCCCTGACGGTCAATGGCAATTCTAATTGGGTTTTTACCAGACCAATTCCGTACTGTCAACGATGGATTGTCAAGCACAACAGTATTAGTACTTACCAGAATCGATTGATTCTCGGAACGCATTTTATGAGTTAACTGTTTGGTAATTTTATTCGAAATCTGTAATGGAGCTTGTGAGCTATCAGTTCTTACTCTATCAATAAAACCATCTTGTGTTTGTGCCCATTTCAATAAAACGTAAGGTCGTTTTTGTTCTTGAAAAATAAAGAAACGTTTATTTAACTCTCTGCATTCAACTTCCAATATACCACAGATAACTTCTATTCCAGCTTTTCGCAATATTTCAACTCCTCGCCCTGAAACTTTTGGATTTGGATCCAAAGTGCCAATTACAACCCTGGGAATTCCATGTCTCACAATTAAATCGGCACATGGTGGAGTTTTTCCATAAAAAGAGCATGGTTCCAGATTTACATACATCGTGGATTTTTTAAGCAATTCTTTATTTAAAACTGAATTTATTGCATTTGGTTCAGCGTGTGCATCACCAAAACGTTGGTGATAGCCTTCTCCAATAATTTTATTGTCGCATACCAAAACTGCCCCAACCATTGGATTTGGAGCTACAAAACCTCCACCATAATGTGCCAGTTGCAAACAGCGTTGCATGTATTTTAGTTCAAAGTCCATAATCAATGTTTATTAAAATCAAACTTATTACTTCAATTCGTTTTCTTGTAACTCGTAACTAATTTTTCTATCTTTGCAAAATTATGCAAAATGTAATTCAACATATTCAATCTGAACTTCGGGGTCATTATCCTGAAAACGAAATTAAGAGTTTTTGTAATCTTATCATCCAAAAATTAACGGGATTTTCACGAATTGAAATTTTAGTTAACAAAAATACGAATTTTTCTGTTGAAAAACAGCAAGATGTTGAAAAAATTATTGAAAAATTAAAAAAACAGGTTCCCATTCAATATATTTTAGGCGAAACAGACTTTTATGGACATACATTTAATGTGAATGAATCGGTTTTAATTCCTCGTCCCGAAACTGAAGAGTTGGTGGATTGGATTCAAAAAGATAATAGTTCAAATCAAATAAAAAACATTTTGGATATTGGAACAGGAAGTGGTTGTATCGCAATATCCTTAAAACATATTTTTACAAATGCAGTGGTTGATGCATTTGATATTTCAGAAACAGCTTTAGTAACAGCAAAATCAAATGCTCGGCGCAATAAAGTAAATATTAATTTTATAAAAGCCGATATCTTAAATGCACCAAAATTTAATAAAAAATGGGACATAATTGTTAGTAATCCGCCTTATGTTACTGAATTTGAAAAAAATGAAATACTACCCAACGTATTAGAGCATGAGCCGCATCTGGCATTGTTTGTTCCAGATAATGATCCATTGCTTTTCTATCGTAATATTGCCAAATTCGCTCAAGAATATTTGGGTCAAAACGGAAAACTGTATTTTGAAATTAATCGGGAGTTTGGTATGGATTGTATGAACTTATTGACTAATATGGGTTTTAGTGACGTAGAATTACGAAAAGATATTTCAGGAAATGATCGAATGATTAGAGCAATTCTTGATTCTGAATTATGATAAAACTGCATAAAGATCACCCGTGGACTCATTATTTGTTGTTGCTATTTGGTGTTTTATGCATCTCATGGTCAGCAATACTAGTTAAAATTGCGGACATCAGCGGATTTGGCTCTGGGTTTTATAGGCTTTTATTTGGAACAATTGGTATTATTCCTGTTTGGTTATATTTCAAAAAACCAATTACTGATATTCGGGGAGTTAAAATAGCTATTATTTGTGGAATCCTCTTTGCTTGCGATATTGCATTGTGGAACTCTTCTATCATGCTTTCCAAAGCAACTATATCTACATTGTTGGCAAATCTGGCTCCAGTTTGGGTTGGAATCGGCGCATTACTTTTTATGAAAGAAAAACCCACAAAAATATTTTGGGTTGGAACTACCATTGCCATTTTTGGAGTCACAATTATCATTGGAATAAACGAAGTAGTGGAAGCTCACTTTAACTTCGGAAATCTATTGGCCATTGTTGCCAGTGTCTTTTATGGAACTTATTTAATTACAGTTCGAAAAGGTCGTAATTCACTCGATACTTTTTCGTTTACCACCATTTCAATGATAACTAGTACGGTAGTTTTAGGTTTAATTTGTCTGTTAGCATCAACTCCACTTTGGGGTTTTAACTCAACTACATGGCTTTCGTTGGTTGCCTTAGGATTAGTTCCTCAATTACTGGGTTGGTTGGCTATCAATCAGGCTTTGGGGCATATTAAACCTACTATTGCATCAGTAAGTTTACTTAGTCAAACAGTTTTTACAGCTATTTTTTCGGTGTTTATTTTAAACGAAATGCTTACTTTACACGAAGTTGGTGGAGCTTTAGTGGTATTGGTCGGAATTTATTTAGTAAATAGGAGGTAGGCGAAAAATATTTGCACTAATCAATAGATTCAATGCCTTATTACAAACAGTTAAATGATTAAAATCTTTGTGTTAGATTTACAAAAAGCCGTCCGATATTATTATCTTTCTCAAAGGTCTCCTCATAATCAAGTGATAGCATTAAACTTTTAGTAACTCTCCACGAAAAGCTTAATTCAGCAATATCCTGAGAAAATATCAAAGCTTTTCTATATTGAAGTTCAGCCCAAAGGTTTCCATTGAAAAAATCTTTTGAGAGAGATGCACCGTAAATAAATCCCGAAATATTTGAAGTTTTTAAAGCTGTTCCAGTAACTGACAAAGAGGCATTTAAATACGGAATTTTTGAATAAGTTAAGTAACTTATTGCATTCATCGACTCGTGAGAAGTTGGCGTTTGTAAACGATATCCAGCATTTCCGCCCCAACTGAAATATTTAATGGGACGATAATTAAATCTAAAACGCAAACCCTGACGCATTTCTTTTTCCAGTAAACTATCTATTCTGCTTTTATACGTTTCGTAATAATAAACATTCTTTCTGGCATCGTATGATGCTGATAATGAAAGTTTAGTAAAAGGCCGGTAAGATAACGAAAGATAAATACTCGTCAAATCAAAGTCATTAACAGGAATATTATTTTCAATTCTATATAAATCTACTTCTGCAGATCCGAAAAAGTCAACATTTTTCAATAGAGAATTCGAATGTTGCAGATAAATATAACGTCTATCTGTTTTTAAACTATTGGTCTGATTAAAAAATGCAACAGAAGTTTGGATATACCTAAATTCTTTATGGAAATCATGACTCACAAAAGCACCGTATTGTATTAATTTTGAATCAAATCCATAAGTTGAATCATTAGGACGTGTCCCTGCTAAAACACCTACTGTGAATTCTTTTATTCTTTTTTCAAACTGGAGACCATCTACAGAACCAATATTTGCTGTATTTACATTTATTTTTCTACCAAATGTCAATGAAGTTGTTTTGTTAAAATCGTATTTTAGTGATAAATTGTAAATTTTCAGATCTTTGTATTTTTCAGCAGGATTATTTAATGTATGAGAGAAAGACATATAGTTTTCAAAGGATAGACCTGAGTTGGCCAAATGCATTGCATTTAGTGCTAAATTGTATCTTAAACGATAATTTGGGGTTGAAATGCTTTGTGGATTTGAAGAAAAATTGGAATATGATGAAATCGAAAATCGTCCATTAAAACTTGCTATATTAACTGATGCACTATCATTAACTTTCTTATTTTTAATTAATAAATCATTTACAACCAATGATTCAGTTGATTTCTCAGCAATAACTTCGACTGAAAATTCTACTTTTTTCTTTGCTACAATAGGATTTGTCAGACTTAGTTTAATGTCATTAATTTTAAATCCAATACATGAAATTGAAGAGAGATTTTTTACAATTATGGCAGGAATTAAACGATTGTTTTGTTCTAAATATAGTGTATCACCAATTTGAATTCCATTTGTGTTTACAAATTTTACATATATATTCTGAGTGCTGATGTATGAAACACTGCCTCTAATCAAATCTGTGTTAGATTGACCATAAACAGTGTTAGATTGACCATTAACTGTGAAAGATACACACAATAAAATCAGAATTATAAATCGATTTATCATTTAATTTTTATGTTTCAAATTGAATATTCAGAACAGGAAATTATAAATGTTGAATATCATTATGACATCTACTACAGGTGTTTTTTGCATCATATCCTGCATCGTTTTTATGACAATCGGTACATCTAGTCCAGGTTCCCTTGTGCTTGCCAGAGTAAATTCCATAAAATGCATCGTGTTGTTTGAATTTAACCGTGTTCCATGTTTGAGTGGTGTGACATTCTGCACAACTGTATTTTGCAAAAATACTTGAATGTGCAGGGATAACAGTTGTCGCTTCTGATTTCTTACCACTATGGCAACTTGTGCAATCTGTTGAAAGTCTTTTTCTATAGTCTCCTTCTTTATGACATGAAACACAATCGATATTATGTCCGCCAGTTAATGTAAAGAAACTGTGATCAAATCCTTTTCCTATTGTATTCCAATCCATTCCCACCATATTGTGGCAACGTGCACAGTCCGTATCAAAACCTAAAACTTTATGATCGTAAGTTTTTCCGGCTGTTGCAAAATATTTATCTTTATGACAAGCAAAACAATCAGTTCGGATATTTTCAAATCTTAAATCTGATGCAGACGTATGGCAACGGTTACAATCGGCAGTTTTGTGAGCACCTCTTAATGGAAAACCTGCTTCCTCGTGGAGTGCTCTGGTGTTAGTTACAATCCATGAATTTGTAGTATGACATCTTTCACATTCCTTACCTACAGTTCCCTGATGAACATCGGTATGACATTCATTACATTTTGTTTTTGTGTTAGAGAAAAGGAGAGATTGATGACATTTTTTGCATTCTGTCATTTTATGTTGTCCTGTAAGTGGAAAATTGGTTTTATTATGATCAAAACCTGATTTAATAATTTTCCAGTCTTTTGTAACATGACAAACGGTACAATCAATATTAAACTTATTGCCATGAGGCGATTTTGCATTAATATTGATTATCAGGAAACAAAATAATATTAAAAATGTGATTTTACGCATTGTTTTAAAATTGAAACTGATCTATCAAACAACTTATTAATTTTCAATTATTTTTAAAAAATTTTTCCAGACTTCTGAGCTCCTATATTCATTTCTACTTGTTGCAGGGACATGCAATGTACATGAATTTAAGTTTACACCCTCAAAGGCAGTTGGTGAAGAGCTCAAATCCAATGGTGTAGTTGCAGTTACCCAAATGCTTGTCAATCCGGTACAATTATAAAAAGATCTTTGTCCGATACTGATAACCGACTCAGGAATTGTAACAGAACTTAGATTGGTACAATTACTAAATGCAGAATTATCAATGACAATTATTTCAGAAGGAATAATATAACTGCCTGTTTTTGATTGCAGACATCTTTTGATAAACAATTGACTTTCAATTAAAACACCATTTGTAAAAGTATAAGTTGTGTTTTCTGGTGTAATTAGAAAACCACTTATTTTTGGGCAATTTTCAAATACATATAATCCGATAGAAGTCAATCCAGATGGAATTTTAAAGTCGCCGCTCAAACTGATACAACCACTAAATGCTCTTTCATCAATTAAAAAAGTGGCGTCGGGAATTGTAACTGATGTTAATCCTACACAATTGGCAAATGAATACGATCCAACTATATTTACTGAATTTGGAACAGAATAACTCCCTTTTTTTCTTGAAGGGTATTGTACTAAAAAGGTTTGATCGGAATTAAATAGCACTCCATCTAAACTGGAATAATTAGTATTTAAAGTTGCTACATGAAAGAAGTTCCCACAACCATTAAATGCAGATATACCAATATCAGATACTGATGCAGAAATTACAACAGAAGTAGTATTTTCGCAATAAGCAAAAGCCCATGGCTTAATTGTAAATACAGAATCCGGAATTACTAATGAACCTTTCAAACCTACACATCCCTGAAATGCAGATTCGCCAATATAACTTGCAGAAGATAATGTGATTGATGAAATATTCTCGCAGTATGAAAATGCGGAATTTCCAATTGTATCTCTTACGGAAGCCGGAATTTCGAGTGTTCCAGAAAGTGCAGCACAACGATTAAATGCAAAATCACGAATTGTTTTAATATTTTGAGGTAGTTTTATTGAGTTTAAAGTGGTATTGGCAGTAGATTTTTCTGGATTATAAAAAGCAAATTCAGGAATTGAATTGGCAGAATATCTGTAAACTCTCTTGCCGGCACTCCCTTCGTAACCATTGTATGCGGCAATAGTTGCATTTGTCAAATCCAGCACTTTAAGATTTGGCATTTCGTCTCTCATAGTTTGAAAATCCCTGCTATCAATCGTATCGTTTATAACCAATTTAGTAACTAACTTCAAGCGCAAAAATAATGCTTTTTCCAATCCTCCAGGTCTTATTCCACTGACAACTGTTTCTCCGTTCAAGGTTTTGACTTTCGGATAAAAAATATTATCATCATTACAACCTATTAATGTTGAAATGACTATACTGAAAAGTAAGTAGATTTTAAAATTATTTACCATATCCAGTAGAAACTGATTTTTACAAATATTTATTTGTGACATGATGCGCACGAAATATCGTTAAATTTATATTTTACATATTTCCCAAGTGTATTCATTTCGGGTTTATGACATTCATCACAAGCAACTGTTTGGTGAGCACCATCCAAAGCAAAACGGGAATTCATATGGTCAAATTTTGTGCTTTCCCAGTTGTCGAACCCATGACATTTTGCACAATCTGTTTTTCCATTTACAGCAAATTGACCAACATGTGAATCTTTATGACAACTTGAACATTCCTGCGAAATTCCAGCAAATTGTTGAGTTCGTTGTCCTTTTTCATTTTTTCCATAATGACATTTATCACAGGTAGCTTCTGCATGCTTTCCTTCAAGTTTATAATTGGTTCGATTATGATCAAATTTTACTGAAGTCCAGTTTTTTGTGTTATGGCAAGCCGAACAGTCATTATTCGGCATAAATTTTTCTTCAATATAACCTTTATGTATGTTTTTATGGCAATCAATGCAATTTTTGCCCATATTTTTAAAGGTTAAGCCACTTGGTTTTTTATGACATGCCTGACAAAGTGTTGCTTCATGAGCACCATCTAACACAAATTTCTTATTGTGTTTTTCGAGTGAATATGTACTGAGAGCAAAACCATCAAGAGTATGACATTCATCGCAATCCGGTGATTTCCCGTTTACTTTAAAATCACCTTTGTGATAATCAGTGTGGCAATCAGTACAGCGATTGTGTTTAAATGCTGTAGTTAATTTTTTCTTATGACACGAATTACAATCCACCTGTTTATGTTTACCAACTAATTTGAAATTAGTTTTGTCATGGTTAAATGCTTTCATGTTTTTATTAAAATAGAAAGATTCTTCCGAATGGCATTGTTTGCAATTCTTGCCTAATTTGTTCTCGTGTACATCCTGGTGACATTCATTACAATTTCCGAATTTCAAACCCTTGAAATTTTGCTCTACTTTTCCATTCACAGTTTCCGTTTTGTGGCATTTTAAACAGTCCACATTTTTATGTTTGCCCAATAATGGAAAACGTGTTTTACTATGATCGAAACCAGTGGCATTTTTAAACGAATCGAAATTATGACAACTAGCACATTTAGAAGATAATTTCCCTTGATGATAGTCATCGTGGCACGATAAACAGTTCTGATTCAACCCCATGTAAGTTGAAGCTTTCTTTTTAAAATCAGGATCTTTTATAAATTCAGCTTTATGACAAGAATTACATTCCAGTTTAGCATGTTTTCCTGTTAAAGTAAATCCTGTAAGTTTATGATTAAAGAGTTTTTTATTGAGACGAACCATTTTGAATTCTCGACCATGATGATCGTTATGACATGACGAGCACTCTTTTCCAAGTACTTCAGAAGAAGCATGATATCCTTTTTTTGCAACAATTAAAGCTTTAATTTCCTTATGGCAGTCGAGGCATTTATCCCTCGTAACCTTATTGTTAAGTGAATGACATTTTGTACAATTGCTCACTCCATCGAGACTGGAATGAGATTTGCTCAAATCACCGGGCGAGATTTGAGCACTTGTTTTAAGAAGAAATAAAAACAATAATCCAAGTGGAAATAATATATTTTTAACTCTCATTTTAATTCCTTGTATTTTCAGATGATCAAGCTTACTTATATAAAAGCCAACGTAAAAATATAAAATTTTTTTGGTATTTATTACTATTTACAAAATATCTATATAAAAACAGCCAAAATATTTTGGCTGTTTTTATTAATTGTAGCAATTTTAATATTAAACTGACTATAATTTTTCAATCTTCTTTACTACTGTTCCTGTTTTTGCATAAATTACTGCCAGATAAACACCTTTTGGTAATTTGCTTATATTTACGTTTGATTCTTTACTCATGATTAAAATTTTACCCGAAAGCGAACATATGTCAACACCTTCAATATTTAAACCAGATACGTAAATCGAAGAAACTGCTGGATTTGGATAAACTGAATACAATTTATCCATTTCTAAATTGTTTATGCTAGTAGTACTTGCTGGTGCCCATGCAATTTTAATATTCGAAATGGGACTTACGTTTGCTGGTGTAATAGTTTGTGCTACAGGTCCTTTTGTGAAATTGCCTGTGACTAATTTTGAGTTAGTTCCAGATGTTTCAGTAGTCATTTCAATTTTAATAGTATAATCTCCATCGGGTACTATCGTGGTATTCGAAATATCTTTTCCATTCCAAGTTGAAGTCATTACTGCAGTAGAAGCTTTTGTTGCACCTGTTACTGCATTTGTGTAATTTCTTGTTCCACTATCTGCTGTCCATTTAACAAGTTCATTATTGTATTTGTTTTCTTGTCCAAATACAGTTAGTGTTCGAACAAATGAAGCCGGAGTTACTGATTTTATCCAAACAGCATTAATATATGTACTTGATACAATTGTATATGTAACTGTCAATGTCCCAGCAGTTGCAGTTGTAGCCTCTGGAGCCGATGTTTGAGCTTGCAAATAATTTGCAAGAAAAACAATCAATAGTGTAAAAAGTATTTTTTTCATAAATGTGATAATTTGAATTGGTTAATATTATTATTACTAAAACAGAAGTTGTGCAAATATAATTAAAAAAGAAAAAAATATATTTATTTCAATATGATATTGATTATAATTATGTAAATATAACAATAATTGTAAGTTTGTTTAAAAAATCAACAATATGTTTATTATGGTATTTTGAAATTATTGTGTTTTAGTTCGTTTATTTACATGCGTATTATTTATCAATCTATTTTTCCAAAATAACGAAGTTGCCCGAAAATTATAAAATATATTAAGTTCAAATTAAGATAATGAATCCATTCAAACAAAAATTAATGTAACATTTTTGTATCGCAACAAAAAAACGTACTTTTGTACTTCAAATTAAAGTGTATGATAAACGATGCCATGGTGCTTCGCACCGAACATTTATTTAAAAAATACGGAAAACGGATGGTGGTAAACGATGTTTCCATTGACGTAAAACAGGGTGAAATTGTAGGATTGTTAGGGCCAAATGGTGCCGGAAAAACAACTACTTTTTACATGACAACCGGTCTGGTTGCTCCAAACTCGGGTAAAATATTTTTAAATGACGAAGAAATTACAAAATTTCCGGTTTATAAACGTGCTCAAAAAGGAATTGGTTATTTGGCACAGGAAGCTTCTGTTTTTAGAAAAATGACGGTGGAAGATAACATCAAATCGGTGTTAGAAATGACTAATTTCAGCAAGGAATACCAAAAAGAATCGCTGGAAAAACTCATAGCCGAATTCAATCTTGAACATGTACGTAAAAATATCGGCGATCGTTTATCGGGAGGGGAGCGAAGACGAACAGAAATTGCACGGTGCCTAGCCATTGAACCTCGTTTTATTATGCTCGACGAACCGTTTGCCGGTGTCGATCCTATAGCTGTTCAGGATATTCAGGATATTGTTTGGAAGTTGAAAGAAAAGAATATCGGAATTCTCATTACCGACCACAATGTGGACGAAACACTCACTATTACTGATCGTGCTTATTTGCTTTTTGAGGGCAAAATTTTGTTTCAGGGGACATCAAAGGAATTGGCAGACAATCCGGTAGTTAGAGAGAAATATCTTGGACGTGATTTTGAATTAAAGAAAAAAACCAGAATTTAACTTCGATTAAAGGAAATGTCTTGAATGGTGGAAATTATTGTTGACCCAACTATCAGATTGAAGGAAGTTGAATTGAAAGATGTAACTGCAATTTTCAAAACAATAGACAATGAACGTATTTATCTGAGCGAATGGTTGCCATTTGTTTCAGAAACCTTAGATGTTTCGTATACGCGAACCTTTGTTCGAAGCGTTACTAATTCCAAATCGAAGGAACTTGTTTGTGTTATTTTTTATTTGAACAAATTGGTAGGACTGATTGCAATGAAAGATTCCGACTTTGGAAACAGAAAAACAGAGATAGGTTATTGGTTGTCAGAAGCATTTCAAAATAAGGGCATTATTACAAAATCATGTAAAGCATTGATTCAATATGCCTTTGATACGCTGGAAATTAATAGAATACAAATTAAAGTTGCCACTCAAAATTACAAAAGCCAACGGGTAGCAGAGCGTTTAGGATTTGTGCACGAAGGAATTGAACGTGAAGGTGAACTTCATACCCATGGATTTGTTGATTTGATTGTATTCAGTTTACTTAAAAGTGATTTCGAGAAACAATAGATTGAGTTGACTAACACAATTGACCAATTAAATTATTTCCAAAAAAAAAACCGGCATAATTCATGCAAAAAGCAACACTCACCATATTAGGATGTGGATCGGCATTGCCAACACGAAAAAATTTCCCCAGTGCCCAAATTCTTGAAATTCGCGACAAACAGTTTCTGATTGATTGTGGCGAGGGAACTCAAATTCGAATGAGACAAATGGGTGTAAAAGCAAATAGACTTGGACACATTTTTATTTCTCATCTTCACGGCGATCATTGTTTTGGCTTAATCGGACTTATTTCTTCTTTTGGAATGCTTAACCGAACTGCCGAGCTTCATATTCACGCACAAGCCGATTTAGAGAAATTAATGGAAACTCAGTTGCAGTATTTTTGTGCCGATTTGCCCTTCAAAGTTATTTTTCACCCGATAAATCCACGTAAACATGAACTGATTTTCGAAGATCGTTCAGTGCAGGTTTTTTCAATTCCGTTGAAACATCGTGTGCCAAGTTGTGGATTCTTATTTGAGGAAAAACCACGAGACCGTCATATAATTCGTGAAATGATTGATTTTTATAATATTCCTACATGGCGAATACTAAAAATTAAACAAGGTGAGGATTTTGAAACGGATGAAGGTGAAATTATTTCCAATGAGCAACTTACTGTTGCGGGCGATTTGCCAAAACGATTTGCATATTGCTCGGACACCGCTTTTTCCGAAAAAATAATTCCGATAATTGAAGGTGTGGATTGTTTATATCACGAAGCCACATTTATGGAAACCGAAAAACGCAGAGCAAAAGAAACGTATCACAGTACAGCTCGTCAGGCTGCTGAGATTGCCTTAAAAGCGAATGTAAAGAAACTTATCATTGGTCATTATTCGGCGCGATATATCCATCAAAATGAACTGTTGGAAGAAGCTAAAACGGTCTTTGAAAACACTGTGTTGGGTGAAGATTTAACGGTTTACGATATGTAGTAAAACTTAACAAATTGGGCTAATCAGTATTAAAATCTTTTAAGATTTCAGCGATACCTACTTTGTAAGGTGTTACTTTAAAATCAGGGAAACGGGTCTTGAATTTTGAAGAATCAAATAAATGATCCGATTTATAACGATATAAAATCTCAATCGTTTCTTTTAAATAAGGATCAAAATTCCCCTTAAGTTTTACCATCCAACTTCTTAAAACAATAAAGTGTAGTCTTTTTCTCAATATTTTGCTTGCCTGATTTATCAACTCTTTAGTAGTGAGTCTATTATCATCGCACGGTAAATGCCATGTCTGATTATAAGCATCAGTTGTATTTCCCAATAATGCCAACGCTCTTCCTGCATCTGGCGTAAACATTAAAGTTCTTAATTTATTTTCATTTACCAATACTTTAATTTTTTTTGAATTTAGGATATTCTCAAAAACCAGTGCATTTGTAATACTTTTAGTGTTGCGTGGACCGTAAAATTCAGGAGCTCTGCAGATCATTGCTGTTATCTCATAATGATTCATTGCATGTAGAAGCATTGTGCTTACCTTGCTTCTAACCAATCCTTTAAGCCCTGTTGCTAAAAATGGATTTCCTTCTTTTATAAAACCTTCCGATTCACCATACATGTAAGTGTTATCAAAAAACACCAATTTGGTTTGAAAACTAATGCATGCTTCAATAACATTGTGCATAATTATCGGCCAACGTTCTTGTGTTATTAAGGATACGTTTGGCAACCCAACAGTTAAATATACTATCTCGCTGCCTTTTATAGCTTCTTCTGCTTGTTTTGGATCTAACAAATCAGCCGGAAATATTGTGTCGGTTTCATTTACTTTTTTAGGATTTCGGCTGACAAGCCGTATGTCTTTGGTGTAATTTTTATACAACTCTTTCGCTAATTCTGTAGCGATAATTCCATTTGCTCCAAGTATTGTTTGCATTGTGATAATATTTAAAAATTAGAACGTCAAGCGTCTATAATGATAATTGTAGAATTATTAGTTTGATTCCCTAGCTGTTTAAATTGGAAAACCATTTTCAAACATGAGTGTACTGTATAAAGTCTCATTCTTTTAAAATTAAGCATTTCGATTTAACATGAATATAAATTTGTAGTGCTTAAATAATTGAAATTA
>JAAFGX010000089.1 GCA_010365115.1 Paludibacter sp.
CTCCCGAAGAGAGGGAGGTAAATTACTACCGACTACATAATTTTTACATGAAAAATTTATCAAAAAACAGTTGTAATCCAAGTCCCTCTCCTTGTGAGAGGGATATAGGGAGAGGTCGAATTATATAAATACGCTTATCTAAACAACATTGGAGTATGATGTGTTTGAACTAATTTTTAATGCGATTCAAGCGCTTTAAAATGTGATATTATACCAACACTTTGCTGAAAACTGACATTTTGTTAAGTAAATAAATAATTTTATCTTTGACACAATTTTACTAACCAATAAACAATACATGAGTCTTTACGAAAAGGCTCAATTGACATTGTTGGTCATCAAGAACCAAACTAAAAATACGAACATAATTTTAAAACAACACTTATGAACCCCAAACTGATTTTTTCTATTGCAATTGTTTGTTGCGTTTGTTTAAACTTGCCAGCTCAAACGGCGAAAAAGAAGCCTAATTCAAGTACAAAAACAACTTCGACTACAGTTCTTTCTGTTGCCGAAAAAATGCCGTATGCTCGTACCAATAAGCATTGGGGACCAGGAACTTATTATAGTTTTGCTCCGGGCAAACCGAATGTAAAAATGGTAGTGAATGGTATTACTGCCATGCGTGATTTGACGGGTATTTCACGAGAAGATTGTCTTGCCGAGATAACCAAACAAGGTTATACTGGAATTCCACCCAAAGAAGTACCAAAATGGTTTTATAGCTCTAAATCTAAAGAAGTATGTTTTTATTATTCGCCAGATAAAAGTAGTATTCTTTATCCGGGTTTTCTCGATATGTATAATAGCAAATTCACAAACCCGATGCCTTTTGCAACAGAAAGATCAGTAAATCAACAGCTTCTACCAATTACCGACAGTGTGAAAGTATTGGATATGGCTTGGCAATATATGCGCGACTTGTACGATTTGAAAATACTAATGACCTTTAGCAGTAACTTTAAAAAGTTAAACCCCAAAGCATGGCCTACCGAAATGACAGGAACAAACGGCTGGAATGGATTTAGAGCAGGAACAGCTTCTGCTTTGAGGATGGTTGATGGCAAACCCCGTATTGACTATACCCGCAACGAAGCTATTATAAGGCGAACGATAGGAAAACCAGAATTTCGATGGATGATTATGGGCTACGAAAGCGATTTTGGCTATTCTATGGAAGTAAACCTAAAGAAAGAAGGTTATGTAATTACCTATACAGTTATTTCCAAAACAATGTCTAATCTTGAACCTGGCAGCAATTGGGTAGCAAAACATAAGGATGATGTGAAAGAAATGCAGCTTGGAGAAAAAGGAGACAAGGATATTATTGAAATCTATAAAAAAGCGCCAATGCCTCCTAAAATGGAAGATTTGAATATGTTGTTGCACACACGTTAATAATTTTCCTACTCCAAAACAAGCAAAATTATAATCAATAAGAAAACAGTAAAATTGAAAACAGGATTCAGGTAGTGTACCTGAATCCTGTTGTTTGTATCACTCACAATATGTTGGTTAGTTTTGATTTTGAAGTAACCATTTTTTAGAACTATTCTACTTTTGCTGGTTCTGCTTTCTGAATTTTTTCTTCCTCTTTTATAGCATCCTGTTTTTTCTGTTCAGCTTTCCGTTTCTGTTTTTCGAAATAACCTCTGAAAAGAAAATTATGTTTTACGGCAGTCATGTTTTCATCTAATCCTTTGGAACTTGTTCTTAGGTTTATCATGGTCTGATTCAAATTCTCAGCAAAGGTTGTGTCTCTTATTAACCGACCGAATGTTCCATTTCCTTTATTAATATCGTGCATCGTTTTTGTAAGTTGCTCTGAGATAATCATTGCATTACCAACAGTAACATTCAATTTAGCCATAATGGAATCTGTACCGGTCAATCCTTGCGAACTCTTTTTAAAATTCAATATGGTCTGATTTAAATTTTCAACCAGCGTTGTATCCTGAATCAGTCGACCCAATGTTCCTTCTCCTTTGTTTATTTTATTCATTATCAATGCAAGTTGGTGTGAGATATCTTGGGCATTATAAGCTGTTTTTTTCAAACTTGTCATCACAACGGCCGACCCGTTCAACCCTTTGGAAAATTCATTCAGATTTGCAATGGTTTGATTCAAGTTAGTTGCAAGTATTGAATCTTGTATCAACATGTTTAGGGTTCCATTTCCGGTATTGATATGATCTGTAATATCGGATATTTGTTTCGAAATATCTTCTACATTAGCGGTTGTGGCATCCAAACGGGCCATGATGGCGCTTTTTTCAATAGTTTGTATTGATTCAAGACGTTGGCCATCTTTTGCTAATGGTGCGTTAGTGCTTCCAGGTAGGATAATAATAAGTTTATCCCCAATGATCCCATCTGAACCCAATGTGACTTTACAATCCGATTTGATAAACTGCCAAACGTCCGTTTTAATTATCATATCAACTCGTACCGTCGTATCATTAACCATTATTATATTGTCAACTGAACCGACGTTGATACCAGAAAAACGAACATTATTACCTACCTGTAATCCACTTACATTCGAAAAAGTGGATGTAAGTTTAAAAACGGAGTTAAATAAGTTCTTTTGCTTCCCAATAATAAATATAGCAAGAACAAAAAGAGCTAACCCCCCAACAACAAATAATCCCAATCTGATTTTAAATTTTTTAGTATATGTATCCATATGGCTAAATTACAGTTTATTAATGATGAAAGTATTACACAACTATAGAAATAAGTTACATTATTCACATATTAAATAGTTACAAGGATTTAGACACGATTACCCCCCCCTAAATCCAGACCTCACCCCAACCCTCTCCTTGAGGAGAGGGAGTAAGAGGGGGACTTTAAGACCAAGTTTGCATATTTAGAAAAAATTAAGACTAACAAATAAAATATTTTTCATATTTGCGGTTATTTGGGTAATTTGCGTTCTGTAATTTGTTAGTTAGGAGACACAAGGCAATACCGATAACTATCGGTACTGAAAGTTGTTTAAAAAAATATCATTACTTATTTTTAATTACTTAAGTAATCAACAATAATTATTGATATGTTTTTTATTGTTGTTTTTAAGGAAACAAGCGACTTCCCTGTTGCTTGATAGCTATTCAAGCAACAGGGAAGTCGCTTGTCCCTCGAGAAATCAAAACATATCATTAAATGCTTTCAGCTACTTAGTTTATTAATCAGAATGTTGTTTAATATATTTTTTTTCATAACCTGTGTCTTCGATCCCCCATTTTTGGGGGTTGGGAGTCAGTTTTATATTAAATCAATTTTCTTTCGCCTTTTCTTCTTTTGCTTTTATAGCCTCCTTTTTTTTCTGTTCTGCTTCTCGTTTCTTTCTATCGAAGTAACCTTTAAATAGGAAATTATCTTTGGCCGCTTTCATATTTTCGTCCAGTCCCTTGCTGCTCTTTTTCAGGTTAATAATGGTCTGGTTGATATTTGCTGATATGGTTGTATCCCGTATAAGCATTCCAAGTGTTCCGTCACCGCTGTTCACTCTTAACATGATAGCTGCTAACTGATCAGTAATAATTTCAATATTCGTAGCGGTCACACTCACGCTCTGCATAATAGCGTCCATCTCAATTGGCTCCACCGCCTGAATGGTTTGACCATCTTTTACAGGTGTTGATTCGGAACTTCCATGTGAAATTGTCAACACTTTATCGCCAATAATTCCTTCGGAGCCAATGATGGCTTCGCAGTCGGATTTAATAAACGGTTGAACATTTTTCCGAATAATCAGACCTACCTTAACCGACGAATCGTTAATTATCTTGATACTCTCAATCGTCCCGACATTGATGCCTGAAAAACGGACATTATTTCCGACCTGCAAACCGCCAACACTATAAAACGTGGTGCTCAGTTTAAAAACCGAGTCGAAAAGTTGTCTTTGTCTTCCAATCAGAAAAATGCCGACTGCAAAAAACAGCAATCCTCCGAGTACAAATAATCCTAAGCGTACTTTGAATCGAGATGAGTGTGTATCCATAATATTGAAATTTGAAAATTATTTGATTTGAGAATTTGAGAATTAAGATAATTTAGTCAATTAGTTTATTGGGTTATTTTTAGTTCTTGTATCTTGTCTCTTGATTCTTGATTCTTGTCTCTTGTCTCTTGTCTCTTGTCTCTACTTAAAAAATGCTTTGATTATCGGATCTTTCGACGTTTCGAAATCCTTGAGTTTTCCATCTGCATAAACAGCTCCATCCTGAAGCATGATTATCCGGTCGCCGGTTGTTCGAGCACAGTTTATATCGTGTGTAATTATAATGGACGAGGTTTTTAATTTTTTCTGAACTGCATTGATCAGCAAACTTATTTCATCGGAAGTCACCGGATCGAGACCCGTAGTAGGTTCGTCGTATAACATAATCAGCGGATTGACCACAATTGTACGTGCCAGGCTGATTCGTTTCCGCATTCCACCCGAAAGTTGCGAGGGCATTTTGTCCAGCGCGTGAGCAAGACCAACGTTTTCCAGCGCATTGTTTATTTTTTCGTCCATTTCTGTTTGAGTCAATTTCTTTTCCATTCGCTTTAAAGCGAATTCCAGATTTTCCTTCACTGTCATTGAATCGTAGAGTGCTCCACTCTGAAAAAGGAATCCTATTTTCTTGCGTAATTCACCTAATTCTTTGGTATTCAGCTTGGATATTTCCTGACCAAGAACATGTATGGTTCCTTCATCCTGCTTCAATAACTGCACAATACATTTAATAAGTACAGATTTTCCTGATCCGGATTTTCCAAGGATTACCAGATTTTCGCCGGTATGGAGTTGGAACGAAACATCATTCAAAACAGCTTGTTCTCCAAATCTTTTTTTGAGATGACTGATTTCTATAATCGGTTCGTTTTTTTTAGTCCCGGTTAAAATGGCTGTATTTTCTGCCTGAGTGTTATTCATAATAATGGTTTTTTAGCCCCTTTAGTTTCTAAGCTCTCAAATTGATGTATTATTTCGAACGATGTAAATTATTTTGACGTATTATAAAAGCTGCAATTGACTAATAAACAGGTTAATATAAATATTGTAATAGAAAATATTTTGTTAATTATAAAAGAGAATTATTTTCAAATACTTTTTAGTAGGTTTCTTTTGTCTTTATTTTTATTGTCTAACATCTTGGCTCTTTGCTCTTGTTGGGGTCAGTTATCTCAGCATATCTGTTATTTGAACGGCAATCATATCTACAATAATTACGAGTAATGAAGATACCACAACTGCTGAGTTTGCCGCTTTTCCAACACTTTCGGTACCACGCCCGGCCGTATAGCCTTTGTAACAACCTACCAGTCCGATAACTGCCCCGAAGAAAAATGATTTTATAAGTGATGGAAATAAATCGTCAAAACTAACAGCGCTGAATGCCTGAGAAAAAAACAAAAAGAAGTTGACATCTCCTTTTATATTCACGCCAATCCAACTTCCGATAATACCGAAAGCATCAGCAAATACTACCAAAATTGGCAACATCAATGTAGCAGCAAGCACACGGGTAACTACCAGATATTTCATCGGATTAGTTGCCGATACTTCCATGGCATCAATTTGTTCCGACACTTTCATTGAACCCAATTCAGCACCCATACCCGAACCTATTTTGCCTGCACAAATTAAGGCGGTAATTACCGGACCAATTTCGCGGATAATAGAAACCGCAATCATTTTCGGAAGCATATTTTCTGCTCCGAATGTTGCCAGTGTTGGTCGGGATTGAATGGTAAGAACTACACCCATGATGGCACCGGTAATAGCAATTAACGGTAAAGACTTATTCCCGATTTCATAGCATTGATATAAAAATTCCCGGCCTTCAAACTTCCCGGTAAATATCTCCCGGATAGTTCGTTTAATAAAAAGTGCCACATCTCCGATGTCATAAAGAAAACTTTTTACTTTGTCTCTTTTTACCAGTGTTTTCTCACTAATCTTTGTTAATGGTGGCACTGTAATTAAAACTTTTTGTTTTATAGTGGTTTTCAGATTTTTCATAGAATTGTTTTTTTTCTTTCTGAACTTTTACTCTTTGTTTTTTGTCCGTTTGGTTTTAAACACAGTAGAGGCAGGCATTGTGTCGCCCAGTAAAAGCCCCCATGGTTTAAGCGAATCAATATGATCGAACAACACTTTTAGAATGGCAATGAGAGGAATGGACAGAAACATGCCTGGAATTCCCCATAAAGCACCACCTGCCAGCACAACAAATATGGAAGCCAGCGCATTAATTTTCACTTTAGAAGCCACAATTTTTGGAACAATATAATTATTATCAATTAACTGTATAAATAAGTGGATACCCAACACATACAAAGCAAACATAGGGGATTCTTTGGTAACCAATGCTATTATCATAAGCAATGCTACTGCGATAAGTCCTCCTAAATAGGGAATAACATTGAGTAATGCACCGATTATCCCCAGCAAAATGGCATATTGAATACCCAATATAAGCAAGCCAATAGCATTTAAAACCGCCACTAAAGCAGCTTCTATTAATAGTCCGATAAGATAGCGTTGAACAACCGATTTGGTTTGGGTTACTATTTCAGCGACTTGTGTTTGATTACCATTAATAAACAATTTACGTATGACATCAATTAATAACGGTTGGTAAAGTAAAATAAAAAATACGTAAACCGGAATTAAAAACAACACCACCAGCAAATTGCCGACTGAAATTATGGTTGCCCCGATAGCCGCCTGCCCCGAATTCAGTAAATCGCCTCTAGTTTGAACAATCCATTCGTTAATTTTATGCGAACTGATATCGAAATATCCGTGTGCCCAGTAAATGGTTTGATTGAAAATCTGTGTGAATTTATCAACAATAACCGGCCAGGATTCACTGAACTTGCTCGCTTGTGAAAAGAAAAATACTCCAAACGCCCCAATAACAATGATTGTAAGTAACAAAGTCAATGCTATTGCTAATACCCTGTTTATTTTTATCCTAACAAATAAATTAACCACCGGATGTAGTACTGTAGCAATTATAATTGAAAACAAAAGCGGAAGAATAATATCTTGTGCAATGTATAACATGGCCACAAATGCATACAAACCAACGCAAAAAAGGGATATCTTTGCAAAAATCGGTAATTTCTGTATTGTGTCCATGACTAATGATATGGTGATTTGCTATTGTGATAATATGGTAATGTGATGATGTGGTAATTGGCTGATATGGAAATGTGAAGATTAAATTTTCTGTCTTTAAATTATCTCATCATCTCATCATCACATTACCACATCATCCCATTATATTATTATAATCTTATTGATATACCTATTTTTCCACCCGAGAATGCATTTCCACCTCCAAATTCAAGATTGACACCTAAACTGTTTGTGAAGTAATAACGTCCTCCAATTTGCCCACCTAAACCTAAGCCAGAATTATGGCTTCCAGTATACCCATCTGGAGATGTCCAGTAGTAAAAACCTACATTAGCACCGGCGTATAAATCCCAACGAGAAGATATTTGGAATAAATTATTGAAATGATAATTTGCATTCCCGGAAATCCCAATAATGTCATGATTGTAATAATTATTAAACCATTTTTCATTGTAAGCACGATACGATAATTCGGCACCTAAAGATATATCACGGGAGATTTGGTGATCAAAACCAATGTAAAGCGGGATACCTGAGTCCGACAATCCTAGTCCAAGATTCAATTGAGAGGTTCCAACGTATAAAGGACTTTCTGCAAATGCAAATCCCGAAAACAATACGAAAGAAAGTGCAATAATTAATTTTTTCATTATTTTTTTTATTTACTAAAAAATTCCCTACTCATATGGCTTTTCGGGTGCGCCTCTATCAATCAAATTGAAAGATCGTTTTTTCGAGTGGGTTCTGAACTCCACATTTTATTCAATAAGTTCGAAAATTTACGATCCTTTGTAAATAGTTATTTCAAATAATCTGTTGTTAAAATAAGCGAGTTGTAACTTGGATATTCAACTGACGCTTCATTTTCGGCGGTAATAAAAATTTTAGTTGGTTTTATACCACTCACTGTTTCAAATTTCGCATTTAATTTATTCGACATAAAATTTGTCGAGGTGTTGACCTGTCCCAGATTTTTATTCATATTATCAGCTGTTACTAACCAAACTACATAAGCAGTCATTGGTGGAGTAAGGCGTGTGGAAGGAGCCAAATTCGATAATTCGATGGTAATCACATAATTTTTATTGGCATCTTTTTTTACTTGAACAGTACCCTGTGCTGCGGGTATGACTGTTGATGTCAAAAACGGAGTTTTGGTAGCGCAAGAACTCATCGATAATGAAACTGTAATGCTTGTAATTAATACAAGGGCACTCATTAAAAATACTCGCTTTTTCATAGAAGTTGTTTTTAAATAAATTTATTTTTTCTTTTTTTTGTTGGTCAATTTATCAATATCTTCGATAACTATATCCTTTATTTCTTCTGCATCTTCCTGAATCAAATCAACATCTCTTTTAAATTTAGATTTGATGGTTTTATTCATAAATTTTGCACGCGTTGAAAGTCTGCTTCTTGTTTTTGTTCCTTTTTCAGGTGCAAATAAAATTCCTAATGTAGTACCAATAACAGCACCTAAAAATACTCCTGCAATTTGTTTGACTGTGTTTTTTGAAGTTTCCATTTTTTGTGTTTTTAAAAGTTTAATTACTTGTAATTGATTTATTAATACGTTTTTGTGCGAATCTGTTATTTATTTACATCCAGTTATATTCTTCTATACAAAGGTGAGCCTATTTTGTAGGTCATCCGTTACACAACTGTAGGAATAATTTACATAAATCACATGTTTATATAATTATTGTTTTTTTGACGCTTGCCACAATACCAATCCGCCAATACCAATAACTGCAAAACCGATTAGTGGTGACCAGCTAATCTCGTGAGGTTTATTTTGGGTGATTTCAATTATACCCAAATCGGCCACTTTTTCTTTTGTGAAAAATTTCACTGTTGTAAAAATGGTTAATGCTACCCCAATGATTAAAATAATGAATCCTGTTGTTTTCATGAGTTGTTTTTTTAAAGTTTATGATATAAAAATAGCAGTAGAACGATTGAGCTTTGACTTGAAATTTTTATCTCTCGTCGTATAATTGGTAAATGCACCAATTGCCCGAATAACATTCTGCTGCTAATTTGTTTAGAGAGAAACCAGTGTTTTCCTAATCTGTATTCTTTTCTGCCATCTTGGAAATGGATAGTTTAAGCGCATCCATATCCTGATTAAATTTCAATTTAAATTTTTCCCATTCAGTTTTATTTACGCCTTTATAATCAAGCATATCTACTTTCAACTGAGTATTTTTTTGTTCAAGAATATTCAGTTTGTTTTCGTACTCCAGTCTTAATTCTTTTCTGTCTGAAATTACTTTTGCTTTCAATTGAGCAATTTTCAACTCGTTGCGTTTTAACAATATGTCTGACTCTCTTTTATAGTTTGCATACTCATTCGTAGAGTCAATTCTGGCTTGTTCCATATCCCCGGTTGCCTTAATTACATTTTCTTGTGCTTCAATAAGATTTTCTTTTGCAGCTTCTACTTCTATTGCTTTTTGTTTTGGAGTATTGTTACAGCTAGTTGTTCCGGTTGCAACCATGCATGCTAAAACAGTGATTTTTAATATATTATTGCTCATATATTGTATTTTAAAAATGATTAATTTTGAATCGTTTCCTTGTTTTTTTTTCTCTTGAAAAATCCGGTAATTAAGGAAATGATATCATTGAATTTATTTTCAATAATATAATTAACAACCTTTTCTACCATTACAGAACTGATAAAACCTTTTAAACCTCTTTTTTTCCCGAAGATCATATCAATAATTAAATCCATTGCCATGGTTACTCCTTGTTTTGCAAAATCCAAAGGTTGATCTGTGTTTGTTTTACTTTTAAACAAACCAAGAATATTAAGAGTAGTAGCAAGTTCCTTAAAAGTATGTTTAAGTTTTACTTCCTGAATGTCTTTGTCTACTTTTAAAACTGCTATTCGTAAGAGCAATTCTGAATGGTTGGTAATAAGTATTTTTTCCATAGTATTAATTTATTTTTTGTACTCGCTTTAAGTATGTGTGTTGTGAATCTATTATTCTATACATATCTGAACCCGATAAGTTCAATATCTTAAATTCAATTTTAATTTTAGTAAAGTTGAACCAACTAAAGATTAAATACTTTCACACTGTTTTGTGTGATATAGTTAGTGTAAATTTCTCCATCGCATCAAACCTTTTAGAAACGGGAAGAACGAATATTCCGTTATTCTACAGACTTATATTCCGGATTCCTGTTTAACTCTTTCAACAATTCATTAATTTCTTTTTTTAATTCTATCATTTTCAATTCACGCCCCACTAAAAAATTCTGATAGTATTCAAGTTCAGCTATTTTTCGGGTTTTTTCAGTTTCTTCCAGTTTTTGTTTTGTTATCTCAGCTTGATCCAGTTTTTGTTTTGTAATATCTACGGCAGTTACATAACATTTTGTATCATCTTCCGAAATTATGCCTTCAACATAAATTGATAAAAATTCATTCAATATAAGTTCAAATTCACAAGTCTGTTTTTTTTCGGTATCAAACACATTTTTCAAAAATTCATTAAAAGCACCTAGATTTTCTGTACTTACAAAAAGAATGAATTTCACATCAACCAATTCTGAACGCGATTTTCCTAACATTTTAGCACCATTAAGATTCATTTGACTAATCGTCGAATCACGGTCGAGTGTAAAATACCCGGCAGGGGCAAAATCGTAAAGTGCGGTTGCTGTTGCAGTATTTTCCAATGCTTTTTTTAATTCATCGTTCTGCATTTCCAATTCAATCTGGTGTACTTGCAATTCATGCAAAAGCTTGGCATTCTCAGCTTCGTTTTGAGAATCTTGATTTAAACCAGCTTGTATCAATAATTTATTCTCTGCTTTTCTCCGAAGAGAAATGGCTTCATCAGATTTATTTTTTATTGTTTTCATTATTCTTCATTATATGGCTACAATAATGCCTATGTGAATAATTCCTATTGATTCTCCTTATATGTCCTTTTTTTCTAATATCTTCCGGATTATTTTATCCCTTAATGGAGTTTCAATAAATCTTTTTCGAACTATTAAAATTACAATGGCAAGAGCAAAATAAAATGCAGCAATAATTACAAAGCCCGAATATGAATCGCCTAATAAGGCTGAAAGATAGAAACCCATCCCGATACTCAATGTAAAAACGAAAAGGAATGCAGTTAAACCTACGATAAGACCACTTACGAATGAAGAACCAATGACCGAAGTACGTTCGGTTGCTTCCAGTTTGATAATTTCGTAATTTGTGTTCACGTATTGTTTCAGACTCTCGGTAATTTCTTCAATTTTATCAAATTCGTACATGATTGCGATGATTTAGTAGGTGGTAATTTTATTTTAAAATAAAAATCAAACGAACTGAGAGTGTTATTCTCCCAGTTCGTCAAAAAGTTTTTTTTAGTTTTGAGGTGCAGTTGCTTCAGCAGTTTTGCTTTTAATATTGTTTTTAAAATCTTCCATTTTTTCTTTTGCCAATTCTTCCAGTTTATCTGCTTTTTTGCGTAAAACAGCTGCTTCATCTTTCAATTTATCAGTCAAATCATCAACCAAATCTTTGGCACCATCAATTAAATGTCTGCGGGTTCTGCTGCCTTTCTCAGGTGCAAATAAAATTCCCAATGCTGCTCCTACTAATGCTCCTACGACTACTGCGCCGACCACTTTTACTACTCCGTTTGAATTTTCCATTTTGTTTGTTTTTTTATGATAATTATTTTTATATTTTGTTTGCAATATTAATTGTAAACAGTTAGCTGTCAATTATTAATGCCTGTTTGTTTATTAACTCCAACAGTATTTAATCTTTTTTGTTCGTTAAATCGAATAATTTTTCCAATATTACTTACAAATTAAAACCTGTAGCCTATTGTGGCCTGATACCACATGTTTTTATATCGTGGTGTATCATTGGTTCCGTCACCGTTATTATTTAATACATCCAATCCTATTCTAGCTCCCAGCACCAATCTGTCGAAACTAAAATCGGCTCCACCTGTTATACACAAGGTGTTTTTACGTATATTTTCATTATTAAATTGATCCTCTTGTTGTGTGTTAATTATCGCACTGTTAAATACATATTTCTGACTAATCAGATACGAATACTGCGGACCGATAAGAAAAGATAAGTTTTGACTTACTTTTAAAGCAATTAGAATAGGCACATCAATGTAATTCGAAGTTTTCGAATAACTGTAAGTACTACCCAATATAGATCCAGAACCCTGAAAACCTCGTTGAGAGAAAAGCAATTCGGGCTGAATTCCTATATAAGTAGTAATAGGAATGGATAAAAAAGCACCACCGGCTAACCCGAATCTAGGATCGGCCTGAAACTGATCACCCTGAGTATCGTAAACATTGGATAGATTTGCTCCTACTTTAAAACCTAATGAAAGTTTGTTTTCGGTATCTGAAGAAGATTGAGCAAAGTTTTGAAATGGAAAAACAAATAAAGTAATAGCCGTAGCTAAAACAAGGCTAATTTTTTTCATATTGATCAATTTTAAAATGTATCTGTATTATTACAATACAAAGGTGGTGAGTTTTAAAACCATATGTGTTACATAATTTTGTGAATAAGTTACATGTATCACGGATTTATTAAGGACGAATATTTCTTAATGCATTGATATGTAGAAGATAAATAAACATTTTGTTTCGGAAAATTGCACTACAATCTAATCTGGATAAAGCTTTTTGTAGTATCTGCCTTATCTTTGTGACCAAAATTGGACCTGTAATAATGAACTGAAAATCAATTTAAAACTATATTTCCTTTCTTTTTAAGGAATTTAAGCCTAACTTTGACTTTTTATATTCTACAAAATGGCAACATCAAAAAAAGACAAAAGCAAACCGCCTGTTACAACCCAGTTTTTCCCTATAGTAGGCGTTGGTGCATCGGCAGGAGGACTTGATGCTTTTAAACGATTGCTGAATGCAATACCCGAAGATTCAGGCATGGCTTACGTGCTTGTTCAACATCTCGATCCATCGCACGTAAGTATGCTGCCCGAGATATTATCACGAGAAACAAAACTTCCCGTGCATGAAATCACCGATGTTATTCATCTTTTACCCAATCATATCTACATTATACCTTCCAATAAAATTCTTACGTCAACCGATGGCGTGCTTAAACTCACTACCCGTGATGAAAAAATCCTCAATCTTTCTATTGATAAATTTTTCACGTCGCTGGCCGATGTTCACAAAGAGTTTGCCGTTGGAGTATTGTTATCAGGTACAGGAAGTGATGGCACCCTGGGATTAAAATCCATCAAAGAGCACGGTGGTATCAGCATTGCGCAGGATCAAAAATCGGCAGCTTATGACAGTATGCCACAAAGTGCCATCAATGCAGGTGTGGTAGATTTTATTTTAGCTCCGGAAAATATTCCGGCACAGCTAGCACATATTATCAGTTCTTATACTACGAATCATGCATTCAGAGCCGAGGTAGAATTACCCAAAACCGAAGAAGATATTTTCAATCAGATTCTTGCAATTCTTCGGCAGCGAAGTGGCGTTGATTTTACCTATTACAAACAACCTACTTTTTACAGACGGATTGCACGCCGGATTGCGATTGTAAAAAAGAAAAATCTGGCCGACTACCTGAAATTTTTACGTTCCGATAAAGCAGAACAGGACGCACTTTTTATGGATGTGCTCATACCCGTGACTTCTTTTTTTCGCGATCCGAAAACTTTTCAGGCGTTAAGCGATGCTGTATTTCCGGCATTATTTAAAAATAAATTGGACGATGAACCTATACGTGTTTGGATTGCCGGCTGTTCTACCGGTGAAGAAGCCTTTTCGATTGCCATTGCCTTGCACGAATTTTTGAGAGAAAAATCGTCGTACGCTAAAATACAGATTTTTGCTTCCGACATTTCGGAAACGGCTATTAAAAAAGCACGGACAGGCATTTACAACAAAGCCGATGTGCAAATGCTTACAGACACCCAACTCAAAAAATATTTCATCAAAAATGGTGGAAGTTATGAAGTAAACAAACTCATTAGGGATATGTGTGTGTTTGCTCCTCATAATTTTCTGAAAGATCCGCCATTTGCCAAAATGGATTTGATTAGTTGCCGCAATGTACTTATCTACATGGATACTTTCTTACAGCGTAAAGCCCTCACCGTATTTCATTACGCACTAAAGGAAAATGGTTTTTTGTTGCTGGGAAAATCCGAAAGCACCAGTCCTGCCAGTGAATTGTTTGCAATATGCAATACACACGAAAAAATATACACACGAAAACCTGTTCCGGGTCGATTTATACATATAATTAACGAACGTAAAGAAGAGGCATCACCAAAAAAAGATAAAATGCTAACTAAACAGGAGCCCGTTTATACCGATTTCAGAAAAAGTGCGGAAGCCATTCTTCTTTCAAAGTACACACCTGCAAGTGTTGTTGTTAATGAGCAAATGGACATTGTTCATATTCATGGCATCATTACACCGTTTCTGGAAGCGCCGCAAGGGAAGCCCACTTTCAATCTATTAAAAATGGCACGTGAAGGATTGGCTTTTGAATTGCGCAATGCCCTTCATAAAGCTAAAACGAGTGAATCGTCGGTTGTTAAAGAAAATATTCCTATAAATATAACTACTCACCTGAATGATAAAGGTGGAAAAGGCGAACATTACCTTGTTAATATTGAAATTATTCCACTTTTAAATACTGTAGAACCACATTACTTAATCCTGTTTACAAAAACAGCGGTTTCCAACACCGAACCTAATTCGGGAATCAACGCGAATAATCGAAAAAGCATAGAAGCGCAGCAATTCAATCAACAATTGGCAAAAGAACTAGCACAGACACGTGAGGACATGCGCAGCATTACCGAAGATATGGAAGCTGCTAATGAAGAATTGCAAAGTGCCAATGAAGAATTGCAGAGCAGCAACGAAGAGATGCAAAGTCTGAACGAAGAACTGGAAACTTCAAAAGAAGAACTCCAATCGACCAACGAAGAATTAATCATCGTAAACCAGGAATTAATAGATAAGCAGAAACAACTCAATGCAGCATGTATTTATTCAGAAAGCATTGTTTCCACTATTCGCGAACCGCTGATAGTTCTTGATAAAAACCTGTGCATACAAACCGCCAATGATTCTTTCTACAATAAATTTAATGCAGTTAAAGACGAAACGGATGGCAAACTGTTTTATGAAATACAAAATCAGTTGTGGAATGATCCTGATGTCAGATCGCTTCTGGAAAAAATACTTCCGAATAAGGAACGGTTAACTGACTATGAAATTAACCTTAAAATACCTTTCAACGGCGTTAGGGTACTGTTGCTAAATGCGCTTAAAATTGCGACCGAAAAGAATGATGAACATTTAATTCTTCTTTCTATTGAGGATATTACCGAACGAAAACTAATTAAAGCTGAACTAATTAAAGAAAAAAATAATGCTGAGGAAGCAACCAGAGTAGCAGAAGAAGCATTAAAGGCTAAGCAACAATTTTTATCCAACATGAGCCATGAAATCCGTACGCCCATGAATGCCATTGTTGGATTTACAAATGTGCTGCTGAAAACAAATTTCAGCGCAGAACAAAATGAGTATTTACAGGCCATAAAAATGAGTGGCGAGACCCTGGTTGCACTCATTAACGACATTCTCGATCTGGCCAAAGTGGATTCCGGGAAAATGACCTTTGAACATGTTCCGTTTAAATTGTATTCGACCATTACCTCTATATTTCTTTTGTTTGAAATGAAAATTAAGGAAAAAGGAATTAAATATATTAATGAGTACGACAGCCGTATTCCGGAAGTGTTGCTAGGCGATTCCTTACGTTTGCGTCAGATACTTTTAAACCTGTTGAGTAATGCTTTGAAATATACCGACAAAGGAACTATTTCTGTGAACATTCATTTATTGAAGGAAAATGCTGAAACAGTAACACTTAATTTTGCGGTTTCGGATACGGGAATTGGAATAGCCAAAGAGAATTTGGGAAGTATTTTTGAAAGTTTTCAGCAGGCAACTGCACACACTACCAGACTTTTCGGGGGAACGGGATTGGGACTTACCATAGTGAAGCATTTGGTGGAACAACAGGGAGGATTAATTCAGGTGAAAAGCAAGTTGCATGAAGGTTCTACCTTTAGTTTTATCATGACCTTCAAAAAAACCAGTGAAAACATAAAATCAGAATGCGAACTACAAGAATCAGTCACTGAAATAAAAAATATTAAAGTATTGGTAGCCGAAGATATGGCGTTGAATCAATTACTCATTCGAACGATTTTAAATGATTTCGGATTTGAATGCGATATTGCAGGCAACGGTAAAATTGCAATCGAAAAGTTACAGTCAAAAAACTATGACATAATATTAATGGATTTGCAAATGCCCGTGATGGATGGGTACGAAGCAACAGATTTTATTCGTAAGAAACTAAAGTCAACTATCCCAATTATAGCATTAACAGCCGATGTAATTAATATGAATTTTGCAAAATGCAATGCCATAGGTATGAATGATTATATTGCCAAACCCATTGACGAGAAGTTATTGCACAAAAAAATAGTAGATTTATTGAGGTTGGATGGAGTGAGAAAACCCTAACCCAGACCTCACCCCAACCCTCTCCTTGAGGAGAGGGAGAACTAAGTTAGTTCTGTCTCGTATGTTTAATTGCGTATCTAATATGATTAATACCGATTGCACAAACAATATAGTCCAATGTCGACCCTGCCTGCCGCAGGCAAGTATGTCAAATGAAACATCACGTGTAACGGGATTAAACGACATGCCTTCCGCAAGCGGAATCTCGAAATACTCGATCGGCATTAACAACAGTAGACATTTAAAACAGATTGGACTGTTTTAAATGTCTACAGTTGGTATAATTTATATGATAAATATGATATTACGGTGCTCTGCACCTCTAAATATTGGAAATGATCTATTCTACAAAGATTTCGCCACTCTGTGGCTTGAATATAGGTGCAGCGCACCGAGATATTTGTAGCTAATATTGTGAC
>JAAFGX010000009.1:0-61042 GCA_010365115.1 Paludibacter sp.
TTGTTTCGCAGTATTGGGGTTTCCTATAATTCTGTGGAAGAGGCCGGTGTGATGTGTCCGGTAATTACCATGAATTTTAAATTTATCAAAACGATACGTTACGATGAATTACTTACGGTGAAAACGAGATTAAAGGCGATGAAAGGTGTTCGAATGTGGTTCACGTATCATTTGTACAATGAACAGAATCAGTTAATTAATGAAGCTGAAACTGAAATTGCTTTTGTGGGACGTGATAACTGGAAACCATGCTCAGCTCCCGATTTTTTAATGAAAGCGATTGAATCATATAAGACATCTCAAACAGAATAGATTGAATTTATGATAGATATTGAAATAATGTAATGAAACTAAACGATTAATAAATATTTGTTATGTATGTCTGTTGAGGATTTTAAAGTGTAAATCTAAAATAGAAGTAAAAGCTATTTTTACACTTTGAGATAAAATTTTTCACAACTTTCATAAATTCTATATTCCTTCTTGAATCAACGAAATTAATTCTGTCATAGACATTTTTGCTGCTTGGTCGCTCCCCTCTAGAAGTGACTCGGCCATATCGCGCTTCGTATTATGCAGTTGAATAATTTTTTCTTCTATGGTGTTTTCCGCCACTAAGCGATAAATTGTTACCGGACGATTCTGTCCAATACGATGAGCACGATCAGAAGCCTGATCTTCAATGGCCGGATTCCACCACGGATCCATGTGAATAACATAATCTGCTGCTGTTAAATTGAGTCCTAGACCTCCAGCCTTTAAACTGATAAGAAACAGTTCGCCCTCGCCTGCCTGAAACTTTTTCACACTTCGTTCGCGATCTGGTAATGAGGAAGATCCATCAAGATATTGATATTTAATTCCTTTTTTGTCCAATGCCTCACGTACAATACTCAGGTGCTTTACAAACTGACTAAATACTAATGCACGGTGCTTGTTTTCAATTAATTCGTCAACAATTTCTATAAAAGTGGATAGTTTTGAAGAGGTTATTTTTACATTTGGATCCACTAATAATGGATTGCAACTGGCCTGACGAAGTTTAGTAATTTCGGCTAACACCTGTAAATGTTTCATGCCCTGATTACCTTCTCCCGATTCAATATTAGCAAGAGCTTGTCGTCTCAACGCTTCATAAAACGCCATTTCGGCATCCGATAATTGAATCCGTTTTACAATTTCTGTTTTAGGAGGTAACTCGTCCAAAACAGCCGATTTAGTCCGGCGAAGTATAAACGGAGCAATGAGTTTTCGCAAATGTTTACGGGCATATTCGTTATCGGGTTTTACAAACGAATCGTTAAATTGCTGCAAAGTTCCCAACAAGCCGGGATTAATAAAATTGAACAAATTCCATATTTCACCCAAATGATTTTGCAAAGGAGTACCTGTAAGTGCCACCCGAAACGATCCTTTCAGTTGCATCGTTACTTTTGAGGTTTTTGTAGCAAAATTCTTGATTATATGCGCTTCATCCAACACAATAGTTGCAAATTCTTTTGCTATAAATAGTTTTTCTTCGGACTGGAGTAAACCGTAGGATGTGATAAGGACATCGCCGGCATTCAGTTGCTCCATCGTTTCTTTTCTGTTTCCAGCATTTAAGGTTTTGATATTCAAAGCAGGTGCAAATCGTTGAATTTCAGCTATCCAATTGCTAACCACCGAAACTGGACAAACTATCAAGGCAGGTCCGGATATAGAACGATGCAATAAAATTCCTAAAGTTTGAATGGTTTTACCCAATCCCATATCGTCGGCCAGGCAAGCACCACCTTCCCATTCGGCTAGTCGTGCCATCCACCTGAAACCATCTTCCTGATATGGGCGTAAATCGGCTTGTAAACCCTCTGGGATACTTACTTTCTCAACGGCTGATACTTCTACACGTTTGCGGAAATCTTTCCAACCTTTGTCGGCTTTCAAATGATCTACATTCTCGAAAAAATCGCCCAATGCCATTGAAGCAAATTTATTCATTTGTAAACCATCCTTTCCCCTTGTACTGAAACTATTCAGTTCCTCCAATCTCCTTTTCATCTCGTTGCTCAAAGCCAAAAATTCACCGTCTTTGAGTTCAATAAACCGATCGTGACTTTTAGCCACCATATTCATCAACTGCTGTATCGTAATTACGGTGTCCTCATCTACTTTCAATTCGCCATCCAGTTCGAACCAGTTTGTTTTGCTTTTTATACGCAGATTCAAATTCCCAAAGTTGGCAGTTCCTTTGATTTTGAATCGTTCACCTTCGGGCCATTCCACTACACAAATATCTTTGTGCTTGGCTATAAGGTCAAGTAAATGAAGCGAATCCAGCGGTTCGTCAAACGAAATTAAATCATCGCTCATATCAATGCTTTCCAATGTTTGAAAATCGGCAAGTAAAGTATTTGACAATGCAGCCTCTTGTTTTAAGTCCCGTTTTACCTGTAATTGAGTTCCATTTTCGTTGGCAATAAGCACTTTGCCACCAACTCCCGGTTTGCAATAAGGCGGATGTTCGCCAAAAGGTTTACTGAAAAGTTCGGCTTTAAGACCATCGCCAAACGGCAAAAGTTGTACTCTTATTCGAGTATCGGGTTTTACTTCTTTCACTTTTACACGTTCATTTCCGGTAGCGATTAAATCTGAATGAACGGTCATATGTTTACTGAAACCGCCCAAGAGTTGTATTAATTTATCTTTGCCTTGCTCGGGAACGACAATTTTTTGCTGCGAAAGAATATTGATAATACTCCGTTGTTGAGCCGACAATTCGTATAATTTGTAACGAGTATTGGTCTCTTTTTCGATTAATATTGAATTTGTTGTCGGTTCAATATCGGTTTTTAAGGTATAACCGGTGGACGTTTTGGTCACTTTTATCTGGGGTTGAGCAGCAATAAGTTCTACTGACACATCAGAAGTACCATTCAGAAAGATAAAGGGATGACCAATTAATGCAAGGATCGTTTTTTCTGTAAAATCGTAATAATCATTATCGTAATAGTTGTTATAACGCTTTATCGTTTTGGCTATGCGTGCATCCTGATCGGTCATGCCAGCTACATTCCCACCAAAAAATGTTTTTAAAGCAATATTTCTTCCACCCGACCATCCTCCTTTTGCTGTGCGGGTTTGCAATACAGGTTGAATTGTATTATTCTTTGGCGAAAAATAATAAACTACACGGTTTTTACTCTCATCATCTTTCCCTTTTCCGGTAGATTTTGCACCATCCAATCCCATTGATAACAACAAATTGAGTGATTTTTCCCATTCTTCTTGTCTGGAGATATTCGAGAAAACGGCTTTGTAACTCATTTTTTGTGAAATCTGTTCGTGTAATCTTACACAATCAGAGCTATTGAACCAAATTTTCAAAGCATAAGATGCTTCATAAGCCAAAATCAGATATCCATTTTCTTGTGCAGTATTTACCACTTTTTCCATTGCATTTTGCAATGAAGCATGTGGTTTGGCATCGGCTAAAAAACAAATACAAATAAACATAAGTGATTGTAAATCAGCATTTCCTTGCTTTACAGAAGCAAACATGGTGTCGGTCAGACTTTTTTTAGCTGCATTTTCATTTATCAGATTGTAAAGAATTGCTTTGAAATAATAATCGAAAGTGGAATAGCTGTTTTTTTCGAGTGATTTTAAAATTTTCTGTGTCCGAACGGTTGCGGATTCGGCATCAATACAAAGCAAAGAAGTAAGAAAATAAAGTGAACTGAAAAGGTTACTTGGCAGTTGGATATTTTTTGAATTAAAACGTTCAAGTTTAATGCCTTTATCAAAATCAGAAATGGCCGATTTGTAATCTTGTTTTATCAGGCTTAAAATGGCTAAATTGTAGTTAAAGTGTTCATTGTTTCTTATGATAGAAGTACGTTCATCGAATTTCCCGGCTAGCATCAATGAAGTATCTGCAATACTTTGAATTTGAGAAGGTTTATCAGTTGAAATTAAAGATTCAAATTTGTTAATAAACTGCTCCATCTCAATAATAGGATGTAAGTTTAATAAAAATTTATCTATTTTGGATTCGACCAATCTTTTTAACAAACCAATATGGATATTTGAAAGTAAAGGCTCGTAAACCGGATAATCAAGAATGCCCGATATTTTAGCTATGTTTATCTCCATTCTCGAATTCAATAACTCTTCTTGCGCCACAATAAATATTTTTTTATCGTGTAATAGGCAATACAAAAAGTTTCGGAAAAGCGAATTACCATCGATGGGTTCATAGTAATAACTTGGTTTTTTATTTGCAATTTTCCATTCCACATCAAAGTCCGTTAACTCAGGGAAAATAAAAAACATAAAATCGTAAGAAATCCAATAAGTAGGTCGATTTCTAAAACTGTTCTGTTGAATGCTTAACAATTTATGCTTTATTCCTTCTTCCATACATCCAGTCACAACTTTTTGAGCTATCTTTTGTCTATACATCAACATTTCAGTTATGTCCGACGGGTAATTAAAATTCGCTTTTAAAGCCATTGTTTTAAAAATTAATTGCTCGGTGGGGCTGAGTTTATTGTAGAAATTGAGTTGGTATTGTTCCATGGGTTGTTTTTATAATGGTATTTGACTGAATTCGTTCAACAATGCGGGTCTGCGTGAGTAAGTTTTGCAAAGCTCCGATTTGAGTTGACGGACTTTTTCAGTATTCCTGCTATCGGATAATAAAAATGTCAGTAATGAAGCGGATAGCGCATAACTATCGCGACTAACATGATTTATTAAATGCGATTTTATTTCTTGTTCAATAATCTGGTAACATTCAGAAGGATAGATGGTTATTATTGGTAGCAATAAATCTTTCAATTCATAAATAGAAAGTTTAATTGAACTAACAAACTGCATAATATGTCCGTATCGTCTTTCATATTCGAGTATTTCCACATAAAATTTTTTTGTAGTTGAAGTTTTATAAGATTCAATAAAATCGATTTTTTCTGTTTTATATAACATAGAAACCAATCTCGAATAGTCTGCTACTTTAAGAGATCTCTTTGTTTTAATCAGCCATATTTCTTTAGCAAAATCAAAATCAATTGCTGTATCGACCGATGCAGCAATTAAATCTAACAATTCGGCTGGAAAAATTGAAAAAAGTTCTTTTGCACTGAAGTGAAATGATTGAATGTCATATATTGCTAAATATTCAAGCAATCTTTTAGCAATTAGAAGATTAGTAGGACTATGTTTTTCAGCTTCTTTTACCCATTCTTCAGGTTGATTTTTTATTGATTCCAAATAACTTATTGGAAAAACATTTACCCAACTTGTATTTTTATTAAAAATTTGATTTACGGCAATACAACTATCAGTATTTTGTTCTAATACAAATGCAATTATCAAATCGATTGGATAAAATATACTTGTATTCGGTTGTTTTGTACAATAATCAATAGTTTGAAAAATAGAAATGGAAACAGTTTCGGTATTAAAAATAGTTTTACTGATCTCTGGTTTTATAACATCTACCACTTCATTGAAATTCATCAGGAAAGCCTCGTTTGGATCTCCACCCAAATTAAAGTTTGGATCATCAATTTTTACTAACTTACAAGCCGATAGTAGTGCAACTAGTTGTGCCATTACAAGTTGTATATCACCTTTGGCGGTATCCTTCATCATTTCAGCACTAAATCCATCGAACAATTCATTGACTTCATCTTCAACAAGCCGCTGATCAACTTCCCAATGTTTGTAATATCTTCCCGAAAAATTATACTCTCTATCGTAATCTGGATTTTCTAAGTCTAAAGCTTCCAATTGCTCGATATATTCTTTTGTAAATTGAATAACCAAGCTCTCAAAGTTCATGTCATTTTGTTTTTCAATAGCAATGGATGTCTGGAAATAATTCAGCAATTGCTTTTGTAAATCGGGAGAATTTTGAAGAATTTTTTCTAAAAATTCTGCTTTTTGATTTGCACTTAAAGTATTTAGCGTTTTTAGGTATTTTTCCATTTGTTCTAGTTTTTTTTTCATCGACGGGGTGACTTAGAGTCACCACATCAGTACGTTAATCGTAATTATTGTTCCTTTTCAAAATACTCCTGCAATACTTTTATTCTTTCTAGCAGCAATAATGTTTTCAATAGTTTAAAACTGTCATTGTCTAAGTTCACATCATGCAGCTGATTGTACATGGCATCAAGCTCTTCCATTTTTCTGTGTTTTAAAATACACAATAGTTTTTCAGCTTGAAAAAAATACATTTCGGTGCTACTAATTGAGACTCTATTTCCAAACATAGTAATGAAATCAGGAATATGCTCCCCCAAATTTTCAGTTGAATTAAAAACATTAAAAACAAATTTTTTAATTTTTAAAAATGGATAATTTGGATACAATTTACAGTATTCATTTAATTTGCTTTCGTAATCAGATTTTTTTTCCAATTGCAAACAATTCAATTCGTTGAAGCATAAAAAAGGAATATTACCCCATTTTTTTTGTAATTTTTCCAGTTTTTTTTGCGCTTCTTTAGGCTTTTCCGATATTAGATTATACATTCGATTAAATTCAAGTCTATCGTCATTCGTAAGTTGCACACTCGGATCAATGCCTAAAAACTCGTAGTTGAAATCATTATCTTTGTTAATTGTTTTCGTAATCTCTGGTTCCCATTTTGCAAGAAGCCTATCTACTTCTTTTTCATCACAAAGTTCAAGATAAATACTATCCGTCAAATCTATTAGTTTCAGCTGTTCTTCTTCTTCATAATCATCCAAGCCATTTTTTGTCATTTCTAGAAACAATTGTTTTTGTCCTTCTAAGGGCAAACCAACAAACTCATTATCATCGTCATACTCTTCATCAAAATTTTCATCATCTACATTAACTATTGTAAAATTACCTTTTCCAACAGCTTTTTCTAATTGAGCAATAATTTGGTTTTGTTTGACCTTTGAGTCATTTTCAGATATAATGTACACAGGTTCTCCATTATCACCACCACATTTTATATCCATCAATTCAATATCTTCGGTATCTTCTTCAAGTAGGTATTGAGTTGTATTTGTAAACGATTTAACAGGCTTAAATCCTAAATTGTCAGCAAATTCTATAGCTGCATAAATAATATTGTGAGCTAAAACATACGGAATATTTTCCATTATGCTATTTTTTTCCAAGTCCTTTTTTAATTCTTCATAAGCGAGTGCATAATTATTGAAACCAAAATTCGTTTCAACAACGCCAAGACAACGCAAATCTACAAAGAAAACACCAGCTGTAATATTGCCATTAACATGCTTCCTCGATACAAATATATTGGCAGTACCAACTTTTTCCCAATCGCTATTTATCAAACATTCATGTATCAATAAATTTCTGGCTTTCTGACGAATGTAATTTTCTGGGCTGAGTTTTACTGTCTGCTGTTGTTTCTTATTTTTTGCCATTTTTTTATAACTAGAGTTTATTCTTACAAAAGTAATTTATTTTTCATTGATTTAAAGCGAATGTAGTTGAATCCCAGTAAATAAGTCAAAATAAAATAAATGATTATTCGCAAAGTTTACTATTTTTTCAAACCAATAAATTTATAATCTTAATTAAATTTCTTATTAAACACAAAACGGGCTGTTCGAAAGATAACCGAACAGCCCGTTTCTATTTAATTAGTCTAAAAACTTGATTCTTGACTCTTGATTCTTCTTACAATTGTGGTCCTGAAGGAATCAATGCTTTTGCATCGTCATTGTCACAATATTGTTCAAAGTTAGCAATGTATTTAGCAGCCAGAGATTTTGCTTTGGTTTCCCACTCAGCAACATCAGCATACGTATCACGTGGATCAAGGATTCCAGCTTCAACATTATTCAATGTTTTAGGAGCAACAAGGTTCAATACTGGAATATTTACAGTTTCAGCACTTTCGATAGAACCATCAATGATAGCATCAATAATAGCACGTGTATTTTTCAAAGAAATACGTTTTCCTGTTCCGTTCCAACCTGTGTTTACCAAATAAACTTTTGCATTGTGTTCTTTAGCTTTTCCAATCAACGTTTTTGCATACATAGTTGGGTGCAAAGTTAAGAATGCTTCACCAAATGCAGGTGAGAATGAAGGAACTGGTTTAGTGATACCGCATTCTGTTCCGGCTAATTTTGAAGTAAAGCCTGAAAGGAAGTGATATTGAGCTGATTGTTCGTCCAAAATAGATACTGGAGGCAATACACCAAATGCATCAGCCGACAAGTAAATAATTTTAGAAGCGTGACCAGCTCTCGAAGGAGAAACGATTTTGTTAATAAAATAGATAGGATATGAAACACGTGTATTTTCAGTTTTTGAAGCTGCAGCAGTATAATCTGGTTCGCCATTAGCGTTTACTGTTACGTTTTCCAACAATGAATCACGACGGATAGCTCTCCAGATATCTGGTTCTTTATCCATTTCAAGATCAATTACTTTTGCATAACATCCACCTTCGTAGTTAAATACGCCGTGATTATCCCAACCATGTTCGTCATCACCAATCAAATAACGTTTTGGATCTGCTGATAAAGTAGTTTTTCCAGTTCCTGACAGACCAAAGAAAATAGCAACATCACCTTCTGCACCAACGTTAGCTGAACAGTGCATAGACGCTATACCTTTTAATGGCAAGTAATAGTTCATCAAGGCAAAAATACCTTTTTTCATTTCGCCACCGTACCAAGTACCACCAATAACTTGCATTTTAGTTGACAAGTTAAACAAAGTAAATACTTCAGAGTTCAGACCTTGTTCTTTCCACTGTGGATTTACTGTTTTTGAACCGTTCAATGTTACGAAATCTGGTTCGCCGTAGTTAGCCAATTCGTAGTGAGAAGGACGGATAAACATGTTAGTTACAAAATGTGCTTGCCATGCAACTTCCATGATAAAACGCACTTTCATACGGGTATCTTCGTTGGTACCGCAAAATGTATCAACAACATACAATTTTTTTGCAGTAGAAAGTTGTTTTGTTACTAAGTTTTTGCAATGCTCAAATACTTCTGGAGTTGTTGGACGGTTGATTGTTCCATCCCACCATAAATGCTCATCGGTTACTGCATCTTTTACGAAAAATTTGTCTTTAGGTGAGCGGCCTGTGAATTTACCGGTATCTACTGATACTGCACCTGAATTTGTTAAAACTCCTTTTTCAAAACCTTCGTTTGCAGGATCAATTTCTGCCTGAAATAATTCTTCGTAAGTTGGATTGTGAACAACTTCAATGTTGCCAACAATTCCATACTTTAATAAATCTAAATTTGCCATTTTTTTTTTAATTAAATAATTCTATACTGTTTTTACTATTTCTTTTAAGCCTAAAGTAAAAAAACGCCTTTTTTGAAGTGACGAAAGTACTATAAATATTTTGAGTATGAAAGGAATTAGAGAAAAAATTCTTTATTCCTGTTTAATATTTATGAAGTTATAATTATACAAAATATAACTTCATAAATATGTATTATCTATTTATTAAGCAGACTTTAATTATAGTATTCATACATTTTATCTAAAGATAAACACTCTAAATATTAAAGATTTGAACAAAATAATATGTATGTAGACAAACCTATGTACATTTTGTATAAATATACATTATGTGTCATAATTATTTATACTTTTTATAGAATAATTGCGTTATTATATGTTCACTAAAGGTTACAACTAAAGGTTATATGAAGTTGTTATAATTAATTAAGAATTAAAGAATTGAGAAAAAATATAATTATGGATATTGCTAAACGATCACTAAATAATCCGTTAATGCGACCTGCTGATTTCAAAGCAGAAATTGCAGGAATGGAAATAACTTGTTTGCTCAACCCTGGAGTTTTCAGAATGAATAATAAAACAGGGCTTGTATTAAGGGTTGCTGAACGTCCCCTGCAAATTGAGAACAGAATCAGTTTGCCATATTTTAAGAATGGAAAAATTGAAGTTTTAAATGTAGATAAATCTGTTCCACAACTGGATGCAACCGATCCTCGTATCATTTACTATAATGGAAAAAGTTACTTAACTACATTATCATATCTGCGAATAGTGTGGAGCGATGATGATATCCATTTTCACGAAGATCCCAACTTTCCATCAATTTTTGGCGAGGGTGCGTTGGAAGCATTTGGAATAGAAGATTGCCGGGTAGCTACAATGGACGATGGCTATTATCTCACTTTTTCCCAAGTTTCATCGTTAGCAGTTGGTGTTGGACTTATTATTACTAACGACTTCAAACATTTTCAGAGAAAAGGAATGATTTTCGCACCTCATAATAAGGATTGTGCGATATTCGAAGAAAAAATAAATGGAATGTATTATGCTTTTCACCGGCCAAGTAGTCCGGAATTGGGTGGAAATTATATATGGATTGCCCAATCGCCCGATCGGTTGCACTGGGGAAATCATAAATGTGTAGCCACTACCCGTCCTGGCAGTTGGGATTCTGAACGGGTTGGTGCCGGTGGTTCACCCATTAAAACTGCACAAGGTTGGTTAGAAATATACCATGGTGCAAATTATGAACATCGTTATTGTTTGGGAGCTTTATTACTCGATTTATACAATCCATCAAAAGTATTGGCACGGAGTGAGCAACCAATTATGGAACCTATTGCCGAATATGAAAAAAATGGATTTTTCGGGAATGTGATTTTCACTAATGGACATTATGTAATAGGAGATACTTTAAGAATCTTTTACGGAGCATCCGACGAAGTAGTTTGCAGTGCAGATTTTTCGATTACTGAGATATTGAAATCTTTGCTATAAATTTAATGGTCTGAAAATTATTCTTAAATTCAAGGAGTATTTTAAACTGCTATAGAATTATTTACTTAAGTCAAACAATATGTTGTTTTGTCAATTGAAAATAAAAAAGCAGAGCTACCAAGATGTAACTCTGCATTTTTTTTAAACCGACAACTTCCAATTAACAATTTTTTTGAACGATCAATTTTGAACGAAATTTTGTAAATCAGAAATATTAGAAATTTTCATTTGTTAGTTTTAATTTCCTCTAAATTATGCAGACTTAGTCTTGAAGTCCCCCTCTTACTCCCTCTCCTCAAGGAGAGGGTTGGGGTGAGGTCTGGATTTAGGGGGCTGCTATAAGCTGTCAACTGAAAACTTATAAATACACCATTCATCATATTTTTGTCCCGGACGAAGCAATGAACTCGGGAAATGTGATACATTTGGAGAATTTGGAAAACCTTGAGTTTCAAGGCAAATTGCATCTTGACGGTCATAAATCTTACCTTCTTTTCCGGTCACTTTGTCCACCCAATTGGCAGTATAAACCTGCATTCCCGGTTGTGTAGTCAATACTTCCATTTTGCGCCCTGTAGTTGGTTCGTAAATATAACCGGCCAACGCACAATCGCCCATTTGTTCTTTGCATAAGCACCAGTTATTGTCAATTCCCCAACCCGGTACAAATTCTTCAGCATCGATTCTATCAGCAATTAAAATTGGATTGCTGAAATCGAAAGCATTACCAGCTACAGGTCTTATTTCTCCCGATGGCGCAAACGATTCATCCAAAACAGTATAGAAATCGGCATTAATTTGCAATAAATGATCTTTTACTGTTCCATTTCCAGCACCTTTCAAATTGAAATAGGAGTGATTCGTTAACCCAATGATGGTTGGCTTGTCGGTTGTTGCTTCGTAATGAATTTTTACTTCATTTTCGTCAGTCAAAGTGTAAGTACAGGTAATTGTCAGATTTCCAGGATACCCTTCTTCTCCATCAGGAGAGAAAAGTTCCAATACCAATTCTTGTTGAGAAACCGATTTTACGGACCAGACTTTTTCGTTGTAACCGTGAATTCCACCGTGTAAAGAGTTTGTTCCGTTATTGATTGGCAACAAATATTCTACACCATCAATACTGAATTTACCATCTTTAATCCGGTTGGCAAACCTACCGCAAACTGCTCCGAAGTAAATTTCTTTTTCAATAACTTCCTCCAACGTATCGAAAGCAAGAACAACATCGTCAAATTTTCCGTTTTTATCGACAACCATTAGGCGAAGTATCTTTGCACCGTAATTGGTAATGTCTACCGACATACCCTTTTTGTTGAACAAAGTATACAACGATACAGCTTTGCCGTTCAATTCCATTTCTAAATCTTTTACTGTTTTCATAATTTCTAAGATGACCCCTAACTCCTAAAGGGGAATTAAGTTACTTGTGTCTCCAAAATCTTGTTTAGGTGGGGTCTTTTAAATTAAAAGATAATAATTTCTTTTCAAAAAATGAAAAGGGGAAATATGAAGACGAACTTGCATAATTCCCCTTTAGGGGATAAGGGGTTTTTTAATTAACTTTACATGCTCCGTCGCCGATTTCAGCGATATAAAATTCCGGTTTAATACCGATTTTAGCTTCGTAAGCAGCACCAACTTCTTTGATGAAAGTATCAATAGCTTCGTCTTTTACCAACGATACAGTGCAACCACCAAAACCACCACCAGTCATACGCGAACCGATAACGCCATCGATTTTCCAAGCTTCAGCAGCCATACAATCCAATTCAGAACCGGTAACTTCATAATCGTCGCGCAACGAAGCGTGAGAAGCGTTCATCAATTGTCCAAATAAAGTCAAATCACCCGCTTTCAATGCTTTTACAGCGTCAGAAGTGCGTTGAACTTCGCCCACAACGTGGCGTGCACGTTTTTGAGCAACAGGATCGGTAATTGCCGATTCGATGGATTGGAATTCAGCTTCTGTCAATTCAGCCAAATATTTAATTGGACGAACAGCGTTCAATTGTTTTACTGCCAACTGACATTCAGCAACACGTTGATTGTAAGCGCCAGAATCTAATTTGTGTGGACTGTGAGTATTTGAAATGACGATTTTTACACCTTCAAGTTTTACAGGAACCAATTCAAATTCCAAGGTGTCGCAATTGAGATGTACAGCATGGTCTTTTGCCCCGTTAGCAGAGACAAACTGATCCATGATTCCGCAATTTACAAGCGCAAATTCGTGTTCCGATTTCTGTCCGATCTGTGCCAACACAGTACGGTTGAAACCAGTTCCTAGTTGATCGTTGAAAGCAAATGCAGTAACAACTTCGAGTGCTGCCGATGAAGAAAGTCCTGCACCGTTAGGTACATTACCCCAAATAAGGATATCGTATCCCTGTGTGATAGCGATCCCACGTTTTACAAACTGAGCAATAACACCAAGCGGATAGTTTACCCATGATTTATCAAGTGGAGTAGTTAACTGATCGAAACCCAGCGAAATAATTTCTGGCTGGTTCAACGATTTGAAGTTCATTACCTTTTTGTCGTTTGTGGACAACAACAAATAGGTGCCAAAACTCAACGCACATGGGAATACAGAACCACCATTATAATCGGTGTGCTCGCCAATAAGGTTAACTCTACCCGGAGAAAAATACACAGCTTCGGCAGTTTTGCCGTAAGCCAATTCGAAAGCTGATTTTAATTCTGGAACCGTCATATTCAGTTTTTGTTTAAATGATTTCAATTAATTTGCAAATTAACACAAAAAACCTTTGTTATTGTGTCAGAAAATCATGTTTTAGAGCATAATTATTGAAATATAACTTGATTTAAGGTTATAATTTAAAAGTTTTGTAAAGATTCTTGGAGATTTATTTTTCATTTAGAGTGTGTTTTTAAAAATTAACAACTAATTTTAATTTAAAATTCAGTAATAGCTAATCTTTCGAGTTGATAGTATCTTTTATTTAAATTTTGAGAATCACAAAATTAGATTTTTTAATGTGTAATATTGATGCAAAAAATAACATTTTTAAAAAAAATACAATAAAAATACTATTTTGATATTTATTGCGTTATTAAAAAGATTTATATCTAAACACAAATTAAAAATCACAATCAATAATCAACTTATACATGAAAAAAAAGAAACTCGAATTGAATGATATTATTTTTTTAACAGTAGTAATAGTTCCTTTTGTGATTTTAATTTTATTTGCACGTTAAAACCCATTGTGTGAATATTACAATAGGTGTGTTGATCATAATAATGACCATGTTAGTTTTGCTATTTTTAAAATCGTTGTAAAAACTCTAGAAGATTCATATCTCTTTCAAATCCCATTTTTATCAATAGGGATTCGTTTCTTCTCAATATTTGATTGAATTTGTAATTCAACGATATAATTTAAATAGTAGTTCATTTTATAAGCAAGCATTGATAATAAAAAAACCTTAAGCAACGCTTAAGGTTTTTTTTCGTTATTTTCATTGAATATCCATTGATTAATATCTATAATGTTCTGGTTTGTATGGTCCGTTAGCATCCACGCCAATATAAGAGGCCTGATCGGGAGTGAGTACGGTTAGTTTCACACCTAATTGTTCCAAGTGTAATCGAGCCACTTCTTCATCCAGATGTTTTGGCAAACGATATACATCCACTGGGTAATCTTTTGTAAATAATTCAATTTGAGCCAAAGTTTGATTTGTAAATGAATTACTCATCACGAATGATGGATGCCCCGTAGCACAACCCAAATTCACCAAACGACCATCAGCTAATAACAGCACACAATGTCCATCTGGGAAAATATATTTATCAACCTGAGGTTTGATATTTACACATTCAACTCCCGGGAATTGTTTGAGTTTTTCAACCTGAATTTCATTGTCGAAGTGTCCGATATTACAAATAATAGCGGCATCCTTCATTTTGGCAATATGTTCTATGCGAATAATATCTTTGTTTCCGGTGGTAGTTACATAGATATTTCCTTCAGCCAACGCATCTTCTATTGTTGTAACCTGAAAACCTTCCATTGAAGCTTGTAATGCACAAATTGGATCAATTTCGGTTACAATTACACGAGCTCCGTAAGCAATCATTGAGCGAGCGCAACCTTTACCAACATCGCCATAACCGCAAACCACTACAACTTTTCCGGCCAACATAATGTCGGTGGCACGTTTAATCCCGTCAGCCAACGATTCGCGACAACCATATAAGTTATCAAATTTTGATTTGGTAACCGAATCATTTACATTGAAAGCCGGGAATAATAATGATCCTTCTTCCAACATTTGATACAAGCGGTGAACTCCGGTAGTCGTTTCTTCCGAAACGCCACGAATTTCAGGAATCATCCGATTCCATATGCTGCCATCTTCTTTTATTACATCTTTCAAAATGGAAAACAACAATCGTTCGTCATCTGTGCCTGCTTGTTTATCAAGTACTGATGCATCTTTTTCGGCAGCTCCGCCCACGTGAATCATCATAGTAGCATCGCCACCATCATCTACAATTACGTTTGGACCTTTGTGTCCGTCGAAAGTTAAAGCCTGAAGTGTACACCACCAATATTCTTCCAATGTTTCACCTTTCCATGCAAAAACCGGAACACCCGAAGCAGCAATGGCTGCCGCAGCATGATCTTGTGTAGAGTAAATATTACAACTGCACCAACGTACTTCTGCACCAAGTTTAACCAATGTTTCTATTAGTACCGCTGTTTGAATGGTCATGTGAAGCGAACCCATGATACGGGCTCCTTTCAGCGGTTTCTCTTGTCCGTATTTTGCACGCAATGCCATTAATCCGGGCATTTCTTTTTCAGCTAATTCTATTTCCTTGCGACCAAAGTCGGCCAGTGACATGTCAGCTACTTTATAGGGTAAAGTGCTGAATAGTTGAGTTGTATTCATATTATTTATTGTGTTATGATTATTATTCTAAAAAGGGAGTGCAAAGATACGTGTTTTCGGTGGAAATTTCTATCTTTGTTTGTAATAGATTTTTAATCAGCAATATGTTTGTAAATATTCACACGCATCAACCTTCAAAACCGGAGTTCATAACCATACTAAATTTGAACTTTTCGGAAGCAGAAAAAGTATTTTCTTCAAACGAGGAAGGATTTTACTCCGTTGGTTTTCATCCGTGGTTTGCCGATGAGTTTTCAAACGAATTATTTCATAAATTGACAAATTGGGCTAAAGATAAAAGATTGACTGTCATTGGTGAATGCGGATTGGATAAAAACAGTAAAGTGCCTATCAACCAGCAACTTTTTGTGCTCGAAAAACAAATTTTACTTTCTGAAAAAGTTGAAAAACCTTTGGTAATACATTGTGTTGGATTTTTCAATGAACTTTTAGAAATAAAAAAACAATTCAATCCCCAGCAATTATGGATAATTCACGGCTTCAGAGGAAAACCCGAACTAGCAAAACAAGTTCTCAAGGCAGGTTGTGCTTTATCATTCGGAGAGCATTTCAATATTGAGAGTGTAAGCGTTACTCCCATTGACAAATTGTATGTTGAAACTGATGAAAGTTCCATAAACATTGAAGAAATGTATAAACAACTATCATCAATCAAGTTATGTAATGCCGAAGCATTGAACGCCGGTAATAGATTGCTTCACATTTAAATCGCTCAAAATACAGTTTAAATTCATTAAAAATATCTTCTAATTACTATATTATGCATAAATAGACAGTCTTTTTGCTGTTTATTTATGTACTTTTACATCTATTTTAAAATTTAACACTAGTATGAAAAGAATAAGTTTATTTTTTCTGATTTTTGTTTCTGCGCCTTTACTATTTGCTCAAGGTTTTTCTTCAACACAACAACGCAAGTTAACAAATGCAATGTCGGCAATTTCAAATTTATATGTTGATACCATCAATGACAAAAAATTAGTTGAAAGCGCCATTACCGCAATATTAAAAGAATTAGATCCACACTCATCGTATATTCCAAAAGAAGAAGTAGATCGCGTTAATGAACCACTCGAAGGCAGCTTCGAAGGTGTTGGTATTCAGTTTCAGTTACTTGACGATACGCTTTTAGTTGTACAGACCATCTCAGGTTGTCCGGCCGAAAAAGTAGGCGTTTTGCCAGGTGACCGAATTATTTATATTGGCGATCAGCTTATTGCAGGTGTAAAGTTGCAAAACTCAGACATCGTAAAAAAGTTGCGTGGGCCGAAAGGTTCCGAAGTGACTGTGAAAATTCATCGAGGAGGAAAAAGCGATTTGATGGAATTTAAGATTGTTCGCGATAAAATTCCAATTTATAGTGTAGATGCTAATTACATGCTCAGTAAAGATATTGGTTATATAAAAATCAATAATTTTGGAAGCACAACTGTTCAGGAATTTGAAAAAGCATTCACAAAACTACAAAATTCAGGCATGAAGAATTTGATTCTTAGCTTACAAGGTAATGGTGGTGGTTATTTGAATGCGGCTATACAACTGGCAGATGAATTTCTGAGTTCCAATAAACTTATTGTTTTTACTCAAGGATTGAATCAACCGAAATCAGAAGCAGTATCTACCACAACAGGAAAATTTGAAAAAGGGAAATTAATTGTTTTAGTTGATGAATATTCAGCTTCAGCTAGCGAAATTGTATCCGGTGCTTTACAAGATTGGGATCGTGCCATCATTGTTGGGCGACGTTCATTTGGGAAAGGGTTGGTTCAACGTCAATTTCCATTGATTGATGGTTCGATGATGCGACTTACTACCGCCCGATATTATACTCCAACCGGTAGGAGTATACAGAAACCCTACAAAGAAGGTCTAGAAAAATATGAACATGACCTTGTGGACAGATATAACAACGGCGAATTACTGCATGCAGACAGTATTCATTTCCCTGACTCCTTGCGCTATCAAACCCTTAATCTGAAGCGTACAGTTTACGGGGGTGGAGGTATTATGCCCGATATATTTGTGCCGCTTGACACTACAAAATTCACCGAATTTCACAGAAAAATTGTTAGTAGGGGAGTTGTAAATAAAGTTTGTGTGCAATACATCGATCAAAACAGGGCTGAACTCAAAAAGAAATACACTACATTTGAAAAATTCAATAAAGAGTATAATGTAAATCAAAGTTTACTAAACGAATTAAAAACAACAGCAGAAAAAGAAAAAATTCCTGTTGATTCTATCCAATATGCAACCTCTGAGCCACTTATTAAATTACAATTAAAAGCATTGATAGCTCGTGATTTGTGGGAAATGAACGAATATTATCAGGTTATGGATGCAGAAAACGAATCGTTACAGAAAGCGATACAAATTTTGAAAACACCTGGAAAATATGAAGAAATTCTGAAGTAATAATTGTTTAATTGTATTTTAAGTTTGAGGTTTGAAAAGTTATATGATTACGATGTTGGCATTTCCAACAGAATTCTTTTTATGAACTTTTCAAACCTCAAACTTTTCAAACCTCTCAAACAGTTGTTTTATAAACATTTGAAACATGATTATCAATTATATACAGGTAAATTGGATTGAAATTGTCGGAGCGATATTGAGTTTAATTTACTTGTATTTGTCTATTAAACAAAACATAAGTTTGTGGATTTTCGGATTTCTAGCATCTGCTTTTTATATCGTCGTTTTTTTTGAATCTAAGTTTTATGCCGATATGAGTCTTCAGTTTTATTATTTGGCTGTAAGTATTTACGGCTGGATAAACTGGAAGCATGGAACTCAGCAAAACAAACATGAATTACCCACCACAAAACTCTCTAGAAGCCTGTTCTTAAAGCTTTTGCCAATTTCTCTTTTAATTTACGGCGTTTATTACATTATACTTGCCAAATTTACCGATTCCACTATTCCAATATCTGACTCTTTAGTAGGTATGTTAAGTGTAATTGGCACTTGGATGCTGGCTCGTAAATTAATCGAAAATTGGTTGGTATGGATTGTTGCAGATGCCATTGCAACAGGATTATTTTTTTACAAGGAATTATATCCCACAGCTATTTTATTCATCATTTATACTGCAATGGCTGTAGTGGGATATTGGCAATGGAAAAAAACGATGTGAGGCGTTTTCTTATTTCAAAAAAAAAATGAATTTGTAATCATCCTTTATTGCATAATATTTGTTATAAGCTAAATAAATAGTAATAACGGTTTTACAAGTAGTATGAAAAAGACAGTTGCATTAAATACACTCCTTTTATTTTTGATTCACTCCTTTTCTTATGGACAGAAATCAACCTACTCCGGAACTTATACATCTTCTACTCCCATATCATTAAATGGCGTTAGCAACAGAACAATTAGCAATTTAAAAATTTCTAATTCAAAAGGGAATTGTATTACACTTACCAATTGTTCAAATATTACAATTGATAATTGCAAACTCGGTCCGTCAATAGGCGAAGGTGTTTCAATTGAAGGCTGTTCGAACATTACAGTAAAATATTCCTCTATGGAATCAATCAGAACAGGTGTTTATGCTGTTACGAGTACGGGCATAAAAGTTGAATATAACGAGGTGAAGAATTTACAGGGCCCAATGCCGCGCGGGCAAATGGTTCAATTTGATAAAGTTACCGGTACTGGCAATAGTATAAGTTATAACGTGTGTGAAAATATCGCAGGTAAGAGCAACCCCGAAGATGCCATTAGCCTTTATCAATCGCAAGGAACAGAAAATGACAGGATTAAAATAATAGGAAACGTGATTCGTGGCGGTGGTCCGTCCAATTCAGGCGGTGGAATTATGGTTGGCGATAATGGAGGATCTTATGTACTTGTTGAAAATAATATTCTGGTAAATCCCGGGCAATACGGTATATCGGTTACGAGTGGACATAATATTACAGTAACAAACAATAAAATTTATTCAAGGAAATTCCCATTCAGCAATGTTGGGCTATATGTCTGGAGACAATACGAATATGAAACACACACTATCACCATTTCAAACAACGAAATCAACTACACTAATAAGTTGGGTTTTCTTAACAATCTATGGAATGCAGGGAATAGTGGATCAATAAAAGGCTGGAAGACTAATTTTTACAATTCGAAGTTGAATGAAAGTGTATTATCAGAAGTGATAATAGGAAAAAACAAATGACTGCATTTCAATTGAGACTAATAAATAAGGTAAATTACGGAATTATAAACTTGATATTTAGATAAATAAGTTTAATACTGGATGTTTAATATGCAATTAAATTTAAATAAACTACCATTTTTTATCGCCTAGATTTCAGTTTTAATAAATAAATTTAAAATTCACTTTAATATTTTATAGTTTATTACTAGAATAAAATCTTTTTAAAAGGACACTCCTCACATAACCTTCGTTCCAAAAATTCCAAAAATAAAAACAAATACACTGTATTTAAAGTAATTAGGCTCATTTATTGAGACATACCTTCCCGCGTTTCTATTTATTTTATCAAATTCTAATCCAGGTTTATATTCACAAAATGTAAGACTGTCTATATTCACGCCTCAATTTTTTATATACTATTCACATAAAAAATTAAAATTCACCGTACATTTTCATATCTTCAACTTTGTTATATAATACCAACTGTACATATAAAATGATCCAAAGTCATTTTATATGTCTACTGTTGTTAATGCCGATTGCAAATTCCGCCTGCGGAAGGCATACAAACAAATAGGACAATTAGACGTAGTCTAAATTGGGCTATATTATTTGTGCAATCGGTATAATACAAGAAAGTATTAATCATCTGACCTTTTTAACAACAGGGACTGACTGTTGTATTGTAATTAATTTTCTATTCCTATTCAATTAGCATTTAGATCAAGATAATTAAATAAAATAAGATTCTAAGGTCATGAAAACACCCATTTTAACCATAAGTGTAATTTTATATACGCTTGTCGGAATGTTCGCCTGTCAAAATTCCGACATAAATGAGTCATATGAAATTAAGGCAATTGGATATGGTACGGAAAGCGATGAAAAAAACTACCCATATGTAAAATCTGCAGCTATTTATCGAAATGGATTAAAAAATAAAGCCATTAGTTATTTTGAAATTACAAATCCTACCGGACCTTGCATCAAACTCCTCAACTGTTCAAACATAACGATAAGATACTGTAAATTGGGTCCATCAAAAAACGAAGGTGTTATTTTATATAATTGCAAGAATATCACCATTATTTACAACACAATGGAAGGCATTTCCACAGGAGTTTATGCAGTAAAAAGTACTGGAGTAAGAATAACCTACAATGATATAAAGAATGTGAAAGGACCTTTCCCCCGGGGACAGGGCGTGCAATTCGACGAAGTAAATGGGATAGAGAACATTATCAGTTTTAATACATTTGAAAACATCACAGGACAAAGCAATCCAGAAGATGCCATCAGCTTATATAATTCAAACGGTGTACAAACAGAACCCATTGAAGTCATTGGTAACAGAATTCGAGGAGGTGGCCCATCAAACTCCGGTGGTGGCATTATGGCAGGAGATAATGGAGGATCATATATTTTTATTGAAGGAAACATTCTTGTAAATCCCGGTCAATATGGAATTTCTGTTGCGAGCGGTTATCAAATTACAATTTCAAACAATAAGATATTTTCTCAAAAATTTCCATTTAGTAATGTTGGACTTGTAGCATGGAATCAATATGCGCATAAGAGTTATTCAAATACGATTGAGAATAATGAGGTTAATTTTACAAATATGCATGGCGTGCTTAATAATTTATGGAATGCTGGAAACATGGGAGAAGTAATTGGATGGAACACTAATTCTTATAATTTACATTTAACTGATTCAATATTACCCTTAATTATAATCGGAAATGCTCATAAAAGAGCTTCTGAAATTAAAAAATGAAATAGACTAAAAAATAATATTAACGACATCACCTAATTCTAACTGTTTATATTGCCTGCCAAAATAATCAGAAGAAATAAAAAGTAGAATTCTATAAATTTTCATTACGGTAATCACTTTATTTCGACAATAATTAACATGCATCGAACCATCAATTGCGATGGTACTATAACCTCCTTTTTTAAGGAGGTTTTTTCATTTACGGTCATTATTGTTTTTCGTACACATCTCCAGTGGTATTTTCGTTGGCAAATCCATCCGAAGTAGAAATTCAACCAATCATACATTACTTCTTTAAATCAGTTAATTAGCCACTCAGCAGTGTATTAAGATACTCAAATTGGCTAATCACAGTTAAATAATCATCCAGCTTTGTAGTATTTTTTCTGAAATTCCCAGTATATAAACATAAAATCAAACTCGTTTTTGATAAAAAAAAATAATTCAATTGAGATTTACAATAATTTTTCTGTAATTATTTGATTTTTTTTAAATGTTTAATTGTAAATAATTGTATATAGCCTTGTTCGAGTGTAGTATATATTGCTACACAAAAACAAGGATGTTTAACATCTAATAGATTTTAAACAAAAAGTACTTTCTCAAATAATAAATTTACAGTACTGCAAATCACACATTTATATTACTTTCAAAAAGAATATAAATGTAAAAAAACAGCGTTATTTATAAGTTAGAATAACCCTGCTTCGTGAATGGGGAAATGCGGCTTGTAATAATTGCTACATAACTTCATTTATTTACTACATATCAATGCTAGTCAGTATGTTATGTATTTGTGCATAACTTTGTAAAGCAAAATCCAAATAAATTTACAAACGCATAATATACTAACAATATGCACTGACTTTATCGAGACAAAAGTACCAACTTTTAAAACCTCATTTATTACACATTTCCAATAATAAGTTACACTATTCACAGATTTTAGAATGTAAAGAAAAGTAACAGAAATGGTCAATATAAATTTGCAGATTAAAAAGTAGGTGTAAATAAATGTCTTACCTCTTCTCTAACCCCCAGCTCCTTCCTCGTATTTTATTAAATGTGAGGGTCTTGATTCGACAAACATAATAGTTATCGGCAGAAAAGCAACTCAACTAATTATCACCACTTATTATTATTTCTAAACCATCAAAAATGATAGGTTTAATTATACATTTAAAACAAAGATAGTCATGAAAAATTCAGTATTATTAACAATCATATTTTTAGTTTCCCTTTTCAGTTTTTATTCTTGTAATGATTCTGAACTCACAGAGTCTTATTTAATTACTGATACAAATGTAATCTCAGTAACCAGCCCAAAACCCTCTTCGAACGATACGATAACAACTAAAGATTCAATAACGACAAATGAAACACCAACAACTGTAGTTCCCCCTGTAGCAATTGATAACCCTACAGTCAACCCAATTTCCTCTCCTTACAAAATTTCAGCTCCAATAGTATGGAATGGCGAAAATGATAAAATTATAAGTTATTTGGAAATTTCTAACCAGACAGGAAACAGTATAACACTCTCAAATTGTTCAAACATTACAATTAAATATTGTAAACTTGGACCTTCAAAAGGCGAAGGAGTTTCTTTGGAAAATTGTAAGAATATAACTATTGTAAATTGTACAATGGAATCTGTTCGCACAGGAGTATACGCACTTTCATCCAACGGTGTAAAAGTTGAATATAACGATTTTTTGAATATCAAGGGACCAATGCCACGTGGTCAAATGGTTCAATTTAATAATGTTTCCGGGGCAGATAATAGTATCAGTTTTAATGTAGCCGAGAATATAGCCGGTCAAAGCGCTACTGAGGATGTCATAAGTTTATATATGTCTAACGGTACGGAACTAAGTCCAATAAAAGTTGCTGGCAACTGGATTCGTGGAGGTGGACCTTCCGTTTCGGGAGGTGGAATTATGACAGGCGACAATGGTGGATCATATGTTCTAGTCGAAAATAACATACTTGTCAATCCGGGTCAGTATGGTTTATCTATTGCAGGTGGACATCATATTACAATAAGAAATAACAAGGTATATTCAAAGAAATTTGCTTTCACAAATGTAGGACTTGTGGCATGGAATCAATATTCATTTGCAAGTAATTCCAATACCATTATGAATAACGAGATTAATTATACGAACAAAGATGGTGTAATAAACAACATGTGGAATGCTGGAAATATGGGAACTGTCACAGGTTGGGACACAAACGTCAATAGTCCAAACTTAAATGCTTCAATATTGCCAACAACCATTATAGGGAGAGCATTTAAAGCAGCTGCCGAAACAAAAGCCATTTAAAATAATCCAAATCACTTTTTAATAAAATACAATGCTCAGATTATTGTAAGGCAGATATAATACCGATTGCACAAACAATATAGTCCAATTTCGACCCTGCCTGCCGCAGGCAAGTTCGTCTTATGGAACATCCCGTGTAACGGGATTGTCNNGTTTGAAAGCCTTCCGCAGGCGGAATTTGCAATCGGCATTAACAACAGTATACATTTAAAACAGATTGGACTGTTTTAAATGTACAGTTGGTATAATTAAACTGAATCATATCAACACTATGATTTGTGATATTAACTAGACCAATTTAGTGAACTAAAATTGATAACCTCCTAATATTAGGGGGTTATTTTTTTGGTATGTAGGGCATGACAATAAGCTTGGATGGTATTAGTACTTACATAGGTGGAGTTGACTGGAAACATTAGCGATTGGCAGGGGTGTTGCGGGTGACTCCAAATCTGAAAGAAAACATTAGAAATCCGGTAGTACTTACGCTAAGAATTTAAAATCGAAGTAATTAAATCTAATTTAAAGCTCAGGAAGAGAGGAAACCGAGCCATGGATTGGATGCGCTCATACAATCAACCGTAACTCTCATGAGTAAATCAGTCATGACGCAGTGAAAGTTCATTATATTATCCCCAGAGATCTGATCTACCAACAGTGAAGAACTTTCAGCGATGGAAGTTTATATTTTGTAAGAAGTCAGCAGAAATCATATTAGTCATTTGTAGCGAGCCATTACCCAGAAAGAAAATACTTAAAATCCATCTTTTTTTTATAAAAAGTACGAGTCAATAAACTACACGGAACATCATTGATGTGTTAAAGACCTGAAATCTATACAAATATTTTCACACACACTAAATTTTATTTACTTACAATCTAATGCCAATAGTTACACCGATTACATAATCGATATTGACTTTGGAAAAAGCTAGGCTCTATCCTACCAACATAAATTTCATATATGCTTTACCATATATTCTTGTTTTAAGATATTTATCAAGACTTCTAATTAACTATACAATAGTTGTTTAACGCACTGGTTAACTTTTATTTCGATAGTAATTATTTTTTTTGTAATATATATTCCATCTGTCATTTTTTACAAATATAAAAGATGAGCTAATTTACATAATATATTATAATTGAAAATCATATTAGAATAAATCTTATGTATTAATTTAAGTTCCTTTAAATATATCTTTCAGAATATTACTGTAATGAATCTATTTAATGTATTAAATACAATTAAAAAGTAGCATAAAATGCACTTTAAAATAGAAAAAATGCTACTTTATGTGAAATAGAACAACTTCAATAGTCTTGAAATGAGTCGACTCTATGCTTTTTTACGATACAAACAATATTTTACTAGATAAATAACGGAATAAAGCTTTTCAATTATCTACAATTCAAATTAAGAGTATTAAAAAAATAAGCTGTAATAAATACCACACCAAAACTAAAAAATGCTACACCGTCCTATAAATCAAATATTTACGTATTTGTGCGTAACTTTGACATGTAAATCAAATACAAAATATTTATATGAAAAAACAAATCGCACAATTAGCATTAGTAGGTTTATTTATTTTTATGATTCAAACACCTGCATTCGGACAAGGATCAACTTATTCTGGGTCTTATGAAGTTTCAGCTCCTATTGTATTAACAGGAGCTAGTAATTTGACAATAAGTAATTTGCAAATTACAAACCCGGGAGGAAATTGTATTACGCTTACAAATTGTACTAATATCACAATTCAAAACTGTAAACTTGGACCCTCAAAAGGTGAAGGAGTTTCAATCGAGAATTGCAATAATATCACAGTTGTTAATTGCACGATGGAATTAATACGTACTGGAGTTTATGCACAAGCAAGCACTGGTGTGAAAGTAAACTATAATGATGTAAAAAATATTCTAGGACCTATGCCAAGAGGCCAAATGGTGCAATTTAACGATGTTTCAGGAGCTGATAATAGTATCAGTTTTAATGTAGCCGAGAATATAGCCGGTCAAAGTGCAACCGAAGATGTCATTAGTTTATATATGTCTAACGGTACAGAGCTTAGTCCTATAAAAGTAGCCGGTAACTGGATTCGTGGCGGAGGACCATCCGTTTCGGGTGGTGGAATTATGACAGGCGATAATGGTGGATCATACGTGCTTGTAGAAAACAATATATTGGTTAATCCAGGACAATACGGCTTATCTGTTGCAGGCGGACATCATATTACAATTAGAAATAATAAGGTGTATTCCCAAAAATTCACTTTTGCGAACATTGGACTTGTGGCATGGAATCAATATTCCTTTGCAAGTTATTCCAATACAATTATGAATAATGAAATTAATTATACCAACAATAATGGAGTTATAAATAACATGTGGAATGCCGGAAATATGGGTGTGGTAACAGGTTGGGATACAAATACATATAATTCAAATGTAACAGCTTCTATATTACCTTCAAAAATTATCGGAAGAGTAGTTGCAATAACTACTGATGTACCTGTGGCTCCTGTAACAAATCAGATTAAAATTTATCCAAGTGTAGTAAATGATCATCTAACTGTTGAATCGACTTCGGAAATAAAAAATGGAACGATAGAAATTTTCAATATTAAAGGACAAAGGATAATCAATCTGCCAATAATTGAAATGAATACCGAAATAAGCACAAGCCAATTTGCAACCGGTGTATATATCGTCAAAATTTTAAATAATAACGAACAACTAGAAGTAAAGAAAATTATTGTTGGAAGAAATTAATTCAATATTTCTGATTTGTTTTTAAATAGAAACTGGCAATTTATAATACTAAATTATAAATTGCCAGTTTCTATTTATCCCAAAAAAACTATCTTAATTTGTTTCATTTACTATCATATAGAATTGAAGTGAATGAATCTATAGGACTTTATCTAGCATTTTTGTAAACTTTACTTCCAAACACTGTTAGAAATATAATTTTTATATCCCACCAGAATGTCCAATTTTCCAAATATATCATATCATATTCTACCCGCTTTTCCATCTTCCACAACACGTCTGTCTCACCTCTGTAGCCATTTACCTGTGCCCAACCTGTAATACCCGGCTTCACATAATGACGAACACGATAATGCTCGATTAATTCAGAGTACTTATCGGTGTGCTTTAACATGTGTGGTCGTGGTCCTACAACTGACATGTGTCCTAATAAAACATTAAAAAACTGAGGAAACTCATCCAAATTGGTTTTGCGTAGAAACTGACCAATTCCGGTAATGCGAACATCACCTTTTGTGGCTTGTTTTTCATCTGCATCATCGCTCAGACACATACTTCTAAACTTCATGCAATTGAATGTTTTGTTATTGATTCCCGTACGTTTTTGAAGAAAAAAAATGGGTCCTTTTGAATTCAATTTAATCAGAATACATAAAATCGGGAAAAGCCAACTTATAATAAACACAATGACCATAGAAGAAAAGAAAACATCAAATACTCTTTTGAAGAAGCGCGAATTTCTATCATCCAATGGTATTTCCTGAGGGTTAAATACTACCAAAGAACCAACTGACTCCATATTTAAGGTTGACTTAAATCCATATTGATTTTCAGGTACAAATCTTAGTCTGACTCCAATTTTATTGCAAATATCAAGCAATTCCTTGCTTTTAGCAGTATCATTATATGCCGAGTGGGTAACAAAAAGTATATCAATTTGATTTTGCGAAACTATTGATGCCAGTTCGTTAATGTCTCCTAAAACTTCCTTGTTTTTATCACCTTTATCAGATACATATCCTAAAAAATCATATCCAAGCAATGGATTGTTTTCTAATAAATTTCTTAGAAATACCCCCATATCGTTCATTCCTATAATGAGCACTCTATGAACATAGAAACCTTTAGCACGCCTTAATTTTAAATAGGTATATAAGAAATAATAAAAAACCAGTTTCCCAATGTAAAATAATGCTGCACATTGTATCAAAAATAGGTGTGAAAAATTTAAAGGTAAAAAAAACTGAGCAATTATAAATGATATTATAATAAAAATTATGACTCTGTATGTTATACGTTTTACCCGGTTTGAAAAATAATCGTGTAAATATAAATTTCTTCGTGAAAATACAGAGTAGGTAATTACTTCTGCCATATTTAAAAGCAAGATATATACTTTTTTATCGTGAATGTTTATAATATTTATGATTGGACTAATTGAAAATAAAAGTGTAATGACAATATTTAGTATAATTATGTCAAAAGCCAAATATAAAAACCTAAGTTCAGTTTCATTCGATTTCATAACAGAATCTTTTAATTTTAAAATAATTCATATAAAGCTGTAAAGTTTAATGTGTTAATATCTTTGAAAATTAAGCCACAATTTCTTATTTGTTGCATGAAATAAAAAGATTTATATTTTATAACACACAACAAAATCAATACGTAAATGTATAAACTGATGTTAAATCCAGATTTTTTCTTTCAACACATATCCGATAAACATTGCGTTACCGACCAGATATCTGCGCCACATCCGGCGTGGCTCTTTTATTAAGCGATAGAACCATTCCATGCCAATATGTATCATCCAACTAGGAGCACGTTTGACTGTTCCGGCATAAAAATCAAAAACTGCACCTATGCAGCATACGTGACCAACCTCCAAGTCGGCAAAATACTGATGCGCCCATTTTTCTTGTTTAGGAGCAGTCATACCTATAAACAAAACATCTGGTTTTACTGCATTTACCTCATCAACCATCAATTCACTCTCTTCATGGCTAAATTCAGGTCTAAAAGGCGGTGAGAAACCATAAACCTTGACATTTGGATACTCTTTTGCAGCTCTTTCTATAATCTTTTGTAGAGTTGCCTCCGAACTGCCCAGAAAAAAACATTTACCGCCAGAAACATTAATTCGTTCCATTTCGTAGGTGAACAAATCGGCACCGGCTATCTTATGAATCTTTTTTCCGGTCAATAAACGTATAGCCCAAACTACACTTATACCATCAGGCAAGAGCACATCACTATACTGTAATGCTTTATTAAATTCTTCATCACTCTTTAGCGTATTATAAGAATGTGCATTTATAGTACTGATAAGAGCCTTTGGTTGAACAATAGCGTTTAGGGATTTACTAAACAAAGCGTAGTTTTGTAACATAATTTTATCTTTTATAAATTCATAATAAACTTTAGGTATTGATATAACACATTTGCAATAACAAAAGTTTAATCAAAAAAGACATTTTATGTCACATTTTATACTACTTATATGATATATCATGTAGTATTAAATCCAAATTATGTTCGAAACGGCTTAAAGTAAGCTCTTTTTCGTATTTCAATCTTCCCGCTCGACCTAAATTGCTACGCAATTTTTTATCACTAATTAACGTCTCGAGTTTTTCTGCCAATAATTGAGAATTATTTTTCAAAATTAAAAATCCAGTAATTCCATCATCAATAATATCGGGGATTCCACCTTCATAAGTAGAAACTACCGGTAAAGAATAACTCATTGCTTCTAAAAGAACTAATGGGAAACATTCGTTAGGATAGAATGTTGGAAAGGCGAAAATATCGGCATTGTTCATATATTCTTTTTTAGCAGAGCCATATTTTCCGCCCATATACTTAACATACCCTTCAATACCTAAAGACTTCAGCTTTTCATTAAATTGAGAAGAATCAATATCTCCCTCAGCTCCAACAAAATTACATTCAAATTCAATCCCTTTTTTCCTTAACAAAGAACATGCTTCCAACAAAACAGTAACGCCTTTTGAGTTAATTAAATTTGACAGGAACAGGATATTGACTTTTTTCTCAGGATCAGGCATTTTTAAATAATTATTTAAACCTTCATCTTTTATACCGTTAGGGCATACATATACTCTGGATAAGGGTACATAAGTTTCAATATCCGCATACAAAAGCTTTGAAAGAAGAATTACATCAGCATCTTTAAATATAAATTGGTATAGAAAATTATAACCTTTTTTTTGTTGAAAATGACTTACCCCTTTATTATGAAGGTGGTAGACTCTTCTAATTCGAAAGAGTTTCAAAACAGCGACTAATAAAACATCTTTATAAAAAGCTGAACCTGATACAGTAAGTGCGAAATAACAAAGTTCAGGCCTATTGTAAATCACTTTAAATAAGATCTGAATCCAGATTATCAGGAATCTGAACAACTTCAATGAACTGGACTTACCCGTTTCATTAATTGTTCTCGATACTAGTAAGTTTATATAATTACAATCAAAGGAATTGTTAATCAAAGCACTGTCGTAAATCAACTTTCCTACAATTGAAGAACCATGCACAGGAGGTGGAATATGAAGTATAAAAAGGACTTTTTTTAGTGGCATTGTAGTTTTGATTTCTTTAAAAAAAAATGGCAGAAGAATATCGTTCAAATTATGTTCAAATCGAGTCAACATAAATTCGTTTACATATTTATGTCTTCCGGCCTTTCCCATTTCTAGGCGAAGTTCCGGATTTTTAATTAGCACTTCTAATTTATCCGCCAAAGCTTCAGCATTTTTAGTTGGTACTAGAAATCCTGTTTTTCCATCTTCAACTTCATCGGGTATTCCACCTTCAAAAGTAGAAACTACCGGCAATGAACAACTCATTGCTTCTAAAAGGACTAATGGGAAACATTCAGAATAAGTTGGGAAAGCAAAAATGTCGGCATTTGTGAAAAATTTGAGCTTTTCTTCGTCAACTTTTTTTCCAAGATAGTGGATTTTATCTGACAATTGCATATTCCCGACTATTTCATCAAACTGATATTTGCTTATATCACCCTCAGCTCCAACAAAATTACATTCAAAGTCTATTCCCCTCTGCTGTAAAATAGAACAAGCTTCCAACAAAACAAACACTCCTTTCGATTCAATTAAATTCGATAAAAACAAAAGACTTACCTTTTTATCTACATTAATAGTTCTACGTTTAAAATTATGGAATAAATCACTGATTCCGTTTGGACAAATACGAACTCTCGATTTGGGCACAAAAGCCTCTATATCTGAATACAAAATAGATGACAGCAGAATGACTTCTGATTTTTTAAAAACAAAACTGTAAAGAATTCTATAAATTAAATTAGTTTTATTTCGATTAATGCCTTTATTGTGAAGATGAAATACATGTTGAATTCTAAAAATTCGTAAAAAAACAACCAATACAACATCTTTGAGAAATGCTGATCCTGAAACAGTGAGAGCCAGATAACACAAATCTGGCCTATTAAATAAAATTTCATACAATGAATTTAAAGTAATACCAATAAAGCGAAAAATTTTCAAGGAACTTGTCTTTCCAGTTTCATTTATTTTCTTTGACACAAGAAGATTAATATACCGGCACTCAAATGAATCGTTAATTATAGCAGATTCACTTATTGACTGGCCTACAACAGCTGATCCATGTACAGGCGGTGGCAGGTGTAATAAAAAGAGAATTTTAGGTTTAGTAGTTTTTTTCATCATTTATAGTTTAAAAGTTCTATCATGTTTTGGCTGGGTATCCGTTAAGATATATTTTTATTTCTTATTCAAAGCATTCCAACATTCTGTATTATTCAAGTAAGAAATTTCATTATTATACGATAACATTTTAAAAACCAATTCTAATTCTTTCCAAAGATTGTACTTTTCAATTTCCCATGAATGACCCCATAAATGAAATACACCGCCATTTTCAAGTAATCTATTCATAATTCCCTCAACTAATCCTGGGAAATGCTTGTTGCCTTTATAAAAAAAGAGATTTTGAACAATCGGCTGTAAAAAAACATTCTTCAAGCAATGACGAATTAATACAGCACTGCTATGATTGTAAACCTGAACACTGGTATTCATTATCTGTTGAACTGGTTCCAAAGAACTATATAACATCTTCGTTGTACGCCCGAATAAAAACCCGGCATCATTAACTAGTTGAATATCACGCTGCGAATATTTACCTCCGGGATAACAAAATGCATCAATATTTTTCCCCAGTTTATCCTGAAGCATTGATTTACAAGTACATATTTCATATTTTGCATCTTCCAACCCAAGCGTATTAAGATAAATGTGATTTACAGTATGCCCTCCAATTTCATGCTTTCTGGAAATTTCGTTGAGAATATTGGATTCCATTACCGGACGTTCGGAATTTTTGATTGGAATATAGAAAGTACCTTTAATATTGTACTTCTCTAATAATTCTGCTATTCTAACATCAAGCGCAAAACCATCATCCCAACTTGTAGTAATAATTAATTGTTTTTTATTCATAAACATATATTTGCTAATTTTTAGAACAATCAACAATTGAATAATGTTTAAAAAAATAACATTCAAAAAAATACATATTCATTGTTTCAATATTACAGCTAAAAAATAAAAATGTGATATTCTATTGATATGCATCTAAATACAATCTTGAATATCCATCAATCATTTCGTTAAGCGAGAATTTTTCTGAAACAAAGGAATATGCTTGTTCTTTTAGTTGTATTAAATCATAATTATGACTACGTATGTTCTCAAAAATTGCCAACAATTCATCTTCATTATCTAAATGAAATTGCAAAGGCCAGTCAGGAGGAAGTGTTTCGCTAAGTCCTTTGGCAATGGCAACAATTACAGGAACTTTTGAAAAAGAGGCCTCAATTGAGACCAATACCAACCCTTCGAACCTTGATGGCATAATAAGAAAATCAAAAGCGTATAATTTATCTGCTATGTTTGAAACGGCTTCATAAACAACAACATTTTCATTTTCATTCGTTGCTTTTAAAACTTCGTTTAGGTATGTACCACTACCTATAATATGAAATAGAAAATCATTTTTAAATTTAGAATTTATCGCTTTAATTCTTTCAATCAAAACATCTATTCCTTTTTGATGTTCAAATCTGCCACAAAATGCGATATTGATTTTTCCGGGATCTATTTTGAAGGAGTGTTCTCTGATTTTTGGAACATTACAGCCATTATAAATAGTCCGTTTTTGATCAGAAACCTTCAATTTATATTTTAGTCTTAATTCTTCATAAGCCACTAACGATTGTTCGGATACCCCTATTATCCAATCGTCAACATAAGCTTTTTCAACATATTTCCCTAACAGATTGTGAGTAGGCCACAAAACAGTATTGTGAATAGTTCTGACAATTACTGGAAACTTAAGGTGAAAAAACGAAAATATTCTTTTGGTATTTGATAGCACTAAATCCGGCAAATCGGTGTGAGAGTGAATAATATCAGGTTTCTCCTTCAATATTTGATAAGCCAGTGCAAAATGACCAAAAAGCAAACTAAGTGTCTTGGATTTTGGTCCCAGACTTTTAAAAGAAATATTCTTTGAGTTAAGCTCCTTCTTCTTATTTTTTGAATATTCATCATCGGTTTGTTGTAACTCCACAACGATAAATTCAAATTTCTTTTGAGGATAGTTACAAAACTCTGACAAATTAAATGCAACAATTTCTGCACCTCCTAATTGAATTGAGCTTATTAATTGAAAAACTTTAAGCATATATCATTTTCTCCCATTCCTTAATAAAATCATTATTATTAGTCATCAACATCGGTTTATCTTCTAATTTTGTCTTCTCCAACGGAATTAGAGAATTCATGAAATCGGTATACTTATCAATTGTATCTTCTACGTTAAGCGGATTAAATATCATTCCATTTTCACCTACTAATTTGAACGAACCTGCAAGTTCTGAACAAAGAACGTTTAATCCAAAGATTAAGGCTTCGTTTACCACAGCACCGTAAGGTTCATAAGTACTAGGCAGTACAAATCCACTTGCGCTAAGATACCATGCGTAAAGTTCTACTCCTTCGAACCTGCCTGGAAGCAGAATCTTATTTTCTAGGTGATTCTCAAGTACAAAATTTTCGATAAATTTCTTTTCTTCACCATCGCCAACAAAAACGATTACAGAATCATCCTGCTTCAAAAGGGTCTTATAAATCTTTTCAATAAACTCTTTCAATCCTTTTTCAGGAATAAATCGGCCCACAAATAAAAGGACTTTTTTCCCTTTTAAATTGAAATTTTGTGAATATTGAACAGCAATTCGATTCAGTTCTTTAGAATTATTTCTTAATCTGGCAGGTTCCTGTAGAATTGGTGAGACAATAATTTGACTATCTTTTAAATTAAAAGTCTCCTGATAATACTTAGAGACTTCGTTAGTAAAAACAACAAGATAATCCAATCGTTTTACTGACATTTTTCGGGCAAAATAGCGAGCTTTAGACTGAACATTATAGCAAATATCTATACTATCATCAATAGTAGACCCTATCTTTTGTTTGATTATCCCTAATCGACTCAATAAAATTAGATATTGAGTTGTAAACGAATATTCATACCCCAAAACAATATCTGGATTGACTCTTTTTATGGCTTTCAATATTCCGAAACGAAATACTCTTCCATTATAATGAATACCCGTTAGCAGGAATGAGACTTTAAACTCTACCTGTGAAAGTAATTTATTTTGATCAAATTTATGATTCCATACATTGTCGAAAATAAAAACAACTTCAAGATCAAACAACTTATTTAGAGCATTAAATTGATCAATTAGGTATGGAGCCAATGCCGGATGAAATATCAACAACTTCTTCATTTTTCTACAAATTTAAATTTAACTATTTAGTCCTGAAAAATCAATTTTTATATTTTCAAGACTTAAGTACAAACCATCTCCTCAATTCATTTTCATGTTTTTAATTCTATTTGCTTTGATAGCATCTCTTAGAGGCTTGGTAGAGTTCGAATGTTCTATAATTGTCTTTGTCTTTGCAAAATTAACCTGAAATTTACAAAGCATAAAGTCTAAAGAAAAAGACCTAAATACGAAATAAAAATAGAGTACACGAGGTTTGGCTAACAATCTTCTTTTATACTCAGTTTCCCCCCATAAGAAATGAAATGATGATATCCCCTTCTCAATAGAAGTTTCAATTAAATATATAAAACACATTTCCCCTAAATTGAATTTCGAGTAATTATTGTTATGTCCGATTACATGAGCATACACCTCTTTATTTAACACCGTTGAAATGCAACCTGCAACTACTTCTCCATCAATCTCAATATATGCAACACAACCGTAGAAACTTGAGTATTTATAGACATTCTCTTTGGAATTATTATCAATACCAGGCACAGTCCCTTTTAATTTCATTCTGTTACAATTCAAAAGTATAATTTTATCAATTAAACTCTCTTCTATCTCAGGTCCACATTTTGTTAAAAATCTAGCATTCGGGTAATCCTTTATAAATCTCTCTTTGCGTTGTCTTATATGTTTGCGGGTTTGCGAACCCAGATTCATTAAATAATCTTCCAGTGAAGTTGGTAATTTTAGAATTTGATCATCCGATTTAAAACTCAAAAAAGATTTATCTAAATCATATTCTTTATATGAAGCAACAATTTCAATTTTATTAACTAAGGGATGTCTGTCAAATACATTTTTCGTAAATTGTGAAATAGTATCCTGATCAATGGAAACAAGAGAGTTAAAGCACTTTGCTGCTTTCTGTTTAGTTCCATAAACTAACAGTTCAAGAAGTTTTCCATCAACTTTTACTGTAAAATAATGAATAGCATAATCTGGATAATTAACTTCAATATAACGACATGTTGTGATAAATGAATCATATTTTTCAATTAGAAAAGATTCGTGCTGTATTGGTAAACCTTCAAAAAATTCAATTTCATACATACTTTTACATTTAAATTTCAAACATTATTTCGCATTGTCAAATTATTTTAAATAATCTTTAAATCGTAATTTATGACTTCTACATTAAAATAATTAGATACTTACACTAAATAAACCATTTCTTATACTCTGTACTTTACTATTTCAGGTGAAGAATTTTAATTCCATTTTCTTTTCCGATAATTTTTTATCGCATCTCTAAGTAGGTTTTGAGTATTTCGAGAATCTTAGTTGCACTATATACTGTTCTATTTTCATTTTGTACTTATCTGCAAAAAAACGCAAACAAAAATCTCTATATATTAAATAGGAGTACGTTACATGAGGTTTAGCGGCCAATTTACTCTTGTATTCGTTACTTCCAGTTAATAAATTATAGTACGACATCTTCTTTTCAATAGAATTTTGAATAGCATGAAGAATACATATGTGACCTAAATTGTATTTTTGATATTGGTTATTAAACGCAATTACATGACCATAGATGTTTTTATTTATCAAATACGAAATATCACCTCCTACTATTTCACCATCTATTTCGATATAAGTAATGCATCCGTAATGCTTTGAAAATAAGTAATAATCATTAATATCATTTTGAACTTTACCTGGGACTATACCTTTATATAACATTCTGTCGATATTTAATTGAATGATACTGGACACCATCCACTCTTCAATTTCAGCACCCGTTTTTTCAACATAATTTGCTCTCGGAAATTCTCTAAGAAACTTTGATTTATATCTTTTCAAATTTTTGCGTGTAGTAGGACCAAGCAATAAAAAGTATTCGTCAAGTGTAGCTGGTAAATTTAAAATATAAGTTTCAGAAGTAGGACAAAGAATTCCTTTTTTAAAATTGTAACTCGTATACGATAAAGCAATATGTATTTTTTCGACAAATGGGAATTTTTCGAATAAAATCCTCACACATTTTGATACAATATTTTGATTTATAGCTACCAACGAATTAAAACACTTCGACATATTCCCGTCATTTCCAAACACAAGCAAATCTTCAAGTTTATCATCGTCATAAATTGGAAAATAATAAAAATCATGATTTTTTCCAAATACTTCGAGATATTTACATGTTGTTATATATGAATCATATTTCTGTATTAGAAAAGATTCAAATTCATAAGGTAATCCTTTTAAACATTCAATTGTATACATAATTATAACCTTCCAAAACCAATGTTGATTGATACTTTTAAATTCAACTTGATCAATAATAATTAAAATCTTACCTCACTCCTAAAATCCTTAACATCTAATCAGATCATGTTATCTTTAGCTACAAGACCGTTTTCATTCCGTACAAATAAAGTCGCAGTAACAGTTGGTATTCAAAAGTAAGTACAGAAATTCCAAGTCTGCTTTAATTTGTTTTGAAACTATAAATTAAAAATTATGGGGATAATAAATGATCAATTATATTTTTTATATTTTTCCCAAACAAAAGGGCAAAATGTTTTTAACCATAGCATAAGGAAATAATAAGGAAATTGAAATTTGAAATTTTTCTTTAAATAATATATTTGGTCATTATATGACAATCCTAATGGACTATATAAGAAGCTTATTCGTTTTTTCAATGAAGAGCCTGGTCCTAACCAATCTTTACCGTGGTCGTCATCACAATACCCTCCAAATCCAGGGCAAACCAGCACTGGAATTTTTCTTTGGGAAGCTACAAATGTATAATCAAAATCAGCAAATTGATGGTAATATCTTTCATCCAAAATTCCGATTTTATCAACAACAGATTTAGTTACCAATAATATGTTGGCGTTTGCCATTGTGCAAACTATAGGAGTATCTGAAGGTTTCACTAAATTCGATTTAATTCTAATTCCTCTATGAGTGATTAATGTTCCACCATAAGAAATCTTTGAGCTTAGCATGTCTTTAGTAGAACACACATAAATACCTGACTGATTGTATTGTTTTAAACAAAACTCATGTGAAACTAAAAGATTGGTAAAAAAATCCTTCATCAAAATCACATCATCATTTAAAAGTAAAAAAGCATCATATTCTTTATCTTGCATTAAAGCAGTTTTCCATGCAAGTATCATACCTCCGGACCAAAATAAATCACCAGAACCAGAAATGACATTTATATTAGAGAATAATTCTTTTATTGCATCCGAAGTTCCATCTGTGCATCCATCATCTACTAAAAACACATCAAACGTCATCTCAGCATTGTACAACTCAAGAGCCTTATACAATGAGGTTAAGCAATGAATAGTTTTGTCTTTTCTATTATGGCATGTTAGTAAAATAGCTATTTTATTCATAATGGTTCGCTAGTCTTTATGTCAATTAATTTATAATCCAACCCAAATACTTGATGACTTTGTGTTTATTTTTAACAATTTAAGATCGGGCATAAAATTATTGCTTTTCAATTTATAATGATTTTATAAGAAATTTTAAATAGATAGAAGTAAGATGTAATGAAGCGCTTAAAACACCTTCATGCTTTTTATAAAAATAAAAAAAATCTCTCGGATCTGAATAACTTAAAGGAGAATGAAGAACTCTCAATCTTTCTTTCAAAGTTAACGATTTTTCTAAATATTTTGGAGTTTTAAAATCATTTACACATATCCCAATATGCTTGGGCGCAAGGAATATTTCAATACCTTCGGATACAACATGTCTTGCATAGTCAATATCGCCTAAACTATGCCTGTAGTAATAATCTAGTTTACCGCACTTTTTATATACATATCTTGGTATCAATACAAAATTACCTCCAAAGGCATCACATTGTTGTAATGCTCCATTGGGGAATAATGCTTTCGATTTCCAATCTGCACCAAATGAAGTAACTGTTTGATCATTTGAATCGCAGGACGCACCCACAATCAATGCTTTATGATTTTTTTCAGTTGAACTTTCAAGCATCATTGCAAGTGAATTTGAAAATATATAAGTATCGTCATTCAACCACAAATAAAAATCGTAATCAAATTTTTCAGCTTCACACCAAGCTGTGTACATGCCTCTATTCCAGAATAATGATCCATCCCCCAAGATTACATGAACTGATGGATAGGATTCCTTTACAGCTTCCCCCGTTCCATCCGTACAACCATCATCAACTAAAAATACATCGACCGAAATATCCTGATTAAATAAGTGACTGAGGCATTTCAGCGTTTTATCTTTACGATTGTAACATGTTATTAAAACAGCAATTCGATTCATCTGAAATTATTTGGTTTAAAATAGTAATACACTTTATGTATATATTTAATTGATCTTGCATAAACAGCAGGAAATAGATTATAATAAAAAATAAGTATCTTATTATACCATTTTAAATACGGAGTTTTTAATATAAACTTCTTATTTGAATGTAATCTCTCAATTATTTCAGGGATACTCTCTTTATCACATTCTTCATGACGTTGTAGATAGTTATCAAGCGTCAAACGAGCAAAATTAATTGTCATACTTCTTAGCTTTGTTGTCATTGCAGGATAATATGCTTCCGCAAACTCGAGACGTTCTTTAAACGCCAAATAGGCTGACAACCATTTAAATGGACGGTATGAAGTCGTTAATGTATCATCATTGATGTAATAGTTATAAAGAGGTTCAGGTAAGGATGCTATTGCTTTTGCTTTATGAAAAACATAATGTACAATAGCGATATCCTCTGCATACACTCTTCCTGGAATAAAACGAATATCTTCCCAGAGTTTTCGGGAATAAAATTTTTCCCAAGTTTGAGAACCTAAGTTATCGTCCATCAAATCCTGCATTACACGCTGTTTTTCTAATATTCCACGTTTGGGATAATGTATAATTTCTTGCTTAGTTTTAGTCTGATAAATATTGTATCTCCCGATTATTACCAGATCCGCAGTAAATTTTTCAGCACAATGATACATCTTTTGTACCATGTCGGTTGATACATCATCATCGCCATCTATAAAAACAACATATTCCCCGGATGCATTATCCAATCCATTATTTCGAGCTACACTGAGCCCTCCATTTAATGTATAAATAACCTTAATACGTGAATCTGTTTTTGCGAACTGATCGCAAATTATTCCTGTTTTGTCTTTTGAACCATCATCAACTACTATTATCTCTAAATTGCGATAGGTTTGGTTTATCAATGAAACCAAACACCTTTCAATATATTTTTCTACATTGTAGGCTGCAACTAAAACTGATATTAATGGATTTGCCATAATTTTAAATCTCCTTTATAATTTTTTTGCTTGATTAATCAGATTGTTCTACACCGCTTTGGTAACAACAGAAACCTACACCTATTATAGATTTTTTACCTATTTATTCCTTTTACCAATATTTAATTATTACGGGCACTGGGCATATTGTTGATTAACTCTAGTACCGGTTCTTCAGTTTCTGATTCTTTTTCTTTACTTGCTTTTTGAGTAGCCAATCTTTGCTGTTTGTTGAAAATTCCTCGCGCCCATAATGTTACTTCTTTGTTATTCATTACCCTGAAAGATTTTGAAAAACAAAGCCCTATCATAATCCATAACATGAAGTAGCTCAATGAAAAATCATTTACATCTTCTACCCAACTATACAACCAACGAAATGCAATCATAAGCCCCAGCATTTTGCTGAATATATTATTCGAATGGTTGATGGCAATGTGTGAAGCTTTATAAAAAACGAAAAAATAGAATATAAGACCGATGATACCCGTCCAAGTGAAAACGTTGAGTATAGCCGCTTCATTAGTAAGTCGTTCGCCCCTACCCGTCATATCTTCATCCCCAAATGCTTCGCTTAAATTTCCTCTGGCAGGGCTTCTGCCCACCCACCAAGAATTATACTTTTTAGCGCTATATAAAACTTCCATATATAGAAACGTTCGTGTATCTGTTTTAAGATCATATTCTACCATATTACCTGCCTTGTCACGTTTTACTTCTTTAAACGTACCTTCTATGTAAGTATCCATCTTAAAAACATTAAAAACACCACTTACAGCTAAAGCAAAAAACATAAAAGGAAGAATAATCAAGATAAGACGTACCGTTTCCATCCATTTTACAAGAATGTATTTTCTTAAATAATAAACAGATAAAAGCAATATAGGAACAGTAAATTTTATTACATTGCTTCGGGCATCTAAGTCAACCAACAAAACGAAAAGTGTAACTGTGCCCAATAACACTCTCCAGCGGGTTGTAAGCACCGGGAAAAACAGCATCAGAAAACTGATTGGAATTAAAAAAAAACCAAACGCATCGGTACTTACTATTAAAACAAAGATTGCAAAAAGGGGCAATGTATATTTTATATAATAGGACATCATGGATTGAACTATCACTTTGTTGGTAGCTGTATATGCTAAAATTGGAAGAAAAAGCAACATGGAATTCCCTATTAATCCTTTCCATACCCAATAACTATCTGCCACAAATGTACCCCGTATACAACAGAAGATATTCCATAATAAATATAATAGTAATACTCGGAGGTTATTCGTATTGTTAATGTCAAAAAAGGCACGGCTCGAATATAGGAGAACAAGCAATGTTAAGGACTGTACAGCCCACCACAAAGGAGTGATTTGTAGATTGGTAATTATATCAGTTAATGGTGACGGAAAAGGGATTACCGATAAAATAGCAACCGGTAATATCGAAAACGATATTATATTAATCCAAATCTGTTTTTTGGTCATCATAGTATACTTTTTTTAAATACAGTTTTTGTCACCTATTTTCTGATAAATACTTTAAATAAGGCTATTTACCTATTGTTACAACACTGTAATTACTAAAGAAAATTTGGGAAATTTCTTATATGCCATCAATATTTTCATAAATTGAAATTAGTTGTTGAGCGTTTTTCTGACTATTATGTCGCGAAATTGCAACTTCTCTCCCTTTTTCTGATAATCTTTTAGCTAAAATATCATTTGAAAAGACTTCACATACAGCATTTGCAAGCATTTCTGTTTCTTCAAAACGATACAGTAATCCAGTCTCATTATGGGCAATTAAATCAGTCATCCCACCTACACACGACGCAACACATGGAACTCCAAGTAATTGAGCTTCACCTACTGAATTAGAGCTATTTTCAATGGACGAAGGGCATACAAATACATGAGAAGAAAGATATTGCTGACACATACTTTCTTCTGATAAAGAGCCTGTAAATATAACTTTATTAGTTAATCCGTTTTTCTTTATTAACGAACTGATATACTTTCCAAAACCATTCAATTTCCAACCCCTATTTGTAACAAAATCGTTTCCAGCCACATATAGCTTAGTGTCTGGGAAATGGCGGACAATTAATGGTAAAGCTTCTATTACTTTATGTATTCCTTTTAAAGGGTAATGTGCCTGACTAAGAAAAATACTGTGTTCTTTACAATTGTCAAGTTCCCATTTGTGTTGATAAAATTCATTTCGAAGTGTTTCGTTACAAAAATGATAGTTGGCTGTAGGATTTATTGCCCACAAATGCACTTTATCCCATAAAGTTCTTCCAATAACATGATCTACAGACTGAATCATTTTTTTCTCCCAATCTCCCCGATTATACATATTAGTATGTTGGTCAAAAACTGTATCGAGTCTAACGAAATCTCTGATTGTCGTGTTTTTAAGCAAGTTAAGCCTCGTAATTCCGCCGTAATAATATCTTTCACAAATACTTACAAGTCCCTGAATGGACACAACCACATTTTTTTTTCCACAAGCTCTAACATATGCTAATCCATGCGGTGATTCTGTTCCGTGAATATGAATAATATCAGGTTGAAATTGATTTTGAATAGACTTCCAATGAGTTTCTAATTTTGCATCGTATTTTCCATTTAGATTTTTTTTGGGTGAAAGAAAATAATAAATTCCGTTTAAATATAAAGTTTTATCTTCTTTTCCATTATATAATGAAGCTACGGCTAATTCAATCTTGTCATTATCATTCATAAGTGCTTTTGCTCCAGCATACAGCCAACCTTCAACAACAGGGATGTTAATACCAAGCTCTCGGCAAACATCAGGGAAAAGCGTATTTGTAATCCAAAGTACTTTCATATAATTTAATTATTTCTTTAATAACTGTATCCATTTATTACCTATCACTTCAAGGCTAAAACGAGTACTATCTTGTATAGCTTGCAAAGCCATAAATTCTCTCTTATCATTATTTATCATAAGTTCTGAAAGAGCTGTAACATATAAATCTTCGTCGAAAGGTTCAATTAAAATTCCATTTATCCCATTTTCAACAATATCAGAAGCTGAAGCAAAACTATTATATAAAACAGGTACACATCCATAAGTCATCGCCTCTGCCAATACAAGGGGCCAACCTTCAACATTCGATGTCATACATAGAATTGATGCCTTTGAGTAGTATTGTATTACGTTTGATTGTGAGCCTTTAAATTCAATATTCAGTATTTTTTTTTCATTCACCAAATCTTCTAAAAGGATTCTATCTTTACCATCGCCAACTATTACAAATTTCCAATCAGGGATTATTTGAAATATCTTACCCAAAATTTTCACAAGTCTATCCACCTGTTTATGTTCATTATCTAATCTTCCTACATAAAGAACTATCTTTTCTTTATTTTTTAGCTCTATTCTCTGAGGTTTAATTGTAACTGGGTTCTCAATAGATTTGATTTTATCTATAATCTTTAAACCGGCTGTTTTCTTAAAAACCGGAATAAACTTTTTAGACAATAAAATATATTCATCGCTATATTTATAAAATAAGCGATGATCTTTTCTGATTTTATATAATTTATGATATATAATAACCGGTTGAAACAATTTTTTAAGAACTCTTTTCCCGTTAAATTCAAACTTCTCGTGTTTTAAAAAATTGTAAAGCATTTTATAGATTGCATCTGGTGAGTTGTGCTCTACTGTAATTATTTTACTCGATATTTTACTTTTTACTTTTACTAACAAGTCAAAAGTCTTTGCATAACTCTCCTGATTTATTATAGTATCTGGTTGAAATGAGGATATTATTGAGTAAAAGAAGTCTTCATTTTCAATCGAAAGAGTATTGTGTTGGTTGGGAAATCTGTACAAAGTGATTTTTTTGTTTAATTTCTCCAATAATTCTTCATCTTCCTGGATAAAAGAAATTATACGTACATTATATCCTTGTTCATAAAGAAAATTTGCGATTACAGTTGTAACAGTTTCAATGCCACCGTATCCGGGAAATCTATGTATAAAAAAAAGTATTTTCATTATTTCTTAACTGCTTATCTGTTTAGAGCAAGTGTTAATTTATATTGACGCATATTTGACAATCATCCATCCATCTATTTAGAAGTAAAAGCATTTCTAATTTAGAAAATATTTCATTAATGCAAAGATGCTAAGTGGCAAATCCTCAAAGCTTTATTGAGTAGTTGATTTTTCGTGGCTACTTTGTGTCTTAGCATCTTTGCTCTTGCTTGCCTGCGGCAGGCAGGTTCAAAAATAGGTCAAAAACAATCTTATTTATCTATAGCATGTTCAAAGCAGATAACCAGTACTTCTTATTTCCGTTGAACTCTTAAATAATAGCTTTCGAATTTATTCTTCCTTAATTTTTATTTAAAAAATAAATGGATCAATCTTTACGAAATTTCATTAACAATTTACTTTTATGATTCGTATATAATGAATTCATTTTCCCAAATAGAATCTTGAAATTATCGAGTGCATTCGTTTGTTCTTCTTTTGTAAATCCAACAAACCATACAACAAAAACATAAGTAACAGTACTAATTCCAATGACAGTAAAAAGTCGAATAAGTCCTGAACTCATAAAAAACATAGGAATGACAGAAACTAAAAAAATAATTACAAACGATAGCAAACTACGAAGAACGATAGTTTTCATATAAATAGGTATGGACAGTTGACAATTTTTGTATGCAAAATATACAGTAACTCCAAAACTCAAAACCGAGAATAATAAAAACACAATATATAGAACATAAGGTTGATAATGAAATAAAAATAATAAATAGGATATAAAAAGGGGTAATATAAATAGAGCAGAGGAATAAAGTTGAAACTTTTTTATATTTCCAACTGCTGCAATTGAATTTGATAGCGTCGAATAAAATTGTTCAATCAAATTACGAACTAAAAGTAGTTGACAAAAAATCACTGCAAAATCAGGTACGTTTTTCAGCCAGAGCTTAAATATGTAAGGCATTTCAATCAATACAGGAACATAGAATATTACTAACAAAAAAAAGGAAATTTTGCTCCCCAACATTGACGCTTTCAACATCATGGAACGATTACCGGCTCCTTCGCTTTTGGCAATTACTGGATTTAAGGCTTTTTGCATTGTGTTTGCAAAAGCTCCAAGTTGTCCGCTAATTTGAGCTGAAACACCCTGAGCTGCATTAACCACAGTACCAAAAAAAACATTCAGAACAATTCCCTGCCCATAACTGCCAACCATACTTGTAGTAGCACCTAAGAAAGACCAACCGGCAAAGCTACTCATCTCGTTAAATAATTTTTTATTAAAATATTGTCGTATTTTAATACGACATTCTTCGTAATAGCGGATACAATAAAGCTGACGTAAAAACAAACTAAATAACGTAACCGCAGCCATTAATAAACCGAAAGTTGATAATCTGTCGTATGAAGTGTTTAGGATGTAAAAAGCAATAGCCAGTTTCAATACAGATTCAATAATCCCCAATACTGCAAATAACAGCATATTTTCATGAGCATTAATCACCGCATCGTATGGCACAGAAATTACGGTAAAAAAAGTGCTGAAAATCATAAACTGAAATATCAGTTTTGCTGCATCCATTCTTTCCGCAGAGATATTTAGAATGCCATTGAACAATAAATAGCCCGCTCCTTCAAGTATCAACAAAATCACAAAAGCAATGCCGATGTGCAATACCATACTTACATTAAAAATCTGCTTTTGTCGCTCTACATTCCCAACTCCCTGAGAATATGACATAAAGCGCTGAGTGGCAGTTGTCATTGCATTGTTAAGAAACATCAACATGGAAATAGCTCCACCTACCACATTAAAAATCCCATAATCTTCAACACCCAATGCTTCTAAAATCAGACGAGTAGAATAAAGTGAAATAAAAACAGTAATAGCCATTCTTCCATAAAGAATCCCGGTATTAATAGCTATTCGTTGTGAGGCTTGCATTTAGTGTAAAATGTTAAACGTTGAATGCTTTCTTCTTTTTAACATTTTCATTCCCATACCCATACTTATTATCCTGTTTGTTAACATAGCCGTAGCCATATTTCTTTCCTGAACCATAGCGGTAACTGAATTTAGTACGATCAGTTCCGTTTAGAACAAAATACATATTCTTTAGTTTTTTCAGTTTAAATAGGTTGGTAGCATCTTCAATATTCTTCTTTGGTGTATAATCTGCACGAACTAAATATAAATTGACATCCGCAAAACGGTTTAACAAAAAACAATCGGATACGACCAAAACTGGAGCTGTATCAATTATAATATAATCATATTGTGCCCGTAATTCTGATATCAACAATCCTAAAGCAGGTTTTGCAAGCAATTCATTTGGGTTTGGTGGTATTGGACCAGCCAGTATTACCGATAAATTTGGATGAATGCCCGAAGGATTCACCAGTTGATCTTTTTTTAGGTGACCCGTTAGGTATAAAGTAATCCCGCTTTTACTCTCGATGCCCAGATATTCTGCTAATTTAGGTTTTCGAACGTCCAGACCAATAATCAATACCTTTTTATCTAGCAAAGCAAGACTCATTGCCAGATTTATTGTAGCAAATGTTTTACCCTCTCCGCTTATACTTGAAACTATATTTATTATTTTTTTGTCAGAGCTGTCCATTACAAACAAAAGGTTGGTTCGTAAAAGCCGTATTAGTTCAGTAAATGAATCTGTATTATTCTCTTTGATGAAAACATTGTTAGCCTCATTACTTATAGGAATCTCTCCCAGAATTGGAACATCGGTTAGTTCTTCCAGTTCTTCTTTGGTGGAAATTTGAAACCGGAGTAAATCACCTATTTTTATTCCTACAATCGGAATAAATAAACCAATGATAAAAGAAATAATTAAAATCAATAATTTATTTGGCGAAACCGGACCACCAGTATTCCGAACATTATCAATTATTTTGGCAATGGGTTCAACCATAGAAAGATTTACATACTTTTCTTCTTTTTTCTGAAGCAAAAACAAAAACAACGCTTCTTTTACACCCTGTTGACGTTTTATCTCAGTATATTCACGTTCCTGACGCGGGATAGCTCTGATTCGGGCAGCATTTTCGTTGTTCCTTGATAAAAGATCCCTTTTTGCAATTTTCAAGTTATTTTTTTCATTTCTCACACTGGATTGAACTGTGCTAAACATTGATTCTATTTGATTTGTTAAATCTATCATTGCCTGATTGCTACTGGAAGCTATTCGCGACAAACGGTTGCGTTGTAATATAAATTTATTGTAATTGTTAATCAACTCGCTTAAGCCCGAACTAGAGATTCCTGAACTGGCAGGAATTAACTGAAAAAGATTTTCTTTTCTGTGCATATAGTCGTCAATATCGCTTACTATTGCCAATTGGGTTTCCACTTCAAGTCTTCTTTGAGCAAAATCGCCTGTTTGTTGTATAAACATATTGGATTCTGAAGTAATATCTGTCAATCCTTGTACTTGCTTGTAATTTTCAACACGTGTTTCAACATCCCCCAATTCCCTGGAAAGTGTCATAAGCCTATCATCAATAAACTGAGCCGTATTATTAGCCATAATAGTTTTATCGTTCAAATCCTCACGATTATAAACTTCAATAAATTTATTCAAAAATGATTTCCCCAGATTTATATTGGAAGTTTTATATGTTATAATCACCACGGATGTAGTTTTTGAAGTCAGTTCCATTTTCAACTGAGCAATTACTTCTTTAGCTTTGCTCTCCGGACTTTGAAGTGTAACACCCACAATCATATCTTCTTTAGGTCTTAACGAGCCTCGCGTTGTATTTACAACTCCAAATGGTAGTTTAACCTGACTGTCCGAAATGGAAGATTTCACATTATACGTCCTACCCAGATATTTGCCTGAAAATTCGTAAACGCCAGACGGGTGCACAAGAATTTCGAATTTAATCTCATCGTTCAAAGTGTCTAGTATAACATCGGGTAAACGTACAATAATTGGAGATTCATTTCCGGAAAGAATCCTCTCATTGTATTTCCCAAGGTTTGTGAAACCAACGGCAGTGCCAAGTTTGCTGATAATTGGAAGCGTGGCAATATGTGTATAATTTGCGTTTGTTCCAAGTTCGCGAACTACTTGCTCTACCAGTGTTCTGGTTTTCAAAACTTCTAACTCGTTATCAACATTATTTTTTTGAGTAAAAAGGCCCATTTCTTTAAATGCATTCATTTCCGCAGAGCCACTTCCTTTTTGATCATCTTTGAGTAAAATGGATGTGGTGACTTCGTAACTTGGCAAGGTGAATTTTAAATAAATCAAGGCCACACTAAGGCATACAAATAAAGAGACAACAACCCATTTCCAGTGCGAAATATATCGGATAAACATACCAAGAAAATCAATTGGTTTTTCATATATTTCATCCAACTCCGAGTACTTATTCATAAATTTTAAATTTTTAAAAGCATTTTTAAATTATTTGTTAATATATTTATTAACAATGTCTGGTAATAAATGAGGAAAAATATTCGTGTGTTCAATTATTTAAATACAGTGAAAATTAAGCTGGTAAGTGTTATCAATATTGATAGTGAGGAAATTCCAAATGATTCAGCAGCACCATAATTTGACGATCTTGATTTCGATTTGTTTGGTTCGACATATACTACATCGTTTTGTTCCAAATAATAGGCGGGAGAATAAATAATATTTTTATCATTCAAGTTAAGAGTTATGTACTCTTTAGTGCCATCTGCTTTTTCGCGCAATACTTTTACATTATCCCGCTTCCCATTTATGGTCATATCACCAGCCATTGCCAAACCGTCAAAAATAGTCATTCTGTCATTTTCAGTTTCATATTTACCGGGTCGGAGAACTTCACCTAAAATATTAACCGAATAGTTGATAAATCGTATTGTTATTATCGGTATTTCTCTACTGAAAGCACCTGCAAGTTTCTTATGAAGTATCGATTCCAACTCCATACGTGTATATCCTTCCACCTTTATTTTTCCAAATACAGGGAAATCAATAAATCCCTCATCATTTACAAGATATGACTGCAAAACAGGTTGAGAGAAAAGTGAATTTGGATTTGAAGCATCCGCTATTTGTGGTACAACTAAATTGTACATGCGCGAAGCTTCCGGTTCTGAACTCACCACAGTAATACTTAGTAAATCTTTTGGTTTTATCCGTGCTTTGTAAAATTCTTTAGCATCAGCTTGTTTCTTAAAAGAGCTCTCTTCTACTTTCACTTTTTGAAAATAGGCTATATCTTTTACATTTGCACAAGAACTTGTAAAAAATACGATTAGTAAGGGAAAAATATAACGAAAGTTTTTTTTGAAATTCATAATGTGAATTATTTAGGTTTATTTTAAAATTAGAATATCTGTTTATTTGCAGTTTTGCAATCAATTTAAAGTTTATCAGTTAATTGATTGAGCGCAAAATTGTTCGTCACTCCCATACTGAAGCAATATTTTAACTGTGTTTTTTAAAATAATTATTAGCATAAGCGCTAAGCATCTTATGCTTTGAATAAACAATTTTGTGACAGTTGTGCTTCCAAGGAATTTTTATTCAAAAAAAAATAAAGTATTTGATTATTTTGTTTGACGCTCATAGCCGTTAACCGGAATTCTGATTCTAATAACTGAAATTTATATTCGAAATTTCTTAGTTTTTGGAAAAAAACATTTCACCATGTATTTAGGTTTTTCTTTTGACACCTTAGAAAACTTGTCAATAATAATTTTGGTTGATAAAAATAACATACATCAGTCCAATTGACGTGTTAACTTTATAGTTCTTGTTATTCTATTTTTGAAAAAATATTTATAAGTTTTATCTTTTTTTTTAATCTAACAAGTGATAAGTGAAAAAAGTTTTGTAAAGTGAATGTAATATTTTGTGTAGGAATGTCAATATACATCTCAATATGCTGTGATTGAGTTAATAAAACAAAATTGAATAATAAAGTAGTAGTATGAAATTTGCAGAAATTTACAATGAATTTTGCCGATTTTAGACAGAAAAACTGAATGAGAAGAGATTTTCAGTTATTAGTGACCATAAATTCGACCAAATGAATTGGTTTGAAGGTTGCTGCAACTTGTGCGAGCAATGCAGCATGTGCAGTAAGCAATAAGTGATGTGAAGAATAAATCAAGTGATGTGAATATCAAACAGTTTGCTTTATTGATACGCCTGCAAACCAATTAATTTTTTATTCTCATGCTTTTTCCAAAACCAATCGTTTATTTTATAAGTAACAAAAGCACTTCCGGCACCCAAAATAGCTCCTGCCAACACATCGCTAGGGTAGTGAACGCCCAGATTCATGCGCGAATATCCCACAGAACATGCCCATAAATAGGAAGGTGCAATAACGTACCACTTAGGATATTTCATACTTAGTGCAGTGGCAGTAGTAAAAGCAAGCGATGTGTGACCCGAAGGAAAAGAAAGGGATTGTTCGGTTGTATAAGGATTAATTATTCCTGGATAGGTTACATATGGTCGTGGGCGACCAACAACTTTTTTAAGAGAATAGGTAAGTACACCATCCACGCCTAAACTTGCCCCCACATAAATCGCATTTTTCAGCAATTCATCATCTTTCTCAATAAGAGCAACTATTCCCATTACTAATGGAGTGCTTACAGAGACTGCTGTGGTTGTATTTGAAATAAAGATGGAATATTGTCTTAATGCCACAGGTGTTGTGCTATTTAAGTTTTTAAGAAGATCAATATCTGCATTTTGAGCCGATACTCGTGTAGTAAATATTGAAAAGGTAACACAAAGCAGAATAATTGTCGTAAATTTGCACATATTTTTTTGTCAAAGATAATATTATATTACAAATTTTACGAATTGCGAATAACTGATGTTTAAAATTGCCATTCTTGGTCCTGAATCAACCGGGAAAACTTCTTTAGCCATGAGTTTGGCCAAACATTTCGAATCAGATTGGGTTCCTGAATTCGCTCGCGAATATGTAGAGCAACTCACATCAGATTACACTTACGATGATGTTTGTAATATTGCTTTGAAACAAATTGCACAAGAAAAGCATTTCGAAAATATTGTAACTCCAACAAAACAATTTGTTTTTTTTGATACCGAATTGATAATTACCAAAGTATGGTTTGAATATAAATACAAATCCGTTCCCGATTTTTTAACCGAACAATTGAAATTCGGTTTTTTTGATTTATACCTGCTTTGTGCACCCGATATAGCTTGGGAACCAGACTCGGTAAGGGAACACGGCTCTGATCGTGAGTTTTTTTTCGATTGGTACAAAAATGAAATTGAACAAACCAACAAACCTTATGTTATTATAAATGGAATTGGTACTCAACGCATTCAATGTGCTATAGATGCACTATCCATACTAAAAAAACAACTATAATTTTTTATATATGAATAAAGAATTGTTAGAAACAATACAAAAACTATCACATGTTGAGAGTTTTAAAAATGTTTGTAATGAACATGGTCAAAACGACGCAATGCCGTCAACTATAGTCATGAAGGAAATTGTGCAATTGGCTCGATCTATTTTATTTCCGGGTTATTTTGGCGATTCAGCTGTTAATACCCACACCATGTTATATCATATTGGAGTGAATGTGGATCGTCTACAAATGCTATTGGCCCAGCAAATCAGAGCAGGGATGTGTTTCAATTCCAAAACTGAATCGCTTGAATGTGCAAATTTCGACAGTATTTCTGAAAATAAAGCCCTTACTTTTATACTACAATTACCCGAATTGCGTGAAAAACTACATACTGATGTTATTGCTGCTTATAACGGCGATCCGGCAGCCAAAAGTCAAAGCGAAGTGATATTTTGTTACCCAAGCATTCGCGCAATAAGTAATTATCGGATTGCAAACGCTTTATTGCAGCTGGGAGTACCTCTTATACCGCGTATTATTACCGAAATGGCCCATTCCGAAACTGGAATTGACATTCATCCGGGTGCAACTATTGGTTCCTATTTTACTATAGATCATGGAACTGGTGTGGTAATTGGAGAAACAGCCACTATTGGTAACAATGTAAAAATGTATCAAGGAGTAACATTGGGAGCAAAAAGTTTTCCATTAGACTCGGAAGGAAATCCAATAAAAGGCATACAACGCCATCCCCACATAGGAAATAATGTGATCATATATTCTAATTCTACTTTATTAGGAACCATCTCGGTTGGAGATGGAGCTGTTATCGGCGGTAACTTATGGGTTGATGCCGACGTTCCGGCGGGAGCAAAATTATCACAGAAGAAGTTATTGGGTGATTAATATCTACGGAATAAAAAATTAGGTAACGAGAAAACAAATAAGGAAATATTGAGTTTTCCAAACAAAACACAAAACACAAAACACAAAACACAAAACACAAAACGCAAAACACAAAACGCAAAACACAAAAAAAAATATGGAATTTGAAATGATTGCGAAGACCTTCCGCGGGTTAGAAGAAGTGCTGGCTACCGAATTGGTAAATATGGGAGCCAATAATGTTCAGCTTCAACGGAGGGCTGTGAGTTTTACAGGCGATAAGGCCATGATGTACAAAGCAAATCTTTGTTGTCGCACGGCCTCACGTATTTTAAAGCCAATTATGACTTTTGATGCTTCAAATCCTGATGAAGTATACGAACAGGTAAAAAAAATCAACTGGAGCGATTATATGACAGTTGACAGTACGTTTGCAATTGATTCTACTATTTTTTCTGAAGAATTTCGTCACTCCAAATTTGTTGCATACCGAGTTAAAGACGCTATTGCCGACTGGTTTACAGAGCGTTTCGAACGTCGTCCGTCAGTTCGCCTGGATAGTCCGCAACTTATGATTAATATTCATATTTCAGAACGAAAATGTACCCTTTCGTTGGATAGCTCAGGCGACTCGTTGCACAAACGCGGTTATCGTGTGGCGCAAACCGAAGCACCACTAAACGAAGCATTGGCTGCTGGAATGTTGCTAATGGCCGACTGGAAAGGTCAAACTAATTTTCTGGATCCAATGTGCGGTTCGGGAACATTATTAATCGAAGCTGCGCTTATTGCGCTAAATATTCCGCCCGGAATCTACCGTTCATCATTCGCATTCGAGAAATGGAGCGATTTTGATGAAGAACTTTTCGACACTTTGTATAATGATGATTCGTACGAACGTCCTTTCAATTTTAAAATCTATGGCTCAGACAATTCGCCCCGCGCCATTAAAATTGCCGAACAAAATGTAAAAAGCACCGGCCTTGGAAAATACATTGAATTACAAGTAATGCCGGTTCAGAAATTGGAAGCTCCAGCCGAAAATTGCATGATTGTAACCAATCCGCCTTATGGTGAACGCATCACATCGGATGATATTTACGGACTTTATGCATCGCTTGGAACGACAGTAAAACATAAATTTGCAGGAAGTACGGCTTGGGTAATCAGTTCACACGAAGAATGTCTGGATAAAATTGGTCTGAAACCAACTGAACGGATCCGCTTGCTCAATGGAGCATTGGATTGTTGGTATTGTCGCTACGATATTTTTGCAGGGAAACGAAACGATTTTGTTGCTAAAAGACAAAATAATTTATAATTCAGAATGCATAATATTTATTTAAAATGCTGAAATTCAGATCAAATTAATCTGTTAGTGATAGAGTGCAAAATTATGAATTATGAATTATTCATTTTGAATTAAAAAAGGCTTGTCTGTTCCAAAAAAATACCTTACTTTTGCACCGCAATTGCCCAGATGGCGGAATTGGTAGACGCGCTGGTCTCAAACACCAGTGGATTCACTTCCATGCCGGTTCGATCCCGGCTCTGGGTACTTTTAAGGCTAAACCCTAATTGATTTTCAATCAGTTAGGGTTTTTTGTTTCAGTGTTTGCACCAAATTTGCACCACAATTGCACCATTTTTAAATTCATTCCTAAAAATATTCGTTTAATTTTAGATGAAAATTTAATGAGGTTGACTCATTTTATTTCTGTTTTCAGATTCAAAAAGACAGCTTGTTGAATGTACTCCTTAATTTTATATACGAAAGTTGGGTTAATGATATGTTCTGAATTTTCAGAGTTAAAGTCTGCTACCGAGGGTCAAGCGTTATTTAAGCAACTGGGAAGTCGCTTGTCCCCCTCCCTCCTTGAAAATATCATCAATGAAACATATCAATACTTATTGTTGATTGCTTAATTATCAATAAAATAAAAAACATGTCTTAAAAATGGGTAATTCCAAAAAAAATAGTGATATTTGCAATAATAAAACTCGTATAAATATACAATACATTGCGCTAAATATTTTAAACTAAAAAATATTCTTTATGAACTCAAATGACATTCGCCAGCTTGAACCAAAAGCAATATGGCAAAACTTTCACAGTCTCACTCAAATTCCCCGTCCATCTCATAAAAAAGAAGAAATTGGTGCGTTTCTGGAAACCTTCGGGAAATCTCTCGGTTTGGAAACGCTTCGAGATGATATTGGAAACGTATTGATTCGCAAACCTGCCACTCCGGGCATGGAAAACAGAAAAGCGGTGGTTTTGCAGGCTCATATGGATATGGTGCCACAGAAAAACAGTAATGTAGCTCACAATTTTCAAACCGATTCGATTGATGCCTATATTGATGGCGAATGGGTTACAGCTCGGGATACTACCTTGGGAGCTGACAACGGAATTGGATTGGCCGCCGTCATGTCCATCATGCAGTCTGTTGGGATTCCTCATCCGGCAGTGGAAATGTTTATAACTGTGGACGAAGAAACCGGAATGCACGGCGCATTTGGCTTGCAACCCGGATTTTTGAAAGGTGATATTCTTATCAATATGGATTCGGAAGATGAAGGTGAATTGTACGTTGGCTGTGCCGGTGGAATTGATGCCGATATTTCATTCCGCTACAAAGAAGTGGAAATTCCTGAAGGCGATGTGGCATTAAAAATTTCATTGACTGGATTGAAAGGTGGACATTCGGGCGTTGATATTCATTTACAACGTGCCAATGCTAATAAACTAATGTTCCGCTTTTTGAAAGATGCAGTAGCCGATGAAGAAGCCCGTTTGGCAAGTATCGATGGTGGAAGTCTACGCAATGCAATTCCACGCGAAGCTTTTGCAGTGATTACAGTTCCTGCCGAAGGAGTTGATGATATGATTGAATTTGTGAAGGAATGCGAAGAATTATTTATTGAAGAATACAAAGGTGTTGAAGATAAAATTTCGTTTACAGTCGATCAGGTAACTTTACCTTCAGGTTTGATTCCCGAAGAAGTTCAGGATGACTTGATCAATGGCGTAATTGCTTGCCCGAATGGCGTGGAGCGTTTTATTACCGAGTTGCCAACAGTAGTTGAAACTTCGAATAATTTGGCTATTATCAAATCGGATGGAAGTGCCATTATTATTCGTTCGCTTATCCGCAGTTCAGTGGAATCGCGCAAAGAAGAACTCGCTTCGATGGTTCAAAGTGTATTTTCATTGGCTGGCGCAAAAGTAGAATTAGTTGGCGGTTATCCCGGATGGAAACCAAATTTGGAATCGCCGATATTAAAAGAAATGACCAAAGTATATGAAAACAAATATGAAAAAACACCAAAAGTGATGATAATTCATGCCGGATTGGAATGTGGTATTTTAGGAACCCATTATCCAAAAATGGATATGATTTCCTTTGGTCCAACCATTCGTTTCCCTCATTCGCCGGATGAAAAAGTAAACATTGCTACCGTTCAGAAATTCTGGGATTTCTTATTGGCAACGTTGGAAAATATACCGGTGAAATAATACTACCCCTAACCCCTAAAGGGGAATTATGCAAGTTCATCTTCATATTTTCTCTTTATGTTTGGGTGTGATAAAATAGAAATAGATTCAAATAATTAATTTAAATTCCCTTATATATTGGCTTCAAAAGACAAAAGTAGCCTATAATTCCCCTTAGGAGTTAGGGATTAGTTTTACAAAAATGAAAAAAATAATTTTCTCACTTTCACTTCTGATACTGTTTTCAGGAGTAATTTTTGCTCAAAAAGATACAACAGCAGTTGATTCTTTTAAATTTTCCATAGTAAAACAAAACAAAATCACATCGGTAAAAAACCAGGCTAGCTCTGGAACCTGCTGGAGTTTTTCGGGGTTGGGATTTTTCGAAGCTGAATTGCTACGAATGGGAAAACCCGAAGTGGATTTGTCCGAAATGTTTGTGGTGCATCATTCTTATTCCGATAAAGCAACCCAATATGTGCGGATGTACGGAAATGCCAATTTTGGAGCTGGTGGTGCATTCTACGATGTGCTTTATGTGTTGAAAAACTATGGAATTGTTCCCGAATCGACAATGACCGGACTCAATTACGGAGAAGAAAAACACAAACATGGCGAATTGGATGCGCTGACAGATGCTTATGTGAAGGTGATTGTCAAAAATCCAAATAAAAAACTATCAACAGTCTGGAAAACAGGATTCGATGGAATTTTGAATGCATACCTGGGTTCTCTTCCAACCGAATTCGCTGTGGATGGAAAGAAATTTACGCCACAAAGTTACCAACAATCATTGGGTTTAAACCTCGACGATTATGTGTCGTTGACTTCATTTACACATCATCCGTTTTACACCAAATTTGCCATTGAAATACCCGATAACTGGAGAAATGATGCGTCGTACAATTTGCCATTAAATGAATTGATGCAGGTTTTTGATAATGCCATTCATAAAGGATATTGCATTGCATGGGCTTCGGATGTGAGCGAAAAAGGGTTCAGCCGAAAGGGAATTGCTGTAAATCCTGAAATTAAAGTTGAGAATTTACCCGGTACCGATCAAGCCAAATGGTTGAACATTTCGCAGAAAGAGATGGAAGAAAAAATTTACAAACAAAACTCGCCTCAACCCGAAATAAAAGTAACGCAGGAAATTCGTCAGGCAGGTTTCGACAATTACCAAACTACCGACGACCACGGAATGGTGATTTACGGAACTGCAAAAGACCTCAACGGTACAAAGTATTACCTGGTAAAAAACTCTTGGGGAACAGATAGCAAATTCAAAGGAATCTGGTATGCAAGCGAATCGTTTGTAATGGACAAAACCATTGATATTCTGGTTCATAAAGAAGCTATTCCAAAAGAGATATTGAAAAAGTTGGGAATAAAATAGTTTCAAGAATTTAGTTACGAGCCTGCCTGCGGTAGACCGGTTACAAGGCTATGCCGATAACTATCGGCCGAAAGTTATTCTGAAATAACTTATCAATAATTATTTTCAATTCCATAAATAGTTTGATGATTTCTTGCAAATTTTAAAGGTGTTCCATTGTGGTGCACCTTTTTAATTCAATATTACCCGAAATTGTCTATCTAGTTGAAATGTAATAACATTGTAACACTTTTGGCAAAATACTGTAACACCGTTGCCGTTTCTTTGCATTCGAAACGTAACAACTGTAATTAATATGTATATGAAATTTAAAACCATTGTAATTGCTTTAGGACTTATTAGTTCTACTTTTGTTTTCTCACAAGAAGAGGAGAAAATTGACACGCTTAACGTACTGGATCAACGTGTAACTTCACTTGAAGATGCCGCTGTAACAAACAAGAAACTTAAAATCAGCGGTTATATTCAGACACAATGGCAATCGTCTCAAGTTGACTCGTTGGGAAAAAGTTCTCAGGACATGAAAGTAGGAGCAGGTAAGGCTGCAAGTGAAACGACTGACATAAACCGATTTGGTATCCGTCGTGGTCGTATAAAAGTAGCGTATGATGACTCGGGTTATCAGGGAGTATTACAATTCGATTTGACTGAAAAAGGACTTGCATTGAAAGATGCTTATTTGGTTTTGGTAGATCCTTTTGTTGGTTTTCTTTCTTTGAAAGGTGGTGTTTTCGACCGTCCATTTGGTTACGAGATTTCTTATTCTTCTTCTCGTCGCGAGTCGCCGGAACGTAGCCGAATTTTCCAGACTTTATTTCCCGACGAACGTGATTTGGGTGCGATGCTTATTCTTCAAGCTCCAAAAACTTCGCCTTGGAATGTACTAAAGTTAGAAGGTGGACTGTTTGCTGGAAATGGAATTGCTCAGGACAATAACAATAAAAAGGATTTTATCGGTCACCTATCGTATAATAAATTGTTGACAAGTAACATTAAAGTTGGCCTAGGAGCTTCCTATTATTTGGGATCGGTGGCAGAAACTAACAAATATATCTATTCAGTAAATGCCGGTGCTTTTAGTGTTGACAGTTTAAGTAATATCAAAAAAGACGGTTATGCTAAACGACAGTACATTGGTTTTGATGGTCAGATAAGTGTTAATTCTATTTTTGGTTTAACCACCATTCGTGGAGAATATCTTTTTGGAATACAACCCTCAAATAGCGCTAACTCAAGTAGCCCAAAAACCGGAAATATAGCAGGAACCGATAATTTGAATACTACCGGTGGAACCGATACTTACATTCGGAATATGACTGGTGGTTACGTACATTTTATTCAGGACATTGCTGACACTAAACACAGTATTGTAGTAAAATACGATTGGTTCGATCCAAATACAGACATTACCGGAAGCCAGATTGGTGTAGGAAAAAAGACAAGTAAAGCAGATATTTCTTATTCAACATTAGGTTTAGGCTATATGTATCGCATGAACAATAACGTAAGAATAATGGTTTATTACGATATCGTTTCTAACGAAAAAGTAAATATCATATCGTCATCACTGAAAGGTTATTCAGCAAATTTGGCTGACAACTTAGTAACCGTACGTTTGCAATATAAATTTTAAACACCCCCAGAAGGGCTAGAAAGAACAACTAAAAAATACAACTAAAAAAATAACAAAAATGAAAAAACTAATTTTATCCGTTTTAATTATGTTGGCAATAGTTCCAACATTTCAGGCTCAGAAAATTAAAGGTAGCGACACAGTTTTACCTTTAGCACAAAAAGAAGCCGAAGTATTTATGAAAAGCAATAAGCAATCGATAACAGTTATCGGTGGTGGTAGTGGAGTTGGAATTGCTGCTTTATTGGAAGGAACAACTGACATTGCTATGACTTCGAGAAAAATGAAATTCGATGAAAAAGTAAAATGTCAGGAAGCAGGAAAAGCAATTACTGAAAAAATTATTGCTTACGATGCATTGGCAGTGGTTGTTAACCCTTCAAATCCGGTTTCAAAACTTACCCGTGCACAATTGGAAGGCATATTTACAGGAAAAATAACCAATTGGAAACAAGTTGGGGGTCAGGATTTGAAAATTATTCCTTACTCTCGCGAAACAAGTTCCGGAACATACGAATTTTTCAAAGAACATGTATTAATGAATAAAAATTATGTAAACTCAATCTTAAGTATGCCTGCAACCGGTGCTATCATCCAATCGGTGAGCCAAACAAAAGGTGCTATAGGTTATGTAGGATTAGCTTATATGAACAAATCAATAAAAGACATTCATGTTTCATTTGATGGTAAAACATTTGTAGAAGCAAGTATGGCTAATGCTATTAACAAGACCTATCCAATTGTTCGTCCATTGTATTTTTATTACGACAAAAAGTTGGAAGCAAAAAATGCTCCTTTTGTAAATTTTATTCTTTCTGCCCAAGGTCAAAAAATTGTAGTTGAAGTTGGTTACGTCCCATTGAAAAAATAAAGCAAAATAAAAAGGGGTATTATTAAAATCGCTTTATTATTTAAACCAAATCGCCGATGGAATTTCAATTCATCGGCGATCTTTTATATTAATGCATTCAGTCAATTTCAATGTCATATTTATCCAAAAGACCTGAGATTCCCATTATTGAAAACTTGGCTTTCTTTATCTTGTTACGCTCGGGGTCAATGGAGTAATGGTTGGAAGTTCGAAAATCAGCTTTTTCGAGTATCGAATTATCGAATGTCGCCCTAGTGAGATCACAATTATCAAAAACAGAACCTGTTAATTCACATTCGGTAAAGTCAGTTTCGTGGAGTTGGGTATTTCTGAAAATTGTATTTTTTATTTTTGTTCGGTAAAAAGAAGAATGACTCAGGTTGCAATTCTCAAAAATCATTGACAATTGCAGTTTAATGCAATCATCAAATTGCATTCCCAGCATTTTGCAGTCTTTGAAGTTTATTTCTTTTAACGCCGTTTTCATCAGTTTAACCATACTCAGGTTGCAACTTATAAAGTTACATTCCAAGAATGATATTTCTGCAAGATCGGAATTTGAGAAGTCGCAGTTAATAAAGTTGCAATACTCATACTCTCCCTTTGTCAGCGGAACTTCTGTGTAATTAATTTTTTCAACTGTTTTTTCTTCGAAATATACTTTATCCATTTTTTGCAATCGGTATTAGCTTTTTATTGGTTGTTTCATTTTTCAAGTTTACCTGTTATTATCTCACTTATTATTTCCAAGTATTCTACATCTGTACTATCCAACACATCATATCGTTCGCTGTCAACATCCAGTACGCCGACAACTTTTCCCTGCTTGTCAAAAATAGGAACAACGATTTCTGACACCGAGGAACTGCTACAAGCTATATGTCCGGGAAATTTTTCTACGTCAGGCACAAAAATGCTTTTTGCGTCTTTCCATGCTGTTCCGCAAACTCCTCTGCCCCATTTAATCCGTGTGCAGGCAATTGGTCCCTGAAAAGGTGCCAGTACAAGTTCTTCATTTTTAACCCAATAGAAGCCAACCCACAACCACCCGAATGTTTCTTTTAAAGCTGCTGAAATATTGGCTAAATTTGCAGTTAGATCCTCTTCTCCTTCAATTAAAGCATTGAGTTGCGGAATCAATAATGTATATTTATCTTTTTTGTCGGCATCCGCCGCAATGAACAATTCTTCTGCCATGGTGTTTTTTTTGCAAAGTTAGTAGTTTTTGCTTTTATTTCAAACTTAAGTAGTTGCAAACAGCCCCCTAAATCCAGACCTCACCCCAACCCTTTCCTTGAGGAGAGGGAGTAATACCGATTGCACAAACAATATAGTCCAATTTCGACCCTGCCTGCCGCAGGCAAGTTCGTCTTATGGAACATCCCGTGTAACGGGATTGTCC
>JAAFGX010000009.1:61048-135226 GCA_010365115.1 Paludibacter sp.
TTGTATGCCTTCCGCAAGCGGAATTTGCAATCGGCATTAACAACAGTATACATTTAAAACAGATTGGACTGTTTTAAATGTACAGTTGGTATAAAAGAGGGACTTTAAGAGTGCTATTAATAGATTTTGTGAAAAATGAACTAACATAAACTCATAAGATTTAATTGCTTGAAAATTTTTGTAAGTTACGACTTAAAAGGCAATACCTGATTGCTAAAGGTACTGAAATTTATTATGAAATAACATATCCATAATTATTTTCAATTTTTAATGTGTACTTATCAACCATAAGAAACTTTGTTTTTTTAAGTTTGTTTCCTTATTTCTATTTGTCAATATTGTTACATAAAATACATATCGAAAAACAATAAAATAATTTTGTTAATTCAAAAATAATTCCTTTCTTTGCAATTCACTAAAAATATAGAATAATTTTAAAAAATCAAATAAAAATTTCAAAAATTAAATTATGAAAACAAATCTTTTTAGATTCCTGGTCTTAAGTTTGCTTGTTGTTTTCGCCATCAACCTGGAAGCACAACCCCTTCCAATTGATCCAAAAGTGCGTTATGGGAAATTAGAAAACGGTTTAACGTATTATATACGTGCCAACAAGGAACCAAAACAACGGGCCGAGTTTTTTATTGCCCAAAATGTAGGTGCAATTCTTGAAAATGACAATCAAAACGGATTAGCGCATTTTTTGGAACACATGGCTTTTAACGGAACAAAAAATTATCCGGAAAAAGGAATTATCAATTATTTTGAAACAATTGGTGTAAAATTCGGAGCCAACATAAATGCTTATACTTCATTGGACGAAACAGTGTATAATCTTTCGGATGTTCCTACAACCCGCGAAGGCATTATCGACAGTGCTTTACTGGTTTTGCACGATTGGTCTAGCTTTATTTCGCTGGAAGGAACCGAAATTGATGCCGAACGAGGCGTTATTCGCGAAGAATGGCGACAAGGTGCCGGAGCCGAACGAAGAATGTGGAAAGAATCCAACATATTGAAATATCCAGGTTCACAATATTCAAAACGTGACATTATTGGCGATACTGCCATTATCAATCACTTTTCCCATCAAACCATTCGCGATTATTACAAAAAATGGTATCGCCCCGATTTACAAGCCATTTTAATTGTAGGCGATGTGGATGTTGACAAAGTGGAAGCCAAAATTAAAACACTGTTTGCCGACATTCCAAAAAAAGAAAATGCTGGCGAACGTCCCATTTACCCGATTCTTGACAATGCAGAACCTATTGTTTCAATTGTAAAGGATCCCGAAGCACGCACAACCCGCATTGAGTTGGAATACAAACACGATGTGCTTCCAACAGAAGTAAAACTTTCGGCAAACGGTTATGCATTTGGAGTGTTAAATTCATTAATTTCTACAATGATTGGAAACCGGTTTGATGAAATAACACAACAAGCTGATGCACCATTCGTTGGAGCTTATGCTTATTATGGTGAATTAGTGAAATCGAAAGATGCATTTCAACTATTGGCAGTGCCAAAAGAAGGAAAAGAACTGGAAGGATTAAATGCTTTATTGATTGAAGCGGAGAAAATCAAACGTTTCGGATTTACTAATTCTGAACTGGAACGTGCTAAAACAGATTTTCTTAAAAGTATTGAAAAAGCTTATAACGAACGAGACAACCAGAAAAATAATTCATTGGTTCGCGAATACGTTCGTAATTTTCTAACTCAGGAAGTGATTCCCGGTATTGAATGGGAATACGAAACGTCTAAAATGATGATTCCACAGTTGCAATTAGCAATGATAAATGAGGTGGCGAAATCATACGTAACGGATAGTAATTTGATTGTTTCTATTATGGCTCCTGAAAAAGAAGAAGTGAAAATTCCAACGAAAGAACAAATTCTGTCAGCAGTTGAGAATGCAAAAAAAGCCGAACTTACAGCAAAAGCGGAAGAAAATACGAATAAACCTTTGATTCAGAAAGTTCCGAAAGCTGGGACAGTGAAAAAAACTCTTCAAAACGCTTCGTTTGGAACTACCGAATGGACTTTGAGTAATGGCGTGAAGGTGGTTTTGAAACCAACGACTTTTAAAAAGGATGAAATTATTCTGAATGCATTCAGCGATGGCGGCCTTTCGAAAGTAATAAATATAGCCGATTTGCCGTCTGCTACATTAGCTTCTACTATTGTTGAGAATAACGGTTTGGGTAATTATTCTCTGATTGAATTAAATAAAATCCTTACCGGAAAAATTGCTTCAGTAAGTCCTTCTATTAGTTCTTATAACGAAGGATTGTCAGGAAATTCATCTGTTTCGGATTTCGAAACCATGTTGCAATTGATATATCTCAATTTTACTGCACCTCGTAAAGATGATAATGCTTTTAAAGCACTGATGAATAATTATCGTGCTAGCCTTGCCAATAGCACTACCGATCCTCGCAAAGCATTTAGCGACTCCATTGGAATGGTTGTAAATAATCACAATCCGCGCACCGTATTGATGAACCTGCAAACACTTGATAAGGTTGACCAGGATAAAGCATTAGCAATTTTCAAAGAACGTTTTGCTGTTCCGGCTGACTTTACATTTACGTTTACCGGGAATATTGATCCTGCAAATGAATTGGTAAAAAAAGCTATTTGCACCTATCTTGGTGGTTTAAAATCGAAAAAAGGCGGTGAGAAATATACCGATAACAATATTCGGAAAGCAAAAGGCAAAGTCGACAATGTATTTACAAAAGAAATGAAAGTGAAGAAAGCTTCGAATTTCATTTTATATAGTGCATCGATGCCATTTAACATGACAAACCGTACCTTGTTAACCGTTATCGGTAGCATTTTGAACATTCGTTATCTGGAAAGTATCCGCGAAAAAGAAGGTGGTTCTTATGGTGTGGGAGTTCGCGGAAGCATGAACAACACACCTATCGACGAAGCAACATTGATGATGCAGTTTGATACCGATCCGTTAAAACAAGCTAAACTAATGGGAATAATTCATTCCGAAGTGGCTGAAATTGTTGCTAACGGTCCGCGCCCTGATGATTTGCAGAAAGTAAAAGAAAACATGTTGAAAAAATACACCGAAGATGTAGCCGAAAACCGTTGGTGGACTTCAGCAATTGAGCGTTATTATCAGGATAAGTTAAATCTTGTTGAGGATTATAAAACCTCTGTTGAAGCTTTAACTCCGGAGGCTGTTCAAAACGCATTAAAAAACATAGTTTCACAAGGCAATGTTATTGAGGTGGTTATGCAGCCAGTTGAATGATTCATTAAATAAAAATTTTTTAAAGTAAAACGGGCTGGTTCGTAAAGAATCAGCCCGTTTAAATTTTACAAGTTTTTTTAAATTTGGAAAAAATACCGATTGTACAAACAATACAGACCAATGTCGACACTGCCTGCCGCAGGCAAGTTCGTCTAATGGAACATCACGTGTAACGGGATTGCCCTGTTTGTTTGTATACATCGGCATTGACAATTGTAGATATTAAATTTAGTTTGGACTAAATTCAATATACAATTGGTACAATTAGAATCTTCGACTTTTTGAAATGCTTTTCATAATTTGTAAACCCCTTGTTATATTGGTGTGAAAAATGTAAAACACGCTCCTTTTCCTTTATTTTCTACCAAAAAAAGGTTTATCTTTGCAAAGTATTGAAACCAAAATTCGGATTTAACAGTTATGTTAAAGCAACAATTACAACAAAAACTACAACAAAAACTATCGCCTGCGCAAATTCAGGTTATTAAAATGCTCGAAGTGCCCACTTTGGAGCTGGAGGAGCGCATCCGTCAGGAGTTGGAGGAAAATCCTGCTTTGGAAGAAGGCGCTGAAACAGATAACGAGACTGAAAACGATGAGGATTTTAATTCGGAAGATGGCGGAAACAATGATGATATTGACCTTGATGATTATATGGCTGATGATGACATTCCTGATTATAAACTAAAAGCTAATAACACATCGAAAGACGACAAATTCGAGGAGATTCCTTTTTCCGTAGGGATGACATTTCACGAATTCTTGATTGATCAGGTTGGGTTGTTGCAATTAAATGAAAAAGATCGACTTCTTACTGAATATGTGATTGGCAATATTGATGACGAGGGTTATCTCCGACGGACTCCCGAAGCAATGGTTGACGATATTGTTTTTCAGGCTGGTGTGCAAACTACCGATGAAGAAATGTACCGGATTATTGGGCTGGTTCGTCAGTTTGATCCCGCTGGAGTTGGTGCTGCTAATTTGCAACAATGCCTTTTACTTCAATTAGAACGGAAAGATCAAACGCCTTCTTCGTTACTTGCCATACGATTAATAAAAGAGTATTTCGAGGAATTTTCGAAAAAACATTTCGACAAAATACAGCGTGGATTGGACATGGACGACATCATGTTGAAGAAGGTGATGAATGAAATCATTCACCTGAATCCAAAACCCGGAAATGCATGGAGTGGGAATATTCTGGAGAAATCAATGACTACTATTGTTCCAGATTTTATTTTGGAGAATGACGAAGGCCAACTGTCGGTTTCGCTGAATAATTCCAATATTCCTGAGCTCCGCGTAAGCAATACTTATAACGAGATGTTTCAGGATTATGCCGGAAGCAAAGAAAACCGGAGCCGTGAGATGAAAGATGCGGTGATGTTCGTAAAACAAAAGATTGATTCAGCGCGTTGGTTTATCGATGCTATTAAACAACGGCAACAAACGTTACTGACGACCATGATGGCGATTGTCAATTTTCAACGCGATTTTTTTATTGAAGGCGACGATACGTATTTCAAGCCAATGATTTTAAAAGACATTGCTGATATAACTGGATACGATATTTCGACCATTTCGCGTGTAAGTAACAGCAAATATATTCAAACAGAATTTGGTATTTTTCCTGTAAAGTATTTTTTTTCCGAATCTATGACAAACGATTCGGGCGAAGAAGTTTCGACCCGTGAAATAAAGAAAATTCTGCTGGATTGTATTGATAATGAAAACAAACAAAAGCCATTGAACGATGATGCACTGGCCGATGTGCTGAAAACAAAAGGATATATTATTGCCAGAAGAACAGTTGCAAAATACCGCGAACAATTAAATATCCCGGTGGCAAGAATGCGGAAAGAAATTTAAATAGTTGCGAGTAGGTAGTAAATAGTTTATAGTCAAGTTAGTAAACAGTAAATACTTTTCCATGAAAACATTATATAAAATAATCACCATTATTTTTCAACCTTTATTGGTTCCAACCTATGGTATGATATTACTTATGAATATGCAGATATTCTCACCACTTCCATCTTTTTGGCGCTTAGTAGCCGTTGGCGGAACATTTGTTTTTACAGGATTGCTGCCGGCTCTACCGGTATTGCTATTGATGCGTCGTGGTGAAGTACATGATGTATTTATTTCCAACCGCGAAGAACGAACCATGCCCTATCTTTTTTCGTTTATGGCGTATGTTTTCTGGGCTTTGTTTATGTGGCGCACCATGCAATTTCCGCTTTTTATAGTTTCCATGGGAATTGGTTCCGCTATTTCTATTTTCATCATTATTTTCATTAATTTGAAATGGAAAATAAGTGCGCATGTTGCAGGAATGGGAGGCTTATCGGGCGCTGTTTTCGGTGTAAGTTACCGTTTGGCAATTAATCCGGTATGGCTGTTTATCATTGTACTTACCATTTCTGCAATTGTAGCTTTATCGCGCATTGAACTGAAGGCGCACACACCAGCTCAAACATTAGCAGGTTTTGCCATCGGTTTTGCAGCCGTATTTATTCCTTGTTTTTTCTTTTAAAAATTCTCTACCTTTTCCAACGTTTTGAACTTTGGAAAAGGTTTTCACAATAAAAACAATTAAATATAAAATAGAATGATAACATTAGACCAACTAAAAAATGTGTTGGAGCGCGAGTCTGCGTTGAGGAGGTATCTTTGACGTCGATACGAAATTGATCCAAATAGAAGAAGAAGAATTGCGTACACAGGTTCCCGGTTTTTGGGATGATGCCAAAGCGGCTGAAACCCAAATGCGCAAAGTAAAAGAATTGAAAAACTGGATAACGGGTTACAATGCAGTTAAGTCGGCTGCAGATGAACTCCAGTTAACTTACGATTTTTTTCGCGAAGAAGTGACTACCGAAGAAGAGGTAGACGAAGCATATCTTCATGCCATGGAGTTGATAGAAACCATTGAAATGAAAAATATGCTCTCGCACGAGGAAGATAAACTGGGTGCAGTTATCAAAATTGTGGGTGGAGCTGGCGGAACAGAAGCACAAGATTGGGCGCAAATGCTTTTCCGTATGTATCAACGCTGGTGCGAACGACAAAACTATAAATGCGAAATTACTAACTTGCAGGAAGGTGAAGAAGCCGGTATTAAAACTGTCACTATGCAAATTGAAGGCGAAATGGCTTACGGTTACTTGAAATGCGAAAATGGAGTTCATCGGTTGGTGCGTGTTTCGCCATTCAACTCACAAGGTAAACGGATGACTTCATTTACGTCGGTTTATGTAATTCCCTTGATTGATGATACCATTGAAATTGAAATCAATCCAGCTGGATTAACATGGGACACCTTTCGCTCATCGGGAGCAGGTGGACAAAACGTAAACAAGGTGGAAACAGGTGTTCGACTGCATTATAAATTCAAAAATCCGGTTACAAACGAGATGGATGAAATTATCATCGAAAATACCGAAAGCCGCTCACAATTTGGAAATAAAGACAATGCCATACGTTTGTGTAAATCGCAATTGTACGAACTGGAACTAGAAAAAAGGCGAGTAGAAACGGCCAAAGTAGAAGCAGGTAAGAAGAAAATTGAATGGGGATCGCAAATTCGCAGCTACGTTTTCGACGATCGTCGCGTGAAAGATCATCGAACCAATTATCAGACTTCGAATGTGCAAGCAGTGATGGATGGAGATATCGATGCATTTATAAAAGCTTATTTGATGGAGTTTCCGGACTAATAATTCTTTAAATTTTTTGAAGCGTATTTCAGACTTATTTTCAAGACTGAAATACGCTTTTCTACTTTTTTCCGTTTTGTGATTATTATACCAACTGTACATTTAAAACAGTCCAATATGTTTTAAATGTCTACTGTTGGTAATGCCGATTGCAAATTCCGCCTGCGGAAGGCTTTCTGACAAATAGTACAATCCCGTTATACGGGATGTTCCATAAGACGAACTTGCCTGCGGCAGGCAGGGTCGACATTGGACTATATTGTTTGTGTAATCGGTATTTAAAATCCATTTATATCCAAAACCATGAAGCTATTATTTTCAATACTTATCTTTTTTTTTCAAGTAAGTCATTGTTTCAGTGTCGATTATTCTAAAATTGATAAACAATCAGCCACTGTACCTCAAAACCTGAAAAGTGCAGAAGAAATTGCTGGGTATCTTACCAAAAACCTCAACAACTCAACCGAAAAAACCAGAGCTATTTATTATTGGATTTCGCACAATATCAGGTACGATATGGAAATGCTAACTTCTAATAAATCGGTAACTACAACTCAGGAATTGGTAGTTGATGTTTTAAAAAGACGAAAAGGCGTTTGCGCAAACTATGCAGAATTGTTTCACACGTGCTGTAAATCAGTAGGAATAGAGTCATACGTAATTAACGGATTTACTAAGTTTGATGGTAAATTAGCTACTATAAGCCACGCATGGAATGGAGTTGTTATTGATGGGAAATATTATTTCATTGATGTCACTTGGGCTGCGGGACACGAAGATAATGGAAAATACATTCATGAATTTAACGATCAGTTTTTTCTGATTCAACCTTCCGAATTTATCAAAACACATATGCCATTTGATCCTATTTGGCAATTTTCTAATAATCCACTTTCCAATAAAGAATTCGAAAGTAACAACTTTGCAAAATTAAATAAGCCTTCGGATTACAATTTTTCCGATTCTATAAAAAGTTTAAACGACTTAAACCCTATAGATAAATTGATGCGGGAAACCCGTCGAATAACAAAATCAGGATTAACGAATTCGCTTGTGCGTGAATTTACAGCTCAAAATCAACAGAATATAGTCACGTTGAAATACAATCAAGGAGTTGAGCTAGTAAACAAATCAGTAGAAGATTTTAATTTCTATATACTTTGCAAGAATAAACAATTTGATGGCACCAGCATGAAAGATGAAAAAATTCTTGAAATTCTAGCTGATTCAAGAAAAAAATTGGAAGCATCGGAAAAAGAAATAAATTTTTTAAACTCGGATAGCGGGAATATAAACCGTATGATCAAAGACATGGAGAACTCGATTAAAGAGATGAAAACCAAATTGGCAGTAGAAGATGTATTTATGGTCAAATATATTAAAACTTGGAAGCCATTTCGTATTTTTATGTTTTATACCTTGAAATAACAATTAAAAAGGAAATTTCCAATTAAATTTAATTTTATTGTTATCCACACTTTTTCGAATCAGAAAAGTGTGGGTATTTTTTTCAACTTAATATAATAGTTAGGTGTTTATTGTTTAAATTTGCGAAACAACTTTCTAAAATGAAATTTATTGAGGCACATAATACTGATTTTCGCAATGAAATAATTGCCTTATATCTGGAGTCTTTCTCTGGTGGAGCATCTAAACAATATATTGATTTAGAAGAATTAAACCAGTATGTAGATGGCTTTTTTTCAGGTGGCAATGTGCTGATAGCCATCGAAAACAATCAATTGATAGGAACTTTGCTGTATTGTCCGCTAAAAATGGACAACTTGTTTCCCGAAATGATTCAAAAGAACTTCAATATTGAAAAATGCGCATATATTGCTGAAATAATGGTTGCAGAAATTTCAAGAGGACAGGGAATTGGCACTCAATTATTACAATTCTTTTTCGAAACAGTTGATAGAAAGTACTTTGACGATGTTTTTATTCGCGTTTGGGATAAAAATACGTTGGCACTCAATTTATATAAAAAAACAGGCTTTAACTCAATTTCAAGTATTCATCAAACAAAGCGAAATCCAGATAAAAAAGGAACTTTCGTTATGCAAAAAATATATTTACACCGCAAAATAGTATAGTTTATGAAAGATTTTTTGACCAAAACAATTGATTTACACCACGGAGACTCCGAAGAAAAAAGAAGAGAGATTTTGAACTATTTTGAGAAAACATGGGCGATCGATGAAAAACTTTATTCACAGTTGAGATCGGATGATGAATTTTATCATCGCGGCGATCCGTTGCGTCATGTTATTTTATTTTACCTCGGACATACAGCGGTGTTTTTCATCAATAAACTCATGTTGTGCAAAATAATTGATACCCGCATAAACCCCGAGTTTGAATCTATTTTTGCTATTGGCGTGGACGAAATGAGTTGGGATGATTTGAATGAAAAAAACTATTGCTGGCCAAGCGTTCAAGCTGTCCGTGAATATCGTGACATTGCAAAAAAAGTTGTTATCGATGTTATAGTCAATGCACCTTTAGTTTTACCTATAAAATGGGAAGATCCGTTTTGGATTATTTTGATGGGAATTGAGCACGAACGCATTCATTTAGAAACGTCTTCGGTTCTCATCCGACAATTGCCAATAAATGATGTAGTTCCCGGATTATTTGGCGAAATATGTAAAGAGAAAGGTCTGGCGCCAAAAAATGAGTTTCTTCCTGTTTCAGGCGCTGAATTAAAGTTGGGTAAAGAAAAAAACCACAAGCTTTACGGTTGGGATAACGAATACGGTCAATATACCGAAAAAGTAAATGATTTTCTGACAACAAAATTCTTAATTTCAAATGGTGAGTATCTTGATTTTGTTAATGATAAAGGCTATCACCGCCCTGATTATTGGACAGAAGAAGGTTGGAACTGGCGAAATTTCAAACAAGCCGAAATGCCACTTTTCTGGAGAAGAAATGGTGATAATTTTAAGTTGCGTTTGGTTGCCGAGGAAATTCCCATGCCGTGGAACTGGCCTGCAGAAGTAAATTACCTCGAAGCAAAAGCATTTTGTAATTGGAAAACTGCCCGCGAAGGGAAGACCTTCCGTTTGCCCACGGAAGCTGAATGGCTACGACTTACTGAACTTTGCAGTGTTCCTGATAAGATGGAGTGGAGTACCGCACCAGGAAATATAAATCTGGAACATTATGCTTCGCCCTGTCCGGTGAATAAATTTCAAACCGGCGATTTTTTTGATGTAATCGGTAATGTTTGGCAATGGACCGAAACTCCCATCACTGGTTATGCAGGCTTTAAAGTACACCCAATGTATGACGACTTTTCCACCCCAACATTTGATGGCAAACATAATATGATAAAAGGTGGCTCATGGATTTCAACCGGAAATGAAGCCACACGTCATGCCCGGTATGCTTTTCGTCGTCATTTTTACCAACATGCCGGATTCCGGATTGTAGAATCGGAAACACCGATCAAAATCCATAAAGATGAATATGAAACCGACAGAGATGTAACAATTTCCTGCGAATCAAACTGGGGTGATGCATTTTCATCGACCGAAAATTTTTCAAAACAATTAGCAGATTTTATTTTAAAAACAGTAAAAAATAAATCAATCCAAAACGTATTGGATTTGAATGCCGACACCGGACGATTGGCATTTGAACTGGCACCTCATTTTCAAAAAGTTACTGCCTTGGATGTTTCTGCACGTTATATCCGCATTCCGATTGATTTACAGGAAAAAGGATTTATCCGTTATATCGTAAAAGACGAAGGTGAATTGGTGTTTTATCGTGAAGTGGTTTTGTCGGATTTTGGACTTGGTGCTAATATGGAAAATATCTTATTTATGCAGGATAATGCCAACAATCTGAAACCAAAATACACAAATTACGATTTAATAATTGTACCAAATCTGCTAGAAGAACTGACTTGTCCTATTTTATTTCTCAACCAAATTCATGAACGGTTGAATACCAATGGTTTGCTAATTATAGCTTCGACTTACGAATGGGAGGTAAACGAGGTGAAACGTGAACATTGGCCCGGAGGTTTCAAACAAAATGGTGAACCTTTGACTTCGTTTGAAGGAATTCAGAATATTATTTCGGAACACTTCACGCTTGAAAGTACACCCATAAATTTGCCAGTATCCATTCGTAAATCATCAAGAATAAGCGAACAAAAACTATCGGAAGTTTCGGTTTGGAAGAAAAAATAAAAATGTTATTTCAAGTTCAGAAGTATTAAGGACAATAGTTGGGATTTAATTTCTACTTTTGCAACATTAAAACTCACAGTTATGAATCCATTTAAAAACTTTAAAATAGCCATTTGCAATGACCATGCGGGTTATGAATTAAAGACGAAAATTGTTGAATATCTTCAGGGCGAAGGGGCAAAGAAAATAATAGATTTTGGCTCTTTTTCCTTAGAGAGTTGCGATTATGCTGATTTTGCACATCCAATGGCAACGGCAGTCGAAAATGGTGATTTTGATTTTGGCATTTCTATATGTGGAAGCGGAAACGGCATTAGTATGACCGTAAATAAGCATGCAGGCATTCGAGCAGCACTCTGCTGGAATGCAGAAATTGCAGCTTTGGCCCGAAGTCATAACAATGCAAACGTACTTTCTCTGCCAGCCAGATTTATTACAGAGGCTGATGCCTTAAATATGGTGGATACTTTTTTTATGACCGAATTTGAAGGCGGAAGACATCAAACCCGGATTGATAAAATACCTTGTTAAAATAAATTCAACATAATATAAACTAACTTTTCCAACGTTTTAAACTTCGGGAAAGTTAGTTTTTTTAAAACAACAATATGCAACGAACTGAAATATCGAAATACGGAGAATTCGGGTTAATAAAACACCTTACCGAGAAGTTTAAGATAGATAATGCTTCCACATTGGTTGGAATTGGCGACGATGCTGCCGTACTGAGTTACGAAAACAAAAAAGTGTTGGTAACCACCGACTTATTGTTGGAAGGCATTCATTTCGATTTGGTATACGTACCCATGATGCACCTTGGTTACAAAGCGGCGATAGTGAATTTTTCGGATATTTATGCCATGAATGGGCATCCAAAACAAATTACCGTTTCGTTGGGTGTTTCAAAGCGTTTTTCGGTGGAAGATTTGGAACAATTGTATGCTGGAATAGAAATGGCTTGCACAAAGTACGGCGTTGATCTCATTGGCGGCGATACCTCTGCTTCGCTTACTGGATTGACTATAAGCATTACCTGCATTGGCGAAGGCGAAGAGGGCAAAATTGTTTATCGTAATGGTGCAAAATCAACAGATTTGATTTGTGTGTCAGGCGATTTAGGATCAGCATACATGGGCTTACAATTGTTGGAACGGGAAAAAATTGTTTTTAGTGGAAATGAAGAAGCTCAACCCGATTTCGAAGATAAAGATTATATTCTTCAACGCCAATTAAAGCCGGAAGCTCGAAAAGATATCATTGAATTACTCTCCAAAAATGGCATTTTACCCACTTCAATGATGGATATTTCGGACGGTTTATCATCGGAATTGATGCATATTTGCAAACAAAGCAATACGGGTTGTAGAATTTACGAAGACAAAATTCCAATTCAATATCAAGCTGTAGTAATGGCAGAAGAATTGAATATGAACATTGTGACGGCAGCATTGAATGGGGGCGAAGATTACGAATTGCTATTTACTGTTCCATTGGAGGATTACGATAAAATGTTGACACTCGATGGCATTGCTATTGTTGGTCACATGACAAAACAAGAATTGGGGCTGAATTTGGTAGGACGCGAAGGCGAAGAAATTGAATTACAAGCTCAAGGTTGGAATTCGTTGGATTGATAGAATTCAAAATCAACTGATATTAAATTTTGACCGATTTTACCGACCACAAGTTGACTATATATGTATAAATGAATAATATATACAACGAGTTTGTATATATGACATAATAATTTGTAATGTAATTGACAATGTGTACTTTACATCTTGGCTCTCCCGCTGGGCGGGATGTCGAGTACTCCATTGGCTCTTGATTCTTGCGGTCTATATATCGTTGCAATTTCAGTGTGTTTTTTTTGAATATTCCCCGATTTTGTGTAGCATTATTTCAGGTCGGGACAAATTGTAAAATATAAAAGCCTCCAATGTTTAAGAGGCTTTTAATATTTGTCAATTTGATTTCCTCAAGTTGTTATGATACAACTTCTTTTTTCTTTATTGCTATCGACAAAAGAATAGAAACTGTGAGCAGTGATATAATTACACCTAGCGATACGAAATTAGAGATATGATAGCTATATCCAAAGTCAATACTAAATTCATTTAAGCACATCTTAAATCCAATAAAAGAGAGTATCCCGGCCAATGCGTACTTTAAGTAATGGAAATAATCCATTACGCCACTCAATGCAAAATAGAGCGAACGAAGTCCAAGAATAGCGAAAATATTTGATGTAAACACAATAAATGTATCTTGCGAAACAGATAATATCGCAGGTATCGAGTCAACGGCAAAAATCACATCGGATGCTTCAATAAAAAGTAATGCTACGAAATAAGGCGTTGCATAAAGTATTTTATTTTTTCTGACAAAGAAATCAGGTATACTCATGTCTTCGGTCACAGGCATTATTTTCTTGAATAAACGGATAAGAATGTTTTTATTGGGATTAAATTCCGAAGGCTCTTTCTTATCGAAAAACATGTGAATTCCAGTATATATAAGAAATACACCGAAGACATACATTATCCATGCAAAACTTTGGATCAATGCCACTCCTGCAAAAATGAAAATGGCTCGCATTATCAATGCGCCTAAAATTCCCCAAAATAAAACTTTGTGTTGATATTTAGGATCAATCTTGAAAAATCCGAAGATGAGAATAAACACAAACAAATTGTCCACACTCAACGATTTTTCTAAAACATAACCTGTGAAGAACTCTACTGCTTTCGTCTTATCGAGAAAGAAATATATACCAACGTTAAAAACCATTGCCAAAACAATCCAGAATAAACTCCAGGCTAACGCTTCCTTTACTTTTACAACCGTATTTTTTTTATGAAAAACTCCTAAATCGAGCAATAGCATAACAAAAATAAAAACAAGAAACCCCACCCAATACCAAATACCTTCTTCCATTTTTAATAATTTGTAATAAAATTCGTAAATCAATTATTTATATTTCAATTATTTTGAAATCGAGTGCAAAGTAAATCATTATATTATGCATACACAATAAAAAAGGTTTCATTCATGCACGTTCAATTGTACGCAAAACACACATAATCATAAAAAAACCTTACTGATAAATTTCAGCAAGGTTTTTTAGCTTTTATAAAACGAAATCTATTGAATTATTTTTTAGATTGTTCTGCCAGTTTTTTGGCGGCTTTTTTTTGTTTCCACAAATATACTTCGTATGTAATTGGTGATGCATTGAATACTGAAGAATAGACTCCAATAAAAATACCAAACAACATAGCAAAAATAAATCCGCGAATGGTTTCTCCACCAAAAAGGAAGATTGTCAATAATACAACTAAAGTAGTCATTGTGGTACTAAATGTACGACCCAACGTGTGATTGATTGCATCGTTCATAGTAGCTATACGCTCACGTTTAGGGTACAAACCAATATACTCACGTAACCTGTCATAGATAATTACAGTGTCATTTACCGAATAACCTACTACTGTAAGAATTGCAGCTATAAAAGATTGATCGACTTCCATAGAGAAAGGCATAATGCTGTATAATAACGAGAACACCCCAATTGTAATTATTGCATCATGAGACAGAGAAATGATAGCTCCAATGGCATAACCAATATCTCGGAAACGAATGAAGATATATAATGAAATGGCAATAAGTGCAAAAATTACGGCCCAAATTGCAGCTGTTTTGATATCATCTGCTATTGTCGGTCCTACTTTCTGAGAACTTTTAATGTACTCTGAAATAAATTGTTTTTCTGTAACCGTATTTGGCAATAATGATTTCAAACCGATATATAATTTGCCTTCAATTTCGTCATCAATATTTGGTGAATTATCTTCGATTTTGTATTTCGTAGCAATACGCACCTGGTTATCAGCTCCAATAGTAATTACCTGAACACCAGAACCATCAAATGCATTTGACAATAGTTTCCGTACATTATCTGTTTTTACTGGTTCATCAAACCGAACAATATAATTACGTCCACCACTAAAATCGACACCAAAACTTAATCCGCGTGTAGCTAACGAAATCATACTGATTAAAATCAGACTACCCGAAATGATATATGCATATTTACGTTTTCCAATAAAGTCGAATTTAGCATCTTGCCACCATTTCTTAGTTGCTTCTGTTGTAAATGGAAGTTCTTTTGCATTTTCTTTATTTGCATAAGACTCAAGCATAATACGAGTAAGGAAAACAGCTGTGATAAACGAAGTGATAATACCGATTATCAATGTGCTGGCAAATCCTTTGATTGGACCTGTTCCAAATACTGCCAAAACAATACCGGTAATTAAAGTGGTAACGTTAGCATCAATAATGGCTGAAATTGCGCCTCCAAAACCATCCTGAATGGCTCGTTTCATGCTTTTTCCGGCTCGCATTTCTTCACGAATACGTTCGTAAATAATTACGTTCCCATCCACTGCCATACCCAATGTAAGCACAATACCTGCAATACCCGGCAGTGTTAATACTGCACCAAAGGATGCTAAAATACCTATCAAGAAAAATACGTTGGCAACTAATGCAATATCGGCAATTGCACCTGGAATAAATCCGTAATACAATATCATATAAAGCAGTACCAACATAAATGCAATAACAAATGAAATTAAACCGCTGTTGATTGCTTCTGCTCCCAACGATGGTCCAACTATATCTTCCTGTACAATACGAGCAGGAGCAGGCATTTTACCGGATTTCAATGTGTTTGCTAAATCTTTTGCTTCTTCAACTGTAAAGTTTCCTGTAATTTGTGAGCTACCTCCTGTGATTTCAGTGTTTACAGTTGGGAATGAATAGATATATCCGTCCAATGCAATAGCAATTGATTTTCCGATATTGTCTTTTGTCATGCGAGCCCATGTTTTTGAACCCTCAGCATTCATAGTCATACTTACATTGGCATAAGCCGAAGTTTGACTAAAGTCAGCCCGTGCATCCGTTATTACATCTCCTGCAAGTGGAGCACGTCCATCGCGGTTGGTAATTTTAATCGCAATTAATTGGAAAATTTCGCCCTTAGGATCAATGGCTTTTACAGTCCATCTCAAGCCTAAATCACGTGGCAATACTTCCTTAACTTGTTTAGTTGCAAAATATGAGTTGATTTTAGCCGTATCTTTACTTTGAGCCAAACCTACAATTGGACCTCTACTACTATTTGGATCTACTTGTAAAATAGCAAATAATGGATTTTCCTTCCGATTATTTTCCATCATTTTTGTTGAGTCTGTTGTCGATTCAGCTTTTTTACTTAAAGCAGCTTTCAAACTGTCTACTTTGTTTACAGGAGTTGTAGCCGTTGGAGTTACTGTTGCAGTAGCTGTAGTATCTACTTTAACAGGAGCATTTCCTGCTACTGACTGCATTGCATACAATACTTTATTAGCTTCGGCCAAATTATTGAAAATTTCATTCAATTCATACGTTTCCCAGAATTCGAGATTCGCAGAGCCTTGCAATAATTTACGAACACGTTCAGGTTCTTTAATACCTGGTAGTTCTATTAAGATACGACCAGTTCTTTCTAGTTTCTGAATATTTGGTTGTACCACACCAAAACGGTCGATACGAGTACGCAATACATTAAATGAATTACTTATTGCACCATCGATTTCAGTTTTTAAAACTTTTACGACATCTTCGTTCGAAGTGGTTAATGAGATTTTATCTTTCAATTCGAAAGTACTAAAAATGGTCGCTAATTTAGCATTAGGATCAATTTTGTTATACGTCTTTACAAACAATTCAAGATAAGGAACCTGGCTGTTTGTGAATTGGAGTTTAGAAGCACTATCCAATGCTTGATTAAAAGTAGGATTGGTGTTGAAATCGGCTAAAGAACGGATAATGTCTGGCACTGAAACTTCTAAAGTTACGTTCATACCACCTTTTAAGTCGAGGCCAAGGTTGATTTCTTTTTCGCGACACTCTTTAAGTGTATAACCCAACCATACTTTTTCGCTGGCAATAGAGTCTAAGTAATTGAATTCTTTAAGTTTGTCACCAGCTGCATACTCTTTAGCATTTTTGTTATAAGTGCCTGTTACAAAGCTGAATGAAAGGTAAAATAAGCAGACAAGAGTTAATGCTAACGCAAAAAGTCTGACAAGTCCTTTGTTTTGCATGGAAGATTTATTTAAAATAAGACATTAATTATTTCATTTTTTTACGAGGTGCAAATATAGCATTTTTTTTATTACAAACATAAAAAAAAGCTAAACAGTAATTTAGAATACTCACAAATATATGAAAAAGGGGTTTTTGACATTAACTCTTCCTTTATTTGTAGATTTAACCGAAAGAGAATTGGCGAAAATTATGGATTCTATCTAAAAGTAGTATTCTGTTTTATGGAAAATAGTACTAAGAAAAAAAAAGCTGTTTCAATCTGAAACAGCTTTTTCTAAGTTGCGGAGGCTCGACTCGAACGAACGACCTTTGGGTTATGAGCCCAACGAGCTACCACTGCTCCACTCCGCGATATTTTGTGACTGCAAAAGTACAGCTTTATTTTGAATTCACAACTATTTTAAGTTGTTTTTTTAAATATTAGTTATATATCTCATTCAGACAGTTGGTTACATAATTGTTTTTCATTTTTAAAAACTCAAGTGTTGTTCAATACATAACTAATTTAATTATTCTAATGTCAGTAGAAAACGATAAAAAATAATTTCTATATAGGTAGAAAGCCAATCAGTTTAATTTTTAAATGAGCTAAAAATACAAAAGGAAGTTAAATAAACATTATATTGTGTTATATAACATGTTTTACAATATTATTTAACATTAAATTGTAGGATTGTACTGAACTATGCTGTACTTTTGCAGTGTGATTTTTTCATAGTATTAGATTTAAGGTTAACAAAGATTGGTAGTATGCCGTGAGGCAAGCTACCTTTCGTCTTTTATATACCTGCCATCCTTATCTTTCAAAAGTCATTTATCGTTAGCTCCCATTTTGTGTTACCAAAACTTTCCTGATTAAAACCATACAGAATTTATATAGATAGTAAGACACAAAAAAGCCTACAAATGTAATGATATACAAATGTAGGCTTTTTAAGTTGTTGACAATCAAATTTTTGAATGTCAGTTAGTGACCGCGACAGGATTCAAACCTGTAACCCCCACATCCGTAGTGTGGTACTCTATTCAGTTGAGCTACGCAGCCGTTGCTTTGTTTAGCGAGTGCAAAGATACGGCTATTTTTTAATTCTCCAAAGGAAAAATTCAAATATTTGTGATCGTGTCATTTCACATGATACAAGTCACAAGGTATGAGAGAGTAAATGACTTTCCCTCAACCAAATTTTATTTTATCCGCCCCTAATTATCTTTTATTATTTACTGTTTTGAACAAGTTTTGAAATTAGTGAGATTTCAAAATGGAAACAATTAACCTAAGGTAGTGATACTTATAAGATAAATACTCTATCTTTGTATAATTGTTGCTTGCTGTTTAAAGCTAAATATCTCAAAAACAGCAATTAACGTTTTTTATATCGGACACATACAAAGCATACTTTTGATTTTCGCATAAATGACGAACATAAAGTAACAGGTAAATCCTAACTCACTTCTACATTATTAATATTTCATGACGCTTTGTCTCAAAATAATTATAAAATCTTCAACAACATCCAATTGTACCTTTTTGTCTAACTAAATTATTTTACAGGCAAAATTCTTCAACACAAAATTACAAAACATTAAGAATCCAACAATAAATTCATAATCAATCCTCTTTACAATTCTATCAATGAAAATATTTATTAAATACATGGTCAGCCTTCGTTGCAAAATGGTGGTGAAAGAGGAACTCAAAAAACTCGGACTTCATTTTATCGTGGTTGATTTGGGCGAAATAGAAATAATGGAAGATATTTCTGATACTCAGAGACACGAGTTAAAAGCTGCATTACAAGATTCAGGACTTGAATTAATGGATGATAAACGCGCTGTATTAATTGAAAAAATTAATAATGTAATTGTAGAAATGGTTCACTATTCGGATGAAATGCCAAAAATTAACTACTCTGATTATATAAGCGAAAAATTGAATTACGATTATACTTATCTTTCTAACCTCTTTTCCGAGGTGAAGGGCATAACCATACAACAATTCATCATTATTCATAAAATTGAACGGGTAAAAGAATTGCTCTTATATGATGAACTAAATCTTACAGAAATTTCATATAGACTTCAATATAGTAGCGTTGCCCATCTTTCCAATCAATTTAAAAAAATTACAGGACTATCGCCCACACAGTTTAAACATTTAAAAAACAAAAAACGCAGCTCAATTGAAGAAATCGGGAATTAAAAACCCGACGCAATAATATGGAAATAACAAAAAAGCAAGAGTCAAAACATGCAAGAAGCCTTATTGAAGCCAGTTTAGACCCATTAGTTACCATCAATACCGATGGTAAAATTATGGACATGAATGAAGCGTTGGCCAATATTACAGGTTTGACTCGCGAACATCTAACTAATACAGACTTTTTCGATTATTTTACTGAGCCCCACAAAGCTCGTGAAGTATATCGTGAAGTTTTTGCTAAAGGTTCGGTGGCTGATTTACCCCTAACACTTCGCAATAAAAATGGAAAACTGACCAACGTGCTGTTCAATGGTTCTGTATATAAGGATGATAATGGGATTGTGCTTGGTGCAGTGGTTGTGGCGCGAGATATTGCAGAACAAAAATGGGCTATTGAACTACGGGCAGTCAATAAAGAACTTGCTTTTCAAAACGATGAAAAAGAAAAACGTGCTGCTGAATTAAGCGTTGCAAATGATGAATTGGCATATCAAAACAATGAAAAGGAAAAACGTGCCAATGAGTTAGGTGTTGCCAACAAAGAACTAGCTTTTCAAAACGATGAAAAAGAAAAACGAGCCAATGAGTTAAGCGTTGCCAACAAAGAACTTGCCTTTCAAAACGATGAAAAGGAAAAACGTGCTGCTGAATTAATTATAGCGAATAAAGAGCTGATTTTTCAAAATGACGAAAAGGAAAAACGTGCTGCAGAGTTAATTGTTGCAAATAAAGAGCTGATTTTTCAAAACGATGAAAAGGAAAAACGTGCAGCCGAATTAGGTATTGCAAATAAGGAATTGGCATTTCAGAACGATGAAAAGGAAAAGCGTGCAGCCGAATTAATTATTGCGAACAAAGAACTGATTTTTCAAAATGAAGAAAAGGAAAAAAGAGCTGCGGAACTGAAACTTGCCAATGAAGAGCTGGAGTTTCAGAACAACGAAAAAGAGAAAAGGGCGGCAGAACTGATACTTGCCAATAAAGAACTTGCATTTCAAAATGACGAAAAAGAAAAACGGGCTGCAGAGTTAATTATTGCCAACAAAGAACTGGCTTATCAAAATGATGAGAAAGAGAAACGTGCAGCGGAATTGAAAGTGGCTGATAAAGAACTGGTTTTTCAGAAAGAAGAAAAAGAAAAAAGAAAAACCGAAAACAAGGAACTAGAAGCATTTAGCGATTCGCTGATGATAACTTCTCAATATTCACTAAGTTTAATCGAAGCCAGTCTTGATCCGTTGGTCACCATAAATACTGAAGGTAAAATTATGGATATGAATCAGGCCACGATAAATATAACTGGTCTGAGTCGTAAAGAAATTACGGATACCGATTTTTTCGATTACTTTACCGAACCTCAAAAGGCACGTGAAGTTTATCTGGAAGTATTTGCCAAGGGCTTTGTAGCCGATTTTCCATTAACTCTTCGTCACAAAGACGGGAAGTTAACAGATGTTCTGTTTAACGGTTCTGTTTACAAAGATGAGAGTGGAGAAGTAATGGGAGTTGTTATTGTAGCCCGTGATGTAACCGATCAGAAACGGATTGCTACGGAACTGACTGAAGCTAAGATATTTGCCGAACTGGCTACTGCCATTGCCGAAGAGGCTAAGGACAAAGCGGAGGAAGCTACCCGGATTGCCGAAAGTGCAGTGAAGGCAAAGCAGCAGTTTCTTTCGAATATGAGCCACGAAATTCGTACCCCAATGAACGCTATAATTGGATTTACAAAAGTGGTGCTGAAAACGGAGTTAACTACAAAACAAAAAGAATATCTCTTGGCCATTAAAATGAGTGGCGACGCATTGATAGTACTTATCAACGATATTCTTGATCTTGCTAAAGTAGATGCCGGTAAAATGATATTTGAACAATCAGCGTTCAGAATGTCCTTATCTATTTCGGCTATGTTACATTTATTTGAACCAAAAATTCAGGAAAAGAATCTGAAACTCATAATTGATTACGATAAAAATATACCGGACGTATTGGTAGGTGATCCAGTTCGATTGCACCAGATTATTTTAAATTTGGTGAGTAATGCTGTTAAATTTACAACTAATGGTAAAATTTCTGTCGGCGTGCATTTATTGAATGAAGATGCTGATAGGGTAACCATTAGATTTGACGTGTCTGATACTGGAATTGGAATCCCGGAATCTAAAATCGGGAGTATTTTTGACAATTTCCAACAAGCTTCCAGCGGTACAACACGTCTATACGGAGGAACCGGACTGGGACTAGCCATAGTAAAACAACTGGTGGAACCACAAGGAGGAACTATCAGTGTAAAAAGCAATGTAGGTGAGGGTTCAACCTTTAGTTTTACGCTTGATTTTATGAAAACAAATGCAATTGTTGAATTGGACGATGAAATAATGGAACTGGATTCCGAAATTAACAACATACGAGTTTTAGTGGTCGAGGATATTGCATTGAATCAGTTGCTGATGAAAACTATATTGGATGAGTTTGGCTTCAATCGGGAGATTGCATCCAATGGGAAAATTGCCATTGATAAATTAAAGGAAAACGATTTCGATATAATATTGATGGACTTACAAATGCCTGAAATGAATGGATTTGAGGCTACCGACTATATCCGAAACCAGATGCATTCAGAGATTCCCATTATAGCCCTTACAGCCGATGTTACCACTGTAGATCTGGCAAAATGTAAAGCTGTTGGAATGAATGATTACATAGCAAAACCTGTAGATGAGCGCTTATTGTATAGTAAAATTGTAGGGTTAGTAAAAAGAACTGTAATTATTGATATTGAAGAATTGGAGTTTGAAAAAAATAAAGAAGATAAATGTACCGACCTTAGCTATTTGTTAAATAGGACAAAATCAAATCCAGGTTTAATGATGGAAATGATTTCGCTTTATCTGGAACAAACACCCCCTTTGATTGCGAGTATGAAAAAAGGGATGAAAGAAAAAGACTGGAGCCTGTTGTATTCTTCCGTTCATAAAATGATTCCTTCGTTTGCTATTATGGGAATAAACCACGAATTTGAAGATATTGCGCGAAAAGTACAAGAGTTTGCCAGCACACAACAACAACAATCCGATGGAATTTCAGATATGGTTTTGCAACTTGAAAACGTATGTTTGCAGGCATGTGTTGAATTAAAAGAAGAATATAATGAAATTAAAACAAATAAAGATGAAGAATAAAATAAAACTATTTCTAGTTGATGACGATACCGTTTTTTTAAAATTACTTGAGATTGAATTTCTGGAACATGCTGATTTTGAAATTGAAACATTTCCTACAGGGGAACTTTGCATTGAAAGTCTGTCGCATAAACCGGATGTAATTGTATTGGATTATTACCTCGATGGAGTTGACCGAGATGCAATAAACGGCCTCGAAACATTAGATAAAATTAAGGCTTTCGATCCTGAAATTCCTGTCATTATGTTATCTTCGCAAGATAAAATTGATGTGGCCATCAATTGTATGCATCATGCTGCTTACGATTACGTGGTAAAAAGTGAAACAGCATTTATGCGTTTACAAAAAATTATTTCTACTATTTTTGAACATACAAAATTAAAAAAGCAATTGAACTGGTATATGGAGAGAGCGGAGAGAATGTAAGATAGTTGGTAGCAGCCCCCTAAATCCCCCAATAGGGAACTTTAAGGCCTATGCTACATAAATTTAGTGAAAATGTAATCTAAAAGATACGAGACGATGCTAATTTCGTTCCACGATATTTATCCCGAATTATCGGGAGGAGTTAGGGGTATATAATTGAAGAATCCTTGTAAACATAAGTTTGCAAGGATTTTTTTTCTGGATGTGTGATTAATGTAATTCTTTTTAGTTATTGTGTAACACTTTCCTTGCATACATTCGTCAAATTTGCAAAGTGGAATTTTATTCACTTATGAAATCATGAAAATGCTTTTTTAGCATGCAAATGTGGAATAAAAAAGAAGCTGACTATATTAAAAACCTTAATTATGAAAAATAAAATAAAACTTTTTTTAGTCGATGACGACTCAGTATTTTTAAAATTACTTGAGATAGAACTTCTTGAACATGCAGACTTTGAGATTGAAACATATCCAACTGGTGAACTTTGCATTGAGAATCTGAAGAATAAACCGGATGCAATCGTATTGGATTACTACCTCGATGGAATTGACCGCGATGCTATGAACGGTCTTGAGACATTAGATGAAATTAAGGCTTTCAATCCTGAAATTCCAGTTGTCATGTTGTCTTCGCAAGACAATATCGACATTGCTATTAACTGTATGCATCATGCTGCTTTCGATTACGTGGTGAAAAGCGAAACTGCCTTTTTGCGTTTACAAAAAATTATCACCACTATTTTTGAGCAAAAAAAACTAAAGAAACAATTGAACTGGTATATGGAGAGAATGTAAATGCAATTGATGATTTTACTATAGTTTACATTGTACCGGAGATTATCAAAACAAGGCATTCTACTGTTCATTCAATCCTCTATATTCCACCTTTTCTCACTTATTTAGTACCTTACAAAATTTGGAACTGAGGTTTTTCAGCTTTGAAAGTGGGTAACTAATGCTTAAAAAAATAATCACTAAAATATAGGGAGCTTAGATTTTGTCGTTATAAATTATACCAGAGCTCCATGGGAGCGACATTATTTGCTCTTTATTTTTTACCGGACAACAATGGTTATAAATATAACAGCACTGCAAATACAACTGTTGACAATGTAATGTTTATTTTTCAGCAAAACTAACAAACCCAAAATATTACTCATAATCAATTGATACAAGCGGCTTATAAATGAATAATACCGATTGCAGAAATAATTCAGTCCAATGTCGACCCTGCCTGCCGCAGGCAAGTGCGTCTAATGGAACATTCCGTATAAAGGGATTGTACTGTTTATTTCTCCCGTGTGACGGGATCTCCGCTATGCTACGATATGCCTTCCGCAAGCGGAATTCCGAAATACTCGATCGGCATTATACCAAAGTTGACTTTGGGCTGAAATAAAAATTCATTTGGTATAAAAGGTCTGCGGAATATATCCGACAGACCTTTTTATTTATTTTAATTATGTTATTTTCTTTATCTTTTCAAGTTAATTGCTTTGGTAACACCATTAATGGTTAAAGTTGCTTTATTATCTTTTGTGCCATCACCATAATCCATTACAGCTGATCTGTTTTCAGATTCCATAATCACTTTTCCTTTAACGAAAAATGGATATCCTCCGATAATAATCAATGGATTTGTTTCATCAATAGTATTCGTGTATGTAATACCTTTGGCATTTACACCATTTGTTGAACCAGTAATTGAAAAGGTATCGTCCCAATAAACAAATGGAGTAGCATTGTTATCAATACGTGTGCGGGTTCTGTTCGAATTCCATGTTACAACTTTTCCATCGGCAGCACGTATAATTGTGTCTTTGGCAACAGTCGTCATACTTGGCTGTATGTCAGTGTTTAATCCATTGTTAGTAATAATTTTTGAACCTTTAAGCTGATTGTCATTAATGAAAAAATTATCATAAGTGATTGTTCTTGTTGATCCGCTCAAAGCCATACGACCACTTAATGTTACAATAATTTTTCCTTTCAGGACATTACCACGTTTTCCGATATAACCGTTTGTTCCAAAGTCGATAGTGATAACTTTAGGAAAAACTTTAGGATCGGAACTGTCAACAGTAATTAAAACACTATCAACATTCACTACGCTTTTTACTTTTTGGTAGCTCGAATTTTCAAAATCCTGCGCATACTGTTCGACACTACTGATTACTTCGTCGTTCATACTTGCCACCTGAGCCTCATCAGTAGCAGTAACAGTCATTGCAGCATTTGAACCCAAACTAAAATCTCCATTACAAGACACCAAAGTGGTTAATCCGAAGGCAACTGCAATTGCAACTAAAAAATTTACTTTTTTCATATCAATTATTTTTTTAAAGTTTTTTTGAATTAATTTCTTATTTATATTTCTAAGACAAATGAGAATAAAACTACCACTATTCAAGATATTCTTTTTTTTTGAGAAATCTAACTATTTTTCTTGAAAAGCAGATTTTTTAGATCAACTTTTACTCCAACCGAATATCCGATTCCCACCAATAAACCCAAATCTGTAGTGGAAATTGTACTTACATAGCTTGATTTTATTAAATTTATGCTAGGACCAGCAAAAATTTTAAAACTACTTCCAATTGAATAATTTAAGACAGGAATAAACTGTGTATTTGATGCCCGCACTTGTAACAAATAGGATTTTCCAGCTATAAGTGAATTCTGTAACAGATCAAAGTTCACACTAAAATATTTATCTATTTTAATATTAACTCCTACTCCTACTCCTAATAAATAAGAATCGTTATAATCCGATCCAATTGATACTATTGAATATATGTTCGAAAGTCCTGCGCGAACTGAAAGCGCCGCCAATTGGTTATTGAATGAAATTCCCATTACCAGAAACCCGTTCTTTTTTATAAAATTGCCAAATCCGGATTTAGAAATTTTTGTTGAATCAATTTTCTGTATCTCAGGTGCCAAATCCAATCTATTTGATAGAGTATCTTCAATAACGGTTGTTACTAAAATTGTATCTTTTGGCTCTATGGGATTTGAGTTTTCAATAATAACAACTGAATCTGCTTTTTGCTGATCCAACTGAGAAATTGTAGTATCAACTAGTGGAGGTAAAACAAGTCGTTCAAGAGTAGCGCTTTTATTGATTTTTCCGTCTAATTTTGTATTTTGAATAGATGCTTTTTCTTGTTTAGTTTTACTTGTTAAAGAGCTTGATACACTAACTCTTTGTAAAACAATATATTTTCCATTCAATTTATATTGGACATTTTTCGGCAAGATTTCATTAAGAGTTGCGTCGAGGCTTAAATTTGTTTTAGATGTGATTTTAATCGATTGATTATCTGAAATTTTTGTGGGGTCGTACGAAAAAATGCATCCTGTTTGAGTGCTGATGGCATTTAGTGCTGATTTTAGAGTGATTGACCCAGTTGGTAGTATTATCTTTTTATTAGTTATGTTGTTTTGTCCGTTTACAAGAAAAACTAAAAGCAAAAGTATCCACAACAAAGTCATACGAGTCAGATTGGTCATTCCTGCCATTTAATTTTTATTACTCAATTGATAACCATTTATATTTCTCTTAACGTTCAGATTCAACGTTTCAGTCATAATTTGAAGTATAACATTTACATCTTCGCCATCGAAATTCACTGTAATTCTCCGATTTCCAATTGATTGTTCAGCCAACCTTATGTCAATATTATACGCATTACTAATAATTTCTATTGCATCATTCAATGAAACATTTTCAAAATCGATATGTTGAGCACCTACAATGCCTGAATTAGAATGTTGAGACAGCACTTTGAAAATCTTTGTTTTTTTGTTGTAAATTCCGCTTTCAAAGGCATTCAGAATTAATCCATTATTATTTAATGTGTAAAAATGAATTTGACCTTCACGTACACTTACCTTCACCACATCACTTTCGGGTAATGCTTTCACTGTAAAAACAGTACCGATATCTTCTATAAAAGTTTCGTTGGCTATCACTTTTAGTTTTCTTTTTCCTTTGTGTCCAACATAAAAAGTGGCTTCGCCGCTTAAATGTAGTTCATTTTCATTATTTGAGTATTTTGAACTGTAAGTAATCTTACTGTTTTTCGATAGATTTATTTTAGTTTCGTCGGACAATTGGATTTGTTTTGGAGTCATTTCGGTGGCAAAAACAACTTCTTTTTCTGAAGTGATAATATAAAGTGCTGTGGCAGAAATAAAAACAAATACAATAACACTTGCTGCACGGAACAACCAACTTTTATAAAAAGGTTTCAGGTTTAATTCAATAGAAGGTCTGTTAGTATCAGTTTTAGAAATATAAGCCATAAAAACTTTTTTTGCTTCAGAAGTTTTTAGAGCAGGAGTATCACTTTTTTTTAGTTGTACCTGTTCGTACAACCTGGTCATTTCATTAAAATACTGTTCGTTTTTATCAGATTCTGCAATCCATTCTTCCAAAAACGTCAAATCACTTTCGGATGCATTTCCACTAAAATAGCGCGCCAGCAAGTTGTCTATATTATTTTTCATGGCTAAGTTAGTTGAAATTTTGAAGGAGAATTAATACGGTTAAAAATTCAATTAGTTCTACCCGAAGTAGTTTAAGTGCTTTAGAAATATGGTTTTCTACTGTATTGGTAGAAATATTTAAGTTTTTTGCTATCTCACTGTATGATAATTGTTCCAGTCTGCTCATTTCGAAGACCCGTTTGCATTGTGGCGGCAATTTTTCCATTGCGTTTTCAATGGCTTTCTGCAATTCATTGCCTTCAATATGTTCTGATGTTGAATTTACGTCATTATTTACTGTTGATATAAAATTCTGATTATGTACCTTATGACTCGTTATTTGTTGAATCTGGTTTAAACTGTCGTTATGAACCATTCTATATAAATATGAATTAATGGAACTTCTAATATCTAGCTTTTCATGCTGGTCCCACAATTTGCAAAAGACTCTCTGTACCACATCTTCCGCTTCATCCATATCACGCAAAATGGAGAATGCATAACGGCACAAGGGTTCGTACCAACTGTCAAACAGTTCTTCAAATGCCAAATGATTACCTTCGCGCAATGCCTTTATAGTCTCAATCATGAACCCCTGAAGTATTTAATCTGTAATTTTAAGTAGGGCAAAGATAATAATTTAGTTCAATTTTAGTTACAATACTTTTATTGCTTACTAATATGACAAGCAAACCTTAACTAACCACTAGTTACAAGTATAAAAAACCGCAAAATAAAAACAAAGGTCAAATACAGAAGATTTCACTTCCATATTTGACCTTGTGTTAAATTTATGTATGTTATCACTGATTGTAAACAACTACAGGACCTTTAACAAACTGAGTTACAACTATACCGTAAAATAAATGTCCTATAATACTTCCAATCGCTATTAAACTCATGCTTCCTTCCAGTGGCGGCATTGATCCCATCAACCATCCCATTATAGCTATGGCAATTTGAGCAAAAACAAAAACCGCCAAGCCAAATAATGCACCTTTTAAAACCTTATTATTTATTCTTGCTACAATTTTACTAAAAATAAAAGTATACGATAATGCGAAAATAATACCTATCATAAAATGCATGATCCAACCAACAAAGACTGGCACGCCTAACAACATTGAAAGCATTTGTCCAATATTCATTTTGGGCAATCCCATCATGGGAGCTAAAAACATTACGATTGTCATTACTAATGTGGCCACTATACCACCAATAATTGATTGTTGAATCCTGTTATTCATTATTTTATAATTTTTAAAGTTTAATAATTAAGATCTGAATTACTTACATTTTTTTACAGGCATCGGTACAAACATGTCCTTTTTCACCGTGTGCATATACATGTTTTCCATCTTTACAAGCTGCAGTACAAACATGATCTTTTAAAGCAGGCATTTCTGCTTTTGCTGTTATTGATTTTCCAGTCATTGCTTTTTTACAAGCATCGGTACAAACCTGACCCTTTTCGTCATGTGCATAAACATGATTTCCATTTGTACAGGCATCCGTACAAACATGTTTTGTCATTTCAGTTTTTTGAGGAGCTTCCTTGTCTTTTTTTGTGGTGGTTTGTGCACTTACTGCAACCGAAGAACCAAGGAAAATTACGAGGGCAAAAATTAATTTTTTCATTTTGTTTGAGTTTTAACTGTTTATATAAATTTTGATTTACAAATAAACAGTCGTCGGAAATAGTAAATCCTGACAAATAAAACAAAATAATTTAGAAAATGTTTTTGAAGTCTAATTTATAACGCTTATTTTCAAGTAATTAAATGTCTAATAAAAAAAATAATAATTTAATTCAATTTCGATTTAATTTTCTTTTTTAGCAATTCATTATTGATGGTGGGAACATTGTTTTTGTTGTGGTTATGAATATAATGATGAAGCATATCATCCATCAAACTACTTTGTTTTTGGTAGGTGGTACAGGCATCACACATGCTGGTATGCATGCGCAATCTTATTTTTTCGTAGAGCGAAAGCCCTACAATCAGATTCTTATCGATTAACTCGCTTGCTTTTTTGCAAGAAAGCATAAAAAAATTCATTATTTTTTTCATCTCCTGTTTATTTAAACCAGTTTACTTCCAGACATTTTCGCAATTGAAGTTTTGCTCTGTGCAATATCTGCCAAAAATTAGTAGAAGAAATACCCAATTCCTGACAAATAATTTCTCCTTTTTTTTCTTCCAGAAATTTTAGTCGGACAGCCGAGTTCCAATTGTCAGGCAAATTTTTAAGACACAATTCCAACACCGAAAGAAAATCAGTATCATCTAACAGATTATCTTCTGAATAATTCCATTCGTTTGGCCGTTCTGTTGGTTTCCATGTGTCGGAATCATCAAAAAAACGTTCCAACATATCAGTATCATTTACTGTAGGCATTCGGAAAGCAGTGCGGTATTGATCGTTTATTTTATGGTTTAGAATGGAAAAAAGCCAGGTAGAAGGTTGACTTTTTTCTTCAAAATTTTCGAAGGACTGAAGGGCAGCCAAAAAAGTTTCCTGTACAAGATCTTCGGCAATTTCTTTCGATGATGTTTTATGAAAAGCCCATGAATAAAGCTTATCAGAATACAAATCAACCCAAATAGTCAATGTTGATGAAGTGTTTATTTTCGTTGAGGAATCTTTCATTTTAAAAATGTTTTGTCAATTTAACAAGGAATACAACCTATTAGTTCAGTTAAACCCCAAGATTGGTTTAGGCAAACATTTCAATATCCTCTTTACTTATGGTAGCTCCGCCTAAAATTATCAATCGTTCCACCACATTTCGTAGTTCGCGGATATTTCCTGTCCATGAGCGAGATTTCAATAACTCAATTCCACCTTTTTCAAAAACCTTTGTTTGTCGGCCTTGTTCGCTGCAAATCAATTCACAAAAGTGAGTGATTAATAATGGAATATCATCTTTCCGTTCATCGAGACTTGGAACGTGGATAGGAATTACATTCAGGCGATGGAATAAATCTTCTCTGAAATTCCCTAATTCGATTTCTTTTTTTAGATTTTTATTGGTAGCTGCCAATACCCGAACATTTACTTTTATACTTTTATCACTACCAACGCGAGTTAGTTCACTTTCCTGCAATACGCGAAGCACTTTGGTTTGTGCAGAAAGACTCATATCTCCAATTTCATCCAAAAATATCGTTCCGCCATCGGCCTGTTCAAATTTACCGATGCGTTGTTTAATGGCAGATGTAAACGCTCCTTTTTCGTGACCAAAAAGTTCACTTTCAATTAATTCCGATGGAATAGCAGCGCAATTAACTTCTACAAACGGCGCATCAGTTCGGTTGCTTTGTTCGTAAAGCAGTCGGGCGACCACTTCTTTTCCAGTTCCATTATCGCCGGTAATCAACACACGTGCATCGGTTGGAGCCACACGCTCAATCATTATGCGCACTTTATCTATTGCGGGCGATTCGCCAATCATCTGATGGCGTTTTGCCACTTTCTTTTTCAGCGTTTTGGTTTCAACCACCAGATTATTTCTGTCCAGCGCATTACGAACGGTAATCAAGAGGCGGTTCAAATCAATTGGTTTTTCAATAAAATCGAAAGCTCCTTTTTTGATACATTCCACAGCAGTTTCAATATTTCCATGACCGGAAATCATGACGATGGGAGCTTCAATTTCCTTTTCCATCAGATTTTCCAACAATTCAATCCCATCCATTTCGGGCATCTTTATGTCCGAAAAGATCAGATCGAAAGCTGCATTTTGAGCAGCTTCAAGTCCTTGTTTGCCATTTTCTGCGAGGGTAATTTGATGTTTTTCAAACTCCAGAATATCTTTCAGCGTATTGCGGATGCTGCGTTCGTCGTCTATGATTAATATTTTTGCCATAAATTTTTTTAATTAGTTGTTTAATAGCATTATATATTATGTTTTTTACTAACTGATAGTTATTGTTGTTAATAAAGAAGGGGGCTAGTACTTACTGTCATTTTACTTAAAATATAAATTCTCTCATTATTTCACTCAAAAAATCGTCTTCATCATCCAGCATATCAACTTCTACTGATTTAATATAGTTGGTGAGTAGCACTTTTTTAACAGGCGGTTTTTTGAAAATAGCAATATTGTGCTTTAAATCTTCAATTTCATATTTCAAATCTAGTTTTTGTTCTTTTAGCATCGAAACAGCATAATTTTTACTCATGCTCAAAAACTCAAAGACTTTCATAAAAGCAGGATTCATTTTTATCGTATAGAGTTCTTCATTCAGTTCATCGGCCTGCTCTTGAAGTATACGATTGTAAATTTTGAGTTTATCGTCAGTAAGTTTTTCAAGTTGCTCTGTGGTGCGATGAATCCATTCCATTTCCAACCGGAGTAAAGTGGCCAAATCTTTTTGTTTGTAAGCTACGGTTACTTTCTTCATCAAGACCAATTTTTCGGCTTGCTTTTCGGGGTCAGTTTCGGTATCGGGATGTAATATTTTGGCTAAAGAGATATAAATGGAACGAAGTGATTTCTTACTCAATTCCTCTTGTAATAGAGCTTGTTGCTCTTGTTTTAGTTGCTTTTTTGGTTTTTCTTTTGCTTGCCCATCGTGCTGTTCTTCTTCTTCCATTTTTTGTTTCAACTGTTCTTGCAGCTTTCGCTGAAACTCTATGACACTTTCCGGGTTGTCCAAATCAAAATTCATATCGTCCAAATCCAAACCCATATCAGACTGCATAAAGTCTCTGAATTGGTCAACCATCAGATCCTTTTGCTCGTTTAAAGATTCCTGGTATGAAATCCCGCTGTAACTGTCGTAGAATGCTTCTTGTTCCTTTGACGGTTCAATATATTCAAATGCTTTATCACACAAATCAATAATATTATTATTCAATACACTTCGTTGATTTTTTACCAACTTGTGCTGTAGCGCACAGGCATCTAAAGCAATGGCAAAATCAAATAATCGTTGACCTTTTTCTTCCTCTAATGGCGTTATGTCCTTGGTATATAATGCGTTCAACTCAATGCCAAGTGATTTTGTTCGTTCAATGTCCTTTTCCAACGATTCAATTCTTTTGACTAAAGTGTTGAATCTTTGTTGATTCTTAGTCAATTTGGGTTTTTGTGAATTTTTGGAGATTGTGAGTTTAACACTATTCCCAACTTCAAAGCTGCCATCAGAAAGATTGGAAAATAAATCTCTTTCGTTTATTTTTTTCGTTTTTTTCATTAAAAAAATTCATTGTTGTTTTACTATTTGCAAAAGTAGTTTTTTAAACATCACCGAGCAAGTATTTCTATTAAAACAAAAACCCGCTTTGCTATAGCAGGTTTTCTGTATTTTTCCAATTCGTTTTAATTCGTGAAATTTGTATTTTACAAATCAAATCCTATATCACTTCTGAAATATTTTTTATCGTATTGTAATTTCTGCGCATTTGCAAATGAAAGTGCCAATGCCTCGTTTTTCGTATTGCCATAAGAACTTATAGCCATTACACGTCCCCCACTTGTTACAATATTCCCATCTTTTTCGGTAGTTCCTGCATGAAAAACTATACTTCCCTCTACATTTTCGAAACCTGAAATTACTTTTCCTTTTTCAAATTCTTCTGGATATCCACCAGAAACTAACACTACGGTAACTGCCGAGCGTTCATCGAACTCAATCGTTTTTTCGTTTAGATTCCCCTGTGCCACACCTTCCAGCAAATCTACAAAATCGCTTTTGATGCGTAACATTACTACCTCGGTTTCAGGGTCGCCCATGCGTGCATTATATTCAATGGTGATAGGTTCTTCTTTTACTTTTATCAATCCGAAAAAGATAAATCCTTTGTATACAATTCCTTCGCTATTCAGTCCATCAACAGTTGGTTTGATAATGCGCTCTTCCACTTTTCTCATGAATTCAGCATCGGCAAATGGAACGGGCGATACAGCTCCCATTCCACCGGTATTCAGACCTTTTTCACCTTCGCCAATGCGCTTGTAGTCTTTTGCTTCGGGTAGAATTTTATAATTTTTACCATCGGTGATTACAAATACCGAACACTCTATGCCATCAAGAAATTCTTCAATCACAACGGTCTTGCTGGCAGCACCAAATTTTCCATCGAGCATGGCTTTTAATTCCGAAATAGTTTCGTCTAAATCATTTAAAATCAACACACCTTTTCCGGCAGCCAAACCATCGGCTTTCAATACATACGGCGCTTCGAGACTTTTCAGAAATTCAATTCCTTCGGTAATACTCTCTGCAGTAACACTTAAATATCCGGCTGTAGGGATATTGTGACGGAACATAAATTGTTTTGAAAAATCTTTGCTTCCTTCTAATTGAGCACCTATTCTATCTGGTCCAACTACCGCAATATTTTTCAATTCTGCATCATCAGCAAAAAAGTTGACAACGCCTTTTACCAATGGATCTTCTGGTCCTACTACAACAATGTCAATATTATTTTCCAATACAGCCTTTTTTAATTCAGGAAAATTATCAGACGCTATGGGCAGATTAGTTCCTACAGTTGCGGTTCCAGGATTTCCAGGTGCAATAAATAGGGTTGATAACTTTGGACTTTGAGCTATTTTCCAGGCCATTGCATGTTCGCGACCTCCCGAACCAAGTAAGAGAATGTTCATAATGTATTGTAAATGAATTTGAAGTACAAAAGTACAAAAAAATAGCAGAATATGGGGTTTTAAATAATAGAGTTTTTGAATTCATCCCATATAATACAATTGTTTCGAAATCGTTATTTTATTAGATGAAATCCACAAAAGAATATTATTTTCTAAAACACTTAAAAGTGGATAGCGTTAAATTATAGAAACAACTATTCATCTGAAACTTTTAATTGTGTATAAAAAATAAAATGCTGTAATAATGTCTTTGTGGCGGGTTAGAAAATATATTGTAGAGAGCTTAGTGAGCAATATAAAAAAAATACGACGTGGCTAACATCGTATTTTAAATTTCTTCGTACCGTAATAAAATTATTCCGGTTTATTATTTGCAGTTTTTTCTTTATGAGCGTTACGTAATTCCATGATTTTGTGAAATTTAGCATCGCCAAGTGTGCTTTTCAATTCTGCGTAATGTAATTTGCGCAAATCTTTCATTTTCATTTTAAAATTATCGCTTTCAGGAGCAACTTCAACTTTAAGCTTTTTTACTTCTTCTGCTTGTTTTTCAAACAATGTTTTCACACTTGCTTTTTCAGCATCATTTAAACCAAGGTCAGCAGCCATTTTTTCTACTTTTTTCTCAATACCTCCACCAGCAGGTTTTTTGTTTTGTCCTTGTGCAGAAATAGCTACTGAAAACACCAAAAATGCTGATAAAAGAAAAATTAAATACTTTTTCATGATATTTTTTTTTAATGATTTATATTAAGTTTCTAATAAAGACCAAATCACGGGATAATAGTTTAATTTAATATTACAAAGTTTATGATTTAATTTTATTGGGAAAAACAGTTTTTATTTTACAGTTAATCACAAATCAACTTAAACCTTAGCGCCATTCATGATTCAACTGTTTAACCCGAAATATTTTCAATGAAAGAATTTTTTGAAAAAACGATTTACAACAGTAGCATTTCTATGATTCACAGTTCATAAAGACTAAAAAATTATTTTTTTAATCGGTAAGAAGTTTAAGAGTTAGGTTATTTCAGTATCTTTGTTGTCAGTTTTTTTAAAAAGATATGGAAGATAAGAATGATTGGTATTTGAAAATGTTAGCCTGGCGCGAACTGCATATAAATCAGCGTCAGTTTATACTTTTGCTGAGTTTTGTAGTTGGTGTAGTTGCAGCCATTGCAGCATTTTTACTAAAATCTACAATTCGACTAATACAGAATTTACTAACCGAAAACTTTAGTCGGTTTGAAGTAAATTATTGGTATTTGGTATTTCCCGCCATTGGTATTTTAATCACGTCTTTATTTGTTCGGTATGTGGTGAAAGATGATATAAGTCATGGGGTGACACGCATCCTATACGCCATTTCCCAACGAAAAAGTATTATTAAACTTCATAATACATGGTCATCATTATTGAGTAGTGCTGTAACTATCGGTTTTGGAGGTTCGGTAGGAGCGGAGGCACCTATTGTTCTTACCGGTTCTGCTATTGGTTCCAACTTGGGAAAATTTTTTAAAATGGATCAGAAAACTTTGATGTTGTTGGTGGGTTGTGGAGCTGCCGGAGCCATTGGCGGTATTTTCAAAGCACCTATTGCCGGATTGGTTTTTACGCTCGAAGTGTTGATGCTCGATATGACGCTGACCTCTATTGTCCCCCTTCTGATTGCTTCGGTTACTGCCACTTCATTCTCTTATATTTTTACCGGCAGTGCTTTTATGTTTCAGTTTAGCACTTACGAACCTTTTGCCATCCATCGCATCCCCTATCTTATACTACTTGGAATTGTGTGTGGGCTAGTCTCATTGTATTTTACCCGAGGAATGAATTCGCTAGAAGGGAAATTTCGTAAATTTAAAAATCCTTATGCCAAACTGGCTATTGGAGGTGTAACCTTAAGTTTGCTCATTTTCATTTTTCCTCCACTTTACGGTGAGGGTTACGACACTATTGAAGCACTCCTTAATGGGCATTCTACCTCAGTGCTGGATCGCACTTTCTTTTTGGGATTGGGCGATAGTCCGTGGGTTCTTATCGTCTATTTAAGTTTAATCATTATTTTTAAAATACTTGCTTCAACTGCTACCACAAGTGCCGGAGGAGTTGGAGGTATTTTTGCACCTTCTCTTTTTATCGGTTGTATTACTGGTTTTGTAGTTGCAAAAGGGCTAAATATCTTTGGACTGGATGTACCTGAAGAGAATTTTGCATTGGCAGGAATGTCAGGATTAATGTCAGGGGTAATGCATGCACCATTGACAGGGATTTTCCTTATTGCAGAGCTTACCGGTGGTTATAATTTGTTTATGACGCTGATGATAGTCTCAACAGTTTCATATCTCACCATTATATTATTTGAGCCGCACAGTTTATATGCCATGCGGTTGGCACAAAAAGGAGAATTACTTACTCATCATAAAGACAGGGCTGTACTTACTTTGCTTAAAATGGAAAATGTTATTGAAACAGATCTTACCATTTTATCACCTAAAATGTCTTTAGGCGAGTTAGTTACAATTATCTCCCAATCGAAACGGAATATTTTTCCTGTTGTAAATCCCGAAGATGGAGTGTTGGTGGGTGTGGTTTTACTCGATGAAGTACGAAATATCATGTTCCGACCTGAATTGTATCAACGATTCAATGTTCAGAAGCTTATGATTTCACCTCCGGCTACTATTAATCAGGATTTGCCAATGGAAAAAGTAATGGAAATTTTTGAAGATACAGGAGCGTGGAATTTGCCGGTAGTGGATACTCAAAAACGATACGTTGGTTACGTCTCCAAATCAAAGATTTTTAGTTCGTACCGCCACGTTTTGGTTCATTTCTCGGATGAATAGGATTATCATTTAAGGGGAATGAAAGAATTAGATACCAATTATTCAAAATATAAAATACAAGTTATGAAACAAAAACTCACCTACACCGAAGCTGTTGCTGAATTGGAAAATATTCTTGCTGAGTTGGAAAATAACTCCGAAATAAATATGGATGTTATTGCCGAAAAGGTTAAGAGGGCAGGCGTTCTAATGGAATTCTGCAAAAAACAATTGCACGAACTGGACGAAGAATTGGAAAAAATGATGGCTGATTTGGATGCTTAAACAACTGAAGTGTTAATAATGGTTAGATTTATAAGAAAAAAGGCACTTCATTTTCGTTGAAGTGCCTTTTTCTGATTTTTTATAAATCTATTGTCTCAAAAAACTTAATCTGTTTAATTTGCCTTTCCAAACTTCAGATAGTAACGATGTATTGTATTTTCCTCCAATAATATAAATATTGTGTGAGTTGTCAATTACCGTCGATTGAAAGCTTCGGATTGGTGCATTCGTATAAATTATTGTATCTCTTTCTGTGGATGGAACTTTGGTAGTTGTTCCAAATCTAATTTGATTGTAAGTCTTGTTTGGAACTTGCCAACTCATCCCTTCATCAACTGATTGTCTGTAATAATTTGCAATCATCTGTCCGTTCTTTTCAACTGCACCGAATAACAATAATTTATTATCATAAGATAAAATGGATGCCCCCGGAGCTAATGAATCCAACGAATGTTTTCCAACGCTTTCATTGGAACTGAAATTAACCCAATAGATTCCATCTTCTGAACTCCAATTGCTTTTTACATAAACATCAGAAGCATTGTAACCACCTAAAACCAGTACTTTAGGTTTTCCTGTTCTGGTTGTCATTGAAATTGAAGCAAATCCTCTCATTGGGAAATTAACCGGTAAATCGCCCGCACGAACTTCCCATATTTTACCATCAGAGGAAGTTGCAAAACGGTAAGTTAAATTATTGAGCTGAACCACTGCCCACAGTTTGCTTTTGAAATCAAAAAGCAGTGATTTAAAATTGAATTCAGACACCGCTTTTTTTACCCAATTAAGTCCATCTGAAGATGAATAAATATTATTCAAATCCTGAGTGACATAAAACATACCATTAAACAAAGTCATATCTTCAAGTGAAGTATTCACCGGGAAATTTGACAAAGATGTTTTTTTCCACGACATTCCATTTTTTGAAGTGCTTACAAAAGCCGAAATTCCGTCATTGAAAAAATAAAACAAACTGTCATTCCGGGTGATCGTTTTTTGATGCAAAGCATTCTGAAATTCAAGCGATTCACCCAGTGACTTCCATACATACAATTCAGGTTCAACCTTATGAACATTGATTTTCAAAGTATAATCATTAGATGATGTTGTGTTTCCAGCGTAATTTATTACTCGTAATGGTTGAACACTAAAATTTAAAGTGTCCTTGCCTGTTAGAGAAACAGTATCGCCGGAAGGAAATATTATTTTTGTACCTTTTGTGACGCTAATGCTTTTAAAACTAAAAGTAGGACGAACTTTATCTACTCTTGTATTGAACGGCAATGAATCGACATTTTCAATCGTTTTGCCTGATAATGTAAATACAGCAGTTTTAACAGAATCGTTACCGGCTAAAGTGAGAGATACAAATGATGCATCATCCGAATATTCGATAGGATCGTTTTTTCCCACACATGAATTGAGAAGAATTATTGCGAAAAAAGGAATAACAAACCTGAACTGATTAAATTTCATAAGGATACATTTTATATAAACGGACAAAGTTAAATACTTTTTGTGGCATTTAAACTGCTTCTACTAAGTTTTATTATTTTTTATAATTAAAAGACAAGTTGCATACCTAAAGCAGTGATTAGCTGTTTTGACAAATAATACTCTAGTTCAATTTCATTGAATTTCCAGCATCACTGGACAATGATCAGAATGTATTGCATCGGAAAGTATAGCTGCATTTTTCAACTGCAATCGTAATGGTTCCGAAACCCAATGGTAATCGATACGCCAGCCGGCATTTCTGAAACGAGCTCCACCTCTATAACTCCACCAACTGTATTGTTCGGCTCGCTGATCGAAAACTCGAAACGAATCAACCATTCCTGTGGCTTCATATTTATCAAGCCATTCCCGCTCTTCGGGCAAAAAACCAGAAACACCAATTTGTCTTTCCGGATGATTAATATCAATCGGTTTATGACAAATATTATAATCGCCACAGACAATAAGGTTGGGACGTGTTTTGCGAAGTTCTTCAATAAATAGTCCGAAAGCAGCTAAAAAATCCATTTTAAAAGCCTGACGTTCATCACCCGAAGAGCCGGAAGGAATGTAAACGCTGATAATTGACAAATCTCCAAAATCTGCACGAATAACCCGACCTTCGGCATCGTAACGTGGATGATTCATCCCAATAACTACATTGTCGGGAGCGTTTTTTGTAAGGATAGCCACACCGCTGTACCCTTTTTTTTGGGCAGAATGAACGTAACTAGTATAACCCAATTCTGCAAAAAGCAGTGTGTCAATCTGATCTGGTTGAGCTTTTGTTTCCTGAAAACAAAGCACATCAGGATTTTCAGCTAGTAACCAGTCCTTAAAATTCTTTAATAATGCAGCACGAATGCCGTTTACGTTATAGGATATTATTTTCATTTTTACTCTGGTTTCCTCGTTTCCTCGTTTCCTAATAACTACTGCTTCACCTTTTTTACTTGTTTGAATAACTCCGATGCGAAAACAAAATTGTTTAAGTGTTCATTATCAACATGAAAAATATCATCTTTATTCCCTTGCCATGCTTTAATGCCTTTTTCGATAAAAATAATATTTTCACCAATTTCCATTACCGAGTTCATATCGTGAGAATTAATGATAGTAGTAATATCAAACTCGTGCGTAATATCTGAAACTAGTTGATCGATAATCAACGAAGTTTTCGGATCGAGACCTGAATTTGGTTCGTCACAAAATAAATACTTGGGTTGTAAGGCAATGGCTCGAGCTATCGCCACACGTTTTTGCATACCACCGCTGATTTCGGAAGGTGCCAGATCAAACGCTTTTTCTTCCAGATTGACGTGTTTCAAGCAGAAACGTGCCCGCTCAATCATTTCTTCTTTTGAAGTTTCTGAAAACATTTCGAGCGGATACATTACATTTTCCAACACGCTTAAAGAATCGAAAAGAGCTGAACCCTGAAATAACATGCCTACCTCACGACGCAAAATCCTAATTTTCTTCATGTACATGTCTGGCAAATTGCGTCCGTCGTATTCTATACTACCGCTATCTATTCGGTGCAGACCAATTATACTTTTCATCAAAACCGTTTTTCCTGAACCACTGCCACCAATAATCATATTGGTCTTTCCTGTTTCGAAAACTGCCGAAATATCTTTCAGAACGTGATTGCTCTCGAACGATTTATTTACATTTTTGACTTCAATCATTATTAGTTTGTAAAGTTTGTAAAGTTCATAAAGTTCATAAAGTAAGTTAATCAACTCAGTACCAAATCATCACATTTCTTGAAACTTACTTTTTGCCTTTTACTACTTTTATTTAATTAAGCATTAAATTCGTAATTAATAAATTAAAAAACAATATCAGGATGCTACCGTTTACAACAGCATTGGTGCTTGATTTTCCTACATCGAGTGCTCCACCATACGAATAATAACCATAAAAAGCAGCTACCGAAGATATTATAAAAGCAAATGCCAATGATTTTACGATGGAATAAAAGACATAATACGGTATAAAAGCGTACTGAATTCCTACCATATAATCAGCAGTTGTAATAACATCTGTAAAAAGCCCCACACAATATCCTCCAAACAGCCCCACAGCCATGCTAAAGATGACCAAAAAAGGCATCATTACCACAAAAGCAACTATTTTTGGAAGAATCAGATAATTAGCCGAGTTTACACCCATAATTTCCAGCGCATCTATTTGTTCGGTAATGCGCATGGTGCCAATTTCGGAAGCAATGTTTGATCCTACTTTTCCGGCAAGAATCAAACACATAATAGTAGATGAGAATTCAAGCAATAAGGTATCGCGGGTAACCAGTCCGGTGCTGTAGGTTGGTAACAAAGGATTCTCGGTATTCAGTTTGGTTTGAATGGTCATAATGGCTCCGATAAAAACCGAAATGATAATTACAATGGGTAATGATTGTAATCCAAGTTTTTCTAACTCTTTAGGAAATTGACGAAAAAACATTCTCCAACGGTCGGGAAGTACAAAAACCCGCCTCATCAATAAAAAATACTTTCCTGTATCCTGAAATATATTCATAACTGTTTATCATTTAAATAATAATTACAATTAGTCGGAAAAATCAACTTTCCGACTTAAGAGTGCAAATATACTCTTTTTTTGATTATGGCTAAAACATTTATAAATTTGTTAATACCTATTCAACTTATTAAATTATAAGCATCCGTTTAACTTTAAAAAGAAGTAACCAATTTATTTTTTGTTCAGTATTTTCGAATAACCATTTTCTGGTTTCAAAATCTCCAATGCAACTTTCAAATTTTTATCTGAACGCAGAGAATACTGAATTTCACCCTTTTGGAAATAATAGCGTTTTATAATTTCAAGGCTCAATAGATCAATAACCTCGGTTTTATTATCTTCAATATTTTTAATAATATCCGGAGTTAATTTGGATTTCAGAGCGGCAAATTCATCTTTTGCACGGTTATCCAATCCTTCTAATTTTGCCATGTCCATTAGTTCGTTATAAAATTTTTCAGTTTGCGAAGTGTAGGTGAATTTTTTCTCCGTTAAATAATCGGTAAATGACTTAAAATCTTCATCCGTTAAAACAAACTCTGCTGGCGAAGCAATAGTAGGATGTGCTAGTACATATTTTGTTGCAAAATCGAAATATAAATTCTGTGCGTAAATATAATAAGCAATGTTCAATTTTCGTTCGTCTGTTGTAGTGGTGTCGGGGATAATGCCACCTCCATCGCGCACTTTGCGTCCGTTACGGGTTGAAAATTCATTTGTCAGGCTATCCGGCACTCTACCCACACTTCCATCTTCGTTGCGATGACTATAATCTATTGCTTGAATGCATCTTCCACTAGGAATGTAATACTTGGCTGTGGTCACTTTTAAATGACCACCAAATCCAACCGGACGGATATTCTGCACCAACCCTTTACCAAAAGTGCGTTCGCCAACAATAACCGCTCTGTCGAGATCTTGAAATGCTCCAGCAAGAATTTCAGAAGCCGAAGCCGACGATCTGTTAGCAAGAACAACTAGTTTTAAATTAGGGAAAATAGGTTCTGTTGGAGTTTTATACTTTCTATCGGCATCTTTGTTTTTCCCTTTTGTATTAACTACTTCTGTTCCTTTTGGAACAAAAAAACCGACTATTTTTACGGCTTCATCTATTATTCCACCACCATTATTACGAATGTCAAATACCAACGATTCTATTTGATGTTTTTTTATCAAGTCTGCAATAGCACTTTTCACCTCAATGGCAGCACGATCTGTGAATTCGTTGAGTAAAATGTAACCTGTTTTATCACTAACAAGGGCTGAATATCCAACCGGATTAACCTGAATTTTTTCTCTTAAAAACGTCTTTTCAACTAATTTTTTCTCGCCTAAGCGTTCAAGTTTTAATTTAATGCTCGTATTGGGAGTTCCTTTTAATCGCGAACTAACTTCGCTCACTGACAATCCGGTCACTTTTTGTCCATCCACTTCCATAATAATATCACCAGCACGTACATCGTTTCGCTGAGCCGGCATACCTTCGTAAGGTTCGGATACAATGATATTTTTATCCTTTTTCATAATCATTGCCCCGATTCCCGCATATTCCCCCGTTGTCATAAATTTGAGATCATCCGTTTCTTCCTCAGGCAAGTAAACGGTGTACGGATCGAGTTTGTTAAGCATATTATCAATCGTTGTCTTCATCATTTTATCGTAGCTAAGCGTATCTACGTAAAACATATCAAGTTCCCGAAAAAGCGAATTGAAAATGGATAGATTTTTACTTATTCGAAAACTGCGAACTTCAACTGGTGAGACTGCAAATCCAAGCGAATTTATACAAAAAACAAAAAGAATGATTTGAATAATTTTTTTCATAAATGGTTCCTTTGATTGAAAACTTTTGACTGGCTACTAAACAGATATAGATATATTGATAATTAATTATAAAGTTACATTTGGAGGCAAAAAAGAGGAAATATCTTTACCGTACGAAATTAAATCGCGTGCCACGGTTGAAGATATAAATGAATATTCCGATTCTGTAAATAGAATAACAGTTTCCACTCCAGTTAGTTTGCGGTTAGTATCGGCAATGGTTCGTTCGTATTCAAAATCGCCAACAGACCGAAGTCCGCGCAGCACAAATCCGGCATTTACTAGTAATGCAAAGTCAACTGTAAGACTATCATACGATTGTATTTTTACTCGTAGGTCATTTTCGAATGCCTGTTGTATAATTTGCACTCGTTTTTCAATACTGAAAAGTGTTTTCTTTGCAGGGTTCACTCCAATCCCGATGATGATTTCGTCGAATAGACTAAGTCCGCGCTGTACAATAGAATAATGACCTATAGTAAATGGATCGAAAGTACCGGGGAATATTGCTCTTTTCATAATGAATTCTCGTTTTGGTTCAATTTTTGTAAAATCAACTAACTCAGAAAATAATTATCGGGTTTCTGCGTTTTTGTAGAATTAGTCAACACTGTTTTTTGATAATCTTACACTTAAAATTCAAAATAACACATAAAAGACTACAAAGATAGAAAAATTTAATCTTGAGTATTAAAAACGGATGGATAAGTATACTTTTTTAATTAATTTCTGTACTTATTTACAACCAACGTATTATCTTTGCAAGTATAAGTTATTGAAAATTAAATATAAAAATAATATGAACATACGAAAACTGATAGGAGTTACGTTGATACTGTGGGGATGTACTTTGCAATTTGTTTTTTCTATTCAGCCGGTTTTTTCATTACCTATTCCAGCAAAAGTAGAATTTGCAGGACAAACTATTTCGTTGGAACGGTATGATATGCGCGAGAGATTTGATAAAGAACAAATAATTATTGCCTACAATCATTCCAATACCTTATTGCAAATAAAAAGAGCGAACCGGTATTTTCCGGTGATTGAACCCATTTTGAAGCGAAATGGAATTCCTGATGATTTAAAATATCTGGCTGTGATTGAAAGCAATCTCGATCCCAGAGCCATTTCGGGGGCACAAGCAGCTGGACTTTGGCAGTTTATGCCCAAAACAGCTCAACAATTTGGTTTGGAAGTAACCGATGAAGTGGATGAACGGTATCATATCGAAAAAGCAACCGAAGCAGCTTGCACCTATTTTAAAAGTGCATATAATAAATACAAAAACTGGATTACTGTAGCCGCTTCCTATAATGCGGGCATGGGCAGAATTTCCGATGAACAAGACAAGCAAAAAGTGGATGAAGCTTTCGATATGTTGCTGTCGAATGAAAGTAGTCGATATATTTTTAGATTAATTGCAATGAAACGGTTTATGGAAAACCCAAAAGCTTTTGGGTATTCATTGCAACGCGAACATTTTTATCCAAAAATCAGAACCACTGAAATAGAAGTAAAAGATTCTGTAAGTGACTGGACCATTTGGGCTAATAAATATGGAATCAGCTATTCCCAACTTAAAGATTTTAATATCTGGTTACGCGATCGCAAGTTGACAAATCCAACAAAAAAAACGTATAAGATTCAACTTCCCGATAAAGCAGATTTATTATTTAATAGTTCAAATATCATCATTCATAATCCTTTGTGGATTGAAATTTAATTAAATATATAAAATAAAACGCATTTTTTTTAATTCTAAAATAAAAAGGTTATGAAAAAAATTCTTATTGTAGCAGTACTTCTGCTCTCTTTTTCCTTTGCCAAAGCTCAACTGAATTTTGGAATTAAAGCGGGCTATAATTCTTCGCTTTCCCTAAGTAATGCCAGCTCGTTGACAAATGGAGGCTACGATTTAAAATCCGTTCAGGCTGAAATATGGAATAATTTTCATGCCGGTTTTTTTGCTAGAGTGGGTTTTGGAAATATGATCTATTTTCAACCGGAGTTATTATACTCTATTCAGAAAAGAAATTATCAGGTTTCTTTTGAGGATGCCGTTGCCGGAAATATAACACTCGATAAATTTGCAAATATCAGTACGGTGGACGTGCCATTATTAGTTGGAGTTAAATTACTGGATTTAAAAGTTGCCAATGTTAGGGCTTTTGCAGGACCAAAATTAAGGTTCAATAATGGCTCATCACTCGAGTTTGACAAAGTCTCAGGTGGTAATTTCAACATGTCAACAATCAAAAAGGACATTAAAGATGCTCAACTTGGTCTTGAAATTGGAGCAGGAATTGATGTGTTAATGTTGGCATTGGATGTTCGTTATAATTTAATTGGTGATATGTACACCACTAAAATTGGAGATGTCAACTTACAGAACTTGCCTTCTAATACTTTCGTAATTTCATTAGGTTGGAAAATATTTTAATACTCTTACTGATTTTACATTAAAACGCCTGCTTATCAAAAGAAAAGCAGGCGTTTTTAATTCAATCATTTATTCCAATATTGTGAGAATTTGAAATTTAAGAACTTAATTATTAGATTAATCTTGTTCTTCCACCACTTCCATTTTTTCTATTTTGTCCCCTTGGCTTATCAAGTCTATCACATCTATCCCTTCAATTACTTTTCCGAAGCAGGTGTGTTTGCGGTCGAGATGCGAAGTGTTTCTACGACTGTGGCAGATAAAAAACTGTGAACCACCGGTATCTTTTCCGGCATGTGCCATCGACAATACACCCCTATCGTGATATTGATTATCACCGTCAAGCTCGCATTTAATTTTGTAACCCGGACCTCCGGCACCTGTTCCATCGGGGCAACCTCCCTGAATCACAAAATCAGGAATAACCCGATGAAAGGTAAGACCATTATAGAAACCTTTTTCTATCAGATCGGTAAAATTCTTCACTGTATTTGGAGCATCTTTTTCGAAAAGATCTGCCTTCATCACTCCTTTAGCTGTTGTTATAATTACTCTTTTCATATTTTTGCGTAGTCGCCACATTGTTTATTTATTTTTCAAATATAATATTTAATGCGTAATTTCTCTATAATTTTTTTATTAAAATGGTTTTTAATGATTTTAATTAACGTTTAAGGTGTTTGTTTTATTACTTTAATTTTGGAAAATAAAATTGGACTGGTAAAATATAAATACTTGGTAAAATTCCATTTGTATTAATCAAATCATAAATCAATACTTGTGATGTATTGTCCAACTAATTTCAGTTTATTCTTTTTTAATCCTTCAAATCTCCATTTAATTATTATTTAGGAATAAATCCCACTCGAAATTGTATATGCTGTGTAAACAATTCTGTAATTGGTAGGGAGTTTTTGTTTGCCATCCACTCATTATACTCCAGATTAAGGTGTGTAGTTTCGTGGAGGATTATTGTATAAATGCAACCTCAATTGCTTGTATTTCATGACTATTAATAAAAAAAACAAAAATATCAGTCAACTTATTTTGACAAAAATATCTGTTCTAAAAATTATAGTAATAAATATAAAACGCAAAGTAATTATTTATTAAAAATATGCTTATATTTGTAAAATATTACTAATAGAGCAAAATATGAGAAAAATACTTAAAACTGAAATCCTTCATTTCATTTTGCTAACAGTGATTTCCGCTGGCAGCTTGAGTTGCAAACATGATCCGGATATTTCCACTTCGCCTCAAATTGGGTTTAATGAGATAAAATCAATTATTAATAACAAATGCTCTTCATGTCATGGTGTGGCTGGGAGTGAATTATTTTTGATAGATTCTGTCAGGATAATGGAATTTGTTGTGCCATTTCAACCCAACAGCAGCCTACTTTTTAATACGGTTACCAATACCTATAGCGGAAATTTTATGCCGCCTTCGCCCGAAGTTCCTTTAAACAAAGAACAACGTACAAAGCTCTATATGTGGATAATACAAGGTGCCAACCCCAAAAGTATCAGTCTGTCTGGCAATTCATAAAAATAATTTATGGTTGGGTATCAACAATAAAACAAACATTAAATTTCTCCAAAATGAAATCATTTATATACTTATTCTTTCTCTCTGCAATTTTTTCAATCAGTTTATATAGTTGTTATTACGACAAAGAGGAATTGCTTTATCCAACGCAGGCTGCATGTGACACCACCAATGTAACTTATGCACTTAAAGTTGCGCCAATATTCTCTGCAAACTGTACGAGTTGTCATAATGAATCATCGCCTGGTGGAGGAATTCAATTACAAAATTATGGAGTTTTAAAAACAAATATCAATCAGTCCTACGATGCTATTGTTAAAGGCAGAATGCCCAAAGATGGAGGCAAACTAGATGATTGTAGTATTTCCACAGTTCGAATCTGGAAGAATGCCGGTGCTCTCAATAATTAATATTGTTCAGAAATAATATTAACAATTATAAATCCAATAAAAACAATATGTTATGAATAAAATGTATAGGTTATCAATGATCATACTTATTTTATTTTCAGCAGTTCCAATTGTACATAGTCAGTCTGATGATTTGCTTAATATGCTTGACAGTATTACGCCCAGAGAAACACTTTATACCTACGGCACATTCAAATCCACACGTATAGTAAACGGACATTCAATTGAACGTATGCCTCAGAGACAATTAGATTTCCGTGTCTCGCATCGATTTGGACTAATTAATCAGGGCTATTATCAGTTTTTTGGTTTAGATCAGGGAAGTACTTTCCTCTCGTTGGAATATGGAATCAATGATTGGGTTATGGTTGGACTAAACAGGGCCTCACTCGAAAAAACGGCTTCCTGTTTTGCAAAATTCAGCATTCTTCGTCAGAGTAACGGTGCTAAATTTATGCCGGTTTCAATGAGTTATTTTGTATCAACCAGTTTAAATGGAATGAAATGGACTGACCCAACAAGAACAAATTATTTTTCTTCGCGACTGAATTATACACAACAATTGCTTATAGGCAGGAAGTTCAACGAACAAATATCATTGCAAATTGCTCCAACATGGATACATCGTAATTTAGTGCCAACCGCACTGGATAACAACGATTTATTTGCTTTTGGAATGGGTGGCAGGTACAAACTTTCTCGGCGAATTTCGTTTAATGTTGAGTATTATCCCGTAATCCGTCCAACATGGAATTATGCTGATCCACAATTCAAAAACTGTTTTTCGGTAGGATTTGATATTGAAACCGGCGGTCATGTATTCCAGTTATTGCTTTCGAATTCGCAGGGAATGATTGAAAAATCTTTTATTGGAGAAACTACTGGCAATTGGTTCAATGGCGATATGCATCTAGGCTTCAATATTTCACGTGTATTTTCATTTAAAAAAGACAAGGACAAAAAAATAATCACAAACATTTGATTGCTTATTCTTGTTTAAAGTATTTACTAAGATTCAAATTCATTAAGTACTAACAAATTAAAACCTATTCAAATGAAAACAAAAATTCTCAGTTTGCTCTTTTTTCTATTTATGGTGGCATTTACGTCTGCACAAGATAAGTTTATTACTAAAACAGGACATGTTTGGTTTTATTCACACACGGCAATAGAGGCTATTGAAGCACATTCTCATCAGGTAGTAGCAATAGTCATCCCATCTACTGGCAGCATTGCCGTTGGCATTCCTATCATGTCTTTTGAATTCAAAAAAACATTAATGCAGGAACATTTCAACGAAAATTATATGGAATCGGCTAAATTCCCAAAAGCTACTTTTAAAGGTATTATCAAAAATCCCACAAGCATTAATACGGCTAAAAACGGATCCTATAAAACAAGTGTAGAAGGCGAACTGACAATTCACGGTGTTACAAAAAAAATAAAAGCAGATGGAGTGGTAGTAGTGAAAGATGGTAAATTTAATGTTAAATCCAAGTTCATTGTTTCACCAAAAGAATACAATATTGCCATCGAAAGCCGACTTGCAGGTAATATAGCTGAAAATATTGATATTAATGTAGATCTTGATTTTTAATCATATTTACTTTCAAAAATATAAATCATGAAGAATAATTTAGTAAAATATGTATTGATTGCTTTCAGTTTTTGTTTTGTTATTGGAATAGGTATTGGCACTTATCTGTTTAATAAGCCAGCAATGAATGTAGCTGAGGAACAACCAGTTTATACAGTTACTGCAGCTCAGATTTATAACGAATTTTCGATGAACGAAACCCAAGCAAATCATAAGTATCTTTCCGATAAAAACGGAAAAATTATTCAGATTTCAGGCACAGTTTCGGAGATAATAGCTCAAGGAGATACGGCTCTAACCATCAGCTTAAAAGACAGTGAAATGACCGAAGGTGGAATTCTTTGTTCTATGAGTAAAAACGAAATTGCTGATGCTTCAAGTTTTAAAATTGGTGATAAAATAGTTTTGAAAGGTGAATGTACGGGCTACATGGATTTGACAAGTGAAGTCTCATTCTCAAAATGTGTTGTTGTTCAGTAATTTATTATACGATAAAGAGTAAAATAAAAAAAAGAACGTGAATCACATTAACATGATTCACGTTCTTTTTTTTATTCGGTTTTATAAACTACTTTCTGATTTCTAATTTATACGCCGAATTGTTGAATCCTTTAAAGCGTACAAAATAAATGCCCTGAGCCTGATTATCGATATTCACAGTAGTAGTTTTGTCGGTCAATTTGCCAGTTAACAATTGTTTTCCAAGCATATTATACAAAGTAAATTCAGAATTTAGAAGTGTATTGTCATTTAGCGTAATAGAAAAATAATTTCTAGCCGGATTTGGTGCTAACAAAATATGGTTAGATAATTTCAGTTCTTCAATACCTGTTGGACTTACTACGTCTATAATACCTTTCATTCCGAACGATGCATGAGGAGTGCAAACATAATAATGTCTACCTAGTGTGAGTTTTGAAGCAGATACTATACCACCACCAAAAGGCATAGAGAATCCTCCATTGGAAGTCGTACCACCATCTTGCCACACTGTTTGTGAAACCTCCACAGCATTGTGGTTTGACGAAAGAGTAAAATTTACTTCATCCCCTAAATTAATAGTGACAGAAGCTGGAGTAAACGTAAACTGATCTGAATTAGCAGAAATTTGTATTGTAACAGAATAGCTATTCAAACTTATAGAAAAAATTAGTAGTGTTAGTAAAATTTTAGTTTTCATAATCCTTACATTTAAATATTAGTATACATTTCATTTATCCTTCAATCTCAATTATTTACTTATGATGTTTTTAAAACCGTAATCTTTTTTTTAATAAATCCTATTTTACAATTTGATATTTATATCACAACAATTGATTATTACAAATGTTTGCCCATTTAACTATAAATGGATATCAAAATGATATCTTTAATACTATTTATGAAAAAAAAACAGCAAAATACTCCTGAAACCCATCGATTTCAGGAGTCTCGAATCGAAAATTAAGGGATCAACGGATAATTTTATTTCTGATGCAAGATGGAATCTCATATAAAAAATCCTATTTAATTCTTTTCACTAATTTTCGTATCTTTGCACTCAGAACAAAATAACAACAACATGAACTTAGAAACAACACTTGCCAACTTGGTATCCGAAGCCGTAAAAACCCTTTACGGATTGGATATAAAGTCAGATCAAATACAACTGCAAAAAACAAAAAAAGAATTTGAAGGTGAACTTACTGTGGTTATTTTTCCATTTGTAAAAGCTGCCCGCAAATCGCCCGAACAAACAGGACAAGAAATTGGTGCTTTTTTGCAAAATAATAACCCAATGATTTCGAACTTCAACGTTATCAAAGGGTTTTTGAATTTGAGTATCAGTCATAATTACTGGTTGGAAACGTTGAATGAAATTCATAAGAATCCTGAATTCGGAAAAACTCCTGTTACCGAAAATTCGGAATTGATGATGATTGAATATTCGTCGCCGAATACCAATAAACCCCTTCACTTAGGTCATATCCGCAACAATTTACTCGGTTTTAGCATTGCCGAAATTCAAAAAGCAAACGGTTGGAAAGTAGTAAAAACCAATATCGTAAACGACCGTGGCATTCATATTTGTAAATCGATGCTGGCATGGAAACTTTATGGAAATGGAGAAACACCAGAAAGCACAGGACTGAAAGGCGACCATTTAGTTGGTAAATATTATGTTGTTTTTGATAAAGCATTCAAAGCTGAAATTAAAGAACTAATGGAGAAGGGAGTGAGCGAAGAAGAAGCTAAAAAAACCGCTCCGCTTATTCTCGAAGCTCAAAAAATGTTGTTGGCTTGGGAAAATAACGATTCGGAAGTTCGACAACTTTGGGAAATGATGAACGGTTGGGTGTATGCCGGTTTCGACAAAACGTATAAGCAACTGGGCGTTGATTTCGACAAAATTTATTATGAATCGGAAACGTATCTCGAAGGAAAATCAGAAGTAGAAAGAGGTGAAGCGAACAATGCTTTCTATCGCCGCGAAGATAGTTCGGTTTGGGCCGACCTTACTGGTGACGGATTGGATGAAAAACTGCTGCTTCGTGCTGATGGTACTTCGGTATATATGACGCAAGATATTGGTACAGCCAAACTTCGATACAATGATTACCCTATAAGCAAAATGGTTTATGTGGTTGGTAACGAGCAAAACTACCATTTTCAGGTACTTGCCCTATTGTTGGATAAATTAGGTTTTGAATGGGGAAAAAGTTTAGTACACTTTTCGTATGGCATGGTGGAGTTGCCCGAAGGCAAAATGAAAAGCCGCGAAGGAACAGTGGTGGATGCCGACGATTTGATGGAGGAAATGATTGAAACTGCACGTGAAACATCACAGGAATTAGGAAAACTGGATAATTGCACACCCGAAGAAATTGAAACCATTGTTCGTATGGTAGGATTGGGATCGCTCAAGTATTTTATTTTGAAAGTTGATCCTCGCAAGAATATGACTTTCAACCCAAAGGAATCGATTGATTTTAATGGAAATACCGGTCCGTTTATTCAATATACACATGCCCGTATCAAGTCGGTATTGCGAAAAGCGAACGATCAAGAAATTGATTACAGTTCATTAATGGACACACAATTGACCGTTTCGGAAAAAGAAAGTTATTTGATTCAATTAATTACTGAATTTCCAGGGGTTGTTCGTCAAGCTGGCGAAGATTTCAGTCCGGCGTTGATTGCCAATTATATTTACGAATTAGTAAAAGAATACAATCAATTCTATCACGATTTTACGATTTTAAAAGAGGAAAATCCAAGTCTAAAACAATTCAGACTCGTACTTTCCGAAACAATTGCAACCATAATTAAAAAAGGAATGGGACTATTGGGAATTGATGTTCCTGAAAGAATGTAAATTCGTTTTTTGTTTAGTGTTTTTTATATATTTTCCAATTAAGTAATTAGCTAACAACAAACTTTATGAAATTTAGTTACAAAACTTTGATTATTAGTATTATTGCGTTTTTAGTATTATCATGTTCTTCTGGCAACAAAGCTTACAAACGTGGCGATTATTTCAACGCTTGTATGGAAGCAATTGAACGCCTACGTTCGAGTCCGGGCAACGAGAAATCTCAATATGTGTTATTGAACTCATATCCTCTTGCTCAAAAAGATGCTCAGCGTGAAATTACGAACGCAAAACTGGCAAACGGAACTGATCAGTATGATGTGCTCGTTTATCAATATGAGCGAATGAACCAATTGGCGAACGCCATTTATCACTGCCCAAAAGCAAACCAACTGATTCCTCAGCCAACGGAATACATTGCGGAACTTAGCAGCGCTAAACAAATGGCAGCCGACCAAGCTTACGAAATGGGAATCAAAGCTGTAGAAGCTAATACTATCGATCAGGCACGAATGGGATTTCAGTATTTTATCAAATCCAACGAGTATGTTCCCGGTTATAAAGACGTATTAAACAAGATTGAACAAGCAAGGTATTATGCAACAATACGCGTTGTTGTTCAACCACCTTATACAAGTAACAAGTACCAATATACTGCCGACTTTTTCTACAATAATTTATTAGCGGAAATGGTCAGAACGGCTAAAAACAGATTTGTACGCTTTTATTCACCGGAGGAAGCATCTAAAGAAAACATGCGAGACCCACACCAATTTATTATACTGAATTTTGAAGACTTTAGCGTCGGCAACATTCGAGAAACAAACAATACAATTGAATTAAGTAGAGATAGTGTAATTGTAGGGACTGTAGAGGTACAAGGCAAGAAATACAACACGTACAATACAGTAAAAGCAAAACTCACCACCATGCGTCAGGAAATCAGCTCCGGTGGCGTATTGAGTTTACGCATTGTAGAAGCCCAAAATAGCAGGGAGCTTCAACTGCGTAATTTTAGTGGGAAATATGTCTGGGCAACCGAATGGTCAACATTCCAGGGCGATGACAGAGCTTTAACCATGGAACAAAAGAAAAAGTGCGATCAAAAGCAGCCACAAATTCCGCCTTCGCAACAAGATTTGTTTGTGGAATTCACAAAACCAATTTACGATCAGTCAATACCTTTTTTGAGGAATTTTTATAGCAAATATTGATAATCTAACTTCATTCTGAAACTTACTATATCAAAAAAAACGCCTCATTATGAGGCGTTTTCTGTTTTAAATTAATTTGAATATATTTTACTCTTCATCAACCACTTCTACATTCGATTCAATTTCGAAAACTGATAACTGGCGACGGAAAATCTCGTCCAATGAAATCTGGAAAGTTTCGGTATGGGCAATGCCAGGAATAAGGGTTAACCGTTCCAAAATGATATGTAATAAATGACGGTTGTCTTTTGCATAAATTTTTACGAACATGGAGTATTTACCGGTTGCGTAATGACATTCCACCACTTCAGGAATCAACTTCAATTCTTCCACCACAGCGTTAAACAACTTTATATCGCTCAAGGTGATGCCAATGTAGGCACAAGTCTGGAAACCAACTTTATAGGTGTCAACCACAAATTCAGAGCCTTTAATAATGCCTGTGTTTCTCAACTTTTGTATCCGTTGATGAATAGCTGCACCAGAAACATTACATTCGCGGGCAACTTCCAAAAATGGAATTCGGGCATCTTTTGAAATCAGTTGAAGAATTTTTTTGTCTAACCTGTCAATTTGATGTTGTGCCATAGTATTTATTTTAACGGGATATTCGTTTATTGCTTTTAATTTGTGGAAAACAAATGCAAATATATTTAATATATTTCTATTTCAGTACTTTTTTCGAATAAATTGATAGTAAAATCTGTAAAATTATTCAATTTAACGATATTTTCCTTCAGCACAGTCTTTAAGCACACTCAAATAACTTTGATAACGCGAAGGATTTATCAGTTGGTTCTTAACTGCCGGCAAAACTGCACATCCGGGCTCGTGTATGTGAGTGCAATTGGCAAACTTACAAGAAGCTGAAAATACAAAAATCTCTTTGAAATAATGACCAATTTCGGTTGCTTCCATATCGATAGTTCCAAATCCTTTTATTCCCGGAGTGTCAATTATATGTCCGCCCGAAAGTAATTCAAACATCTCCGAAAAGGTGGTGGTGTGCATTCCCTTGTTATGATACGAAGATATTTCGGCTGTTTTAGCAAGCGAATGTGGAGCAATGGAATTGATCAAAGTTGATTTTCCGACACCCGAATTTCCGGAGAACAACGTAGTTTTTCCACTAAGAAAAGCCGTTAGTTCTTCAATGTTTTCGGACAAAAGAGCAGATATTTTGAAAACAGGATAGTCTAACGAAGAATAAAGGTACATTAAACCATCCAGATACTGTATTTCCTCAGGTGAATAGCGATCAATTTTATTGAAAACAATACAAGCCGGAACCCGATAGGCTTCGGCAGTTGCCAGAAACCGATCGATAAATACTGTTGATGTTTCGGGATAATTTACAGTGACAACAAGTGCCACCAAATCGAGATTTGCTGCCAGAATTTGTGAATGTTTCGAAAGATTGGACGAACGGCGAATAATGTAGTTTCTACGGTCGGAAATGGTATGAATCATTGCAGTTCCGTCGGCATTTTTATCAAATTCCACCCAATCGCCCACGGCAATAGGATTGGTGCTACGAATATCCAGTAAACGAAAATGTCCTTTGATTTTACATTCGAACAATTCTCCACTATCCGTTTTCACCTGATACCAACTTCCTGTATTTTTGACAACTAGTCCTTTCATTGTTCAGCCCCCTAACCCCCAAAAGGGTGAATATAGTTACCTTTTATTTTACTTTTTTTGATTCTAAAACAATTAACCGTTTTTTTTTCAACTAAAATTAAAACGCTTCTGTAGCAGTTATATAAAATTGCAATTTATCTCCGTAATTATTTTTGGCAAAATCGAGGCGAAGATGTACCCGGGCATCGTTCAACCTGTAACGCAATCCGCCTCCATAAGCCACCTTCAGCTTATCAATTTTATAATCGGAATTATTCATTACATCGCCAACCGCACAAAAGACGGCAGCTTTCAATCGTTTGTAAATTGGCAGGCGGTATTCTGCTTGCCCCATAATCAATGCATTATCTCGGTACATTCCCTGTCGGAATCCCCTGAGGATATCCCGTCCGCCAACAGTAGGCAGCAATTCGAAAGGAATTCCATTGCCACCAAAAATGCCATTGTAATAAACCTGCCATGCTAGTACATGTGATTCAAACAACGGAATATACTGACGAAAGTCAAGCGAAAGTTCCAACAACGAGTAATTACTTCCCCAACCTGCTTTTGAACAAGTAAAAAATGATTTTACAAAGATACCTTTTTGTGGGTAAAACTGATTATCCCTACTGTCAAAAGCAGCAACTAAACCAACATTTAACTGTGAATAAGGTTCCCATCCTTCATTCCCGAATTGCTGAAATATTGCTGATTTATTCCTTTCGAAGGTTGAATAGGTTAGCAATCTTTCGAACCGCGCCGAAAGTGAAGCTCCAACCAAAAAATGTTTCGAAATTATATACTGAGGTTGCAGCAGCAACGACAGGTTTTGTGAAGTATATGCTTGTTCGGTGTTTGTGGGTTTATTACCAATGCCGAAATAATAATCGGGATAATTTCGGAAATTCAGATTAGAATACAAATACCAGTTGGAGGAATTAAAAAAAATCTTTGGGGTGATATTGAATGTAAATTGATTGCGAAAAGTATACACCGCACTGCCCGAGATGGAACTAATGCGGCTAATATCCTTGCTTTTAAAATAATAACCATACGCAATTCCAGGAGCAACACTCGTTTCCTGTTGGTACGAAGCATGTGGGATAACAAACAAACTGCGCCTCGAAACGATACTGTCCGACGATTGTTCAGCGAACCCGATTGCCGCAAACAACAAAAGAAATAAAACGACAATAAAATGCTTTTTTAGCATATGTAAATCTTAAAAAAACGTCAGTCATCCCATATCTAAATGAGATGACTGAATATTTAATTGTGAATTTTTAATTACGAATAAATTAAACGGTCATAATTTCTTTTTCCTTTGCCAAATACTGTTCATCAATTTTTTTTATGTATTTGTCGTGAATTTTCTGAACGCTTACTTCAGCATCTTTCTCCACGTCTTCGGGCAACCCTTCTTTTAACATTTTTTTAAAATGCTCAATTGCTTCGCGGCGGGCATTGCGTACACTAATTTTGGCGTCTTCGCAATCGGCTTTCGCTTGTTTTGCCAACTGGCGACGACGATCTTCGGTAAGCGGAGGAATCCCCAACCGTATGGTTTCACCATTATTCATTGGTGTAATGCCAACATCTGAATTTAATATTGCCTTTTCAATAATAGCAATTAACGCTTTTTCCCATGGCTGAATAGAAATGGTTTTCGCATCTGGCGTAGTAATAGTTGCCACGCTCGAAATAGGCACATGTTGACCATAATAGTCTACTTTTACGCCGTCCAGAATTCGTGTATTTGCTTTTCCTGCACGGATGTGCGCCAATGCTTCGTCAAGGAACAAAACTGTTGCTTCCATGCTCTCTTCAGCATGCGTTAGTAAAGGTTTTACGTCTTGCATAATTTTATTTTCAGTTTATAAAGTTTGTAAAGTTTATAAAGTTTGTAAAGTTAATAAAGTTTGTAAAGTTTGAGAGTTTGAAAAGTTTGAGACTCTCAAACTTGACGAACTAATCTTATTAATTTCTGACCAATGTTCCGATTTTTTCGCCGGACATTATCTTTTTTAAATTCCCAGCCGTGTCCATGTCGAATACGTAAATTGGCATGTTATTTTCTTTGCACATGGTGGTGGCGGTTAAATCCATTACTTTCAGATTTTTGTGATAAATTTCATCATACGTAATTTCATCAAATTTTGTTGCAGTTGGGTCTTTTTCGGGATCTGCGGTATAAATGCCGTCCACACGGGTTCCTTTTAACATCACATCGGCTTCAATTTCTATGGCACGTAACGAAGAGCCTGTATCGGTAGTGAAAAAAGGATTTCCAGTTCCGGCCGAGAGTATAACCACTTCGCCTTGTTCCAGACTTGCTATTGCTTTTTGTTTGCTGTAAAATTCGCCTATCGGTTCCATTCTAATGGCAGTCAACATTCTTGATTTCACACCTTTGGCCTGCAAGGCAGAGTTTAAAGCCAAACTATTGATAACGGTAGCCAGCATACCCATTTGATCGCCTTGCACACGGTCGAAACCTTTTGAAGTCCCACTTAATCCACGGAAAATGTTTCCACCTCCAATAACTATACCTACTTGCACACCCATAGCAGAAATTTCTGCAATTTGCGATGCGTATTCGTTCAGGCGTTTTTCATCGATACCGTATTGCTTTTCTCCCATCAGCGATTCGCCGCTCAGTTTCAATAAAATGCGTTTAAATGCCACCATAAACTTTAAATAGATTAATTTTCAAATTACAACAAAGATTTGAAATTCATCTTTGTTCTTATTTTTTAGCAAAAGTAAATAATTTGCTTCGTATATGCAAATCAAATTTCATTACTTAAAAAAAACGCCAAACACTTAACTAATTGTCTATTTGTCATTTTTTTAGTTTTTTGTACCTTTGTGCTCGCAAAATTCAAAAACTCAATTAATAATTTTTATGCACGAAAAAGGAACTTATGTACGTATGGAGGTTGCAGACCCAACTCCACTTGGATTAACCGGTTTAGCAATGGTGACATTGGTAGCGGCATCGCAAAAATTAGGCTGGACCGAAGGTCTTTCCATTATTATCCCATGGGCCATATTACTTGGAGGTGTAGCACAACTCATGGCTTGTGTGTATGATTTTAAGCACAATAACCTTTTTGGATCCACTGCTTTTGGTATTTACGGGTTGTTTTGGATTGCGGTTGCATCTTCGTGGATGATAAAGATGGGCGTTTTCGGACAAACATTGGCAGCAGCTGTAGATGTCCGTCAATTGGGCGTGGTTTTTCTGGGCTATTTTATTATTTCAGTTTTTCTAACCGTAGCAGCATTAAAAACCAACAAAGCACTGATTGCCATTATGGTTTTAATTGATGTATTATTTATCGGGTTAATGATGGATGCCTTCAAAATGGGTGAATACTGGCATACCATTGCCGCCTGGACTGAATTAACCATTTCATTAATTGGGTTTTATGCTGCCGGAGCAAATCTTTTGAACAAGATGTACGGACGCACTATTCTACCGTTGGGAAAATCAGTTTGGCAATAATAAACAGAATTTCAAAACAAAGAAAATGGTGGTTATCCTTTAAAGGAAACCACCATTTTTTATTATTCAACTTAAGTTTTTCAAATGTTATCATTTAAAGAAAGTAACTGTTTCGTCTTTAATTGCATCGTTGTACAATTCTTTTTCAAAGTTTGAAATGAAATCTGCTTTGTGTTTGTTCATCAAAATATTTACTATCCTTACTTTAGCCATTTCATAAGGTTCAACTTCACCTATTTTACTAAATGATTCAATACGAAGAAAATAATGTTTGAGACTATCGGATGTTTCAATAAAACGGTTTGAAGAAATGAAATTTGCTGGGTCTTCAATTTGTATTGGAATTTTTTTTAGAATGTCAGTAAAGGGAATCCATTTGTCTCCGAAATAATCGTAACTGATAGCGTTCTGTATACTGTATTTTTCAATGCTTTCCAATGATTTTGTATTTCCGGATTGAACCCAACTTCTCACATTGCTTAATTTTGGAGCTTTTGTAGGAACAACAAGCAACAACCCTTTAATAATGTTTTCCTTTAATACAAGTTGTTCGCTGTATTGATCGTAGAAAGCTTTGAGTTCTTCTTCTGTTGGTTCTTTTGGAAGTCGTTGAACAATCATTTTTTGTTGATACTGATGAATAGTCAGCGTTTTACGATAATCTTCCACCAATTCATCAATCTCAGCCTGATTAGTAATGTTACGTTTTGCATTTTCGTACATTAATACGTCAGTAATCCATTTGCGGATGTAACTTTGTGCAATCTCGGTGCTGTCTTTTTTGTTTACATTTGCCGGTATTACTTGTTCCAAATCATCAAGATATAGAAACTTTCCCTCTACTTCCAGTAATGGTTTGCTTTCCACTTCAGGGGCTTTGCGATTGCACGATGATAGGACAACCATTGACAAAGCAACAAAAACCAAAGTAAAGTATTTATTCATGATAGAATAGATTGAAACTAGTATTAAAAAATGGAATAAAAAAAACGCAAGAATAAAAGCCAAAGATAGACTTTTATTCTTGCGTTTAAGTATTTATTAGTTCGTTTTAACCGTTTTTAAAACGTTTTGTTCAACCGTTACCGGATATTTGGCACGGAGAGCTTTTATCCATTCTTTTTCCAGATATTCTTGATAATCAGCAGTTACCAACCCGCGAACATCGGTATAATCTTCCGGTAATTTTTTAAGCATTTTTCCGGTAACAAATACATAAGGATAATCTTCTGCTGGAGTAAACTTATCTTTTGATTTAAATGCAAATTTGTCAACCGCTTTGTTTTCTCCCTGTACGAACAATCCTTTTTCAATTTTCACGTACTGAATGCTATCATTCAATCGGGTGCGTAGATATTTATCAATTGAATCGTTATGAGATTTTTTCACAATCGATTTTGCAGCTTTAAATGTTGCTTTGTCTTTGCACGAAATTACACGTCCTTTGTAATGCGCTTTCTCCCATGTATAATCGGTTTTATGCGATCTGAAGTATTTGTCAAGACCTTCGGTATCTTTTGATGCTTTTTCCCAAACTTCCTTGTTGCTCACTTCGAATAATAAAATTCCATCGTGGTATTCCTGCATTAAGAAACGGAAATCGTCATATTTTTTCTCCAATTGACTATCTTCATAAGCTAATAATTTGCTATCAACAAAGGCATAGAATTTTTCATCAATCATCTCCGAAGGAATCGTTTTTTCGGTATTACTGTTATTTTTCAAATATTCTGCAAATTCATCCTGAGTAAAGTTTTTATTGGCAAAGCTGAAAAGTGTCTTGTTCAATTTAGCGGCTTCGATAGTGAATATTGAATCGCTCAATTTTCGAGATTCAGCTAACTTATAAAATTCCTGTAAATTTGCTTTATTTACCTTATAAGTATAATCGGAACGTAATTTATTTAGAAAAGCCTCCTGACCTCTGTTGGCACGTTCGTCACGTTTAACCTTACGTTCCAAATCTGCTTTTGAATTTTCAAAAGTTTCTATTCCTTTTCTGTCAATTAATTTGATAATATGCCAACCGTATGCCGACAGGATAGGTTGAGAAACATCACCTGTATTTTTTAGGGCAAAAGCTGCATTCTCAAATTCAGGAACCATTCTTCCGGCGCCAAACCATGGTAATTCCCCATTTTTTTCTGCAGAGCCTTTATCCATCGAGTAACTTTTGGCAAGAGTTCCGAAATCATCACCCGCCTTAATGCGTTGATAAATAGAGTCAATACTGATTTTTGCGCTTTTATTCATTGCCGAATCGCCCTGAGAAGTAAACTTCATGATATGCGAAACTAAAATTTCACCCAATGAATTCCTGCGAGCATGAACTTTGAGGATATGATATCCGAAAGCTGTGCGGATTGGTTTAGAAATGCTGCCAACGGATGTATTATAGGCCATTGTTTCGAAAGGATAAACGGTGCGGAATGCTGAAATCCAACCAATATGTCCGGCATTCTGCTCTGCCGACTGATCTTGTGATACTTCTTTTGCCACTTTTGCAAAATCTTCTTTTTTCAGTCGTTTTGCAATATCATTTATTTCGTTCCATGCTTTGAGCGTATCTGCAGGTGTTGCATTTGGTTGAATACGTATTAGAATATGACTAACATCAATATCTTCTTTCATTCGGTCGTATGCCTCTAAAAGCAATTGATCGTCGACTTTCTGATCGGTAAGATATGGTTTTGTCAACTGTGTACGATAACCTGCTAGTTCGTTGATAAATGAAGAGGTGGTGTCAATTCCCTGCGATTCTGCTTCTTCAACCTTTAATTTAAAATTCACAAACAAATCTACATATTCATCGAGGGTTTTCTTATCCAGCGAATTATTAGAATTGTTTTTGTTGTAAATGTATTCAAATTCTGATTTCAAAACCGGTTTACCATTAATAGTCATAAGAACCGGATCGGCTGCCTGTGCAAACAAACTGCCTGAAAAAGCAATAAAAGCTAAAAAAGTAATTACAGTTGATTTCATAAATATTTTAAATGATTAATAGATTAAGATAATAATTCGCATTTAACAATGATTATTACATTAAGATGTAAACGGATATTTTTGAATATTGTTATAAATTACATTGAATTTATTTTCGAAAAAATATTTGTCAATATAATGTTGAATCAATTAATACGTTAATTAACAAAAACTTTTCTGCCCAAACACTAAATATGGAACAAAGAATTTGTTTTCTTACTCTCCTCTGCTATAATTTGGTGCTTCGCTGGTAATCGATACATCGTGAGGATGGCTTTCGGCAACTCCGGCATTTGTAATGCGAGTGAATTTCGCTTTATGCAGTTCTTTTATTGTATGAGAACCACAATAGCCCATTCCGGCACGAAGTCCTCCAATCATTTGAAAAACCACTTCGTACAATGAACCTTTAAACGGAACACGAGCTGCAATTCCTTCGGGAACCAGCTTTTTCATATCTGCTTCACCATCCTGAAAATAGCGGTCTTTCGAACCTTTTTCCATGGCTTCGAGCGAGCCCATTCCACGATATGATTTGAATTTTCGACCATTGAAGATAATTGTTTCGCCGGGTGATTCCTCCACACCCGCGAAAAGTGAACCAGCCATAATTGTGTAACCACCAGCAGCCAACCCTTTTACTATATCACCTGAGTAGCGAATTCCTCCATCGGCAATAACCGGAACTCCAGTTCCTTCCAACGCTTTTGCGACTTCGTAAATGGCAGAAAGTTGTGGCATTCCAACTCCGGCGATAATACGGGTGGTACAAATGGAACCGGGACCAATTCCTACCTTAACGGCATCAGCTCCTGCAGCAACCAAATCAATAGCCGCTTCGGCGGTTGCAATATTTCCAACCACCATATCAATTTGTGGATAACGCTTTTTTGCTTCTTTCAATGTTTCAATTACTCCAACTGAATGACCATGAGCAGTATCAATTACAATTGCATCAACGCCTGCAGCAACCAATGCATCAATCCGCTCAAAAACATCCCCAGTTACGCCTACTCCGGCAGCAACTCGTAAACGACCGCGTTCGTCTTTAGAAGCCATTGGTTTATCTTTGGCTTTGGTAATATCTTTATAGGTAAGTAATCCAACCAGTTTGTTGTCACTGTCAACAACCGGAAGTTTCTCAATTTTATATTGTTGTAATATATCGGCAGCAGCTTCTAAATCGGTAGTTGTTGATGTTGTAATTAAGTTTTCTTTGGTCATTACGTCATCAATTTCCTTGCTCATGTCGCGTTGAAATCGCAGATCGCGGTTGGTAACAATACCTACTAAATATCCGGATTCGTCAACAACCGGTATACCACCAATTTTATATTCGGCCATCAAAGCCAGCGCATTACCTACTGTTGCACCTTTAAGAATAGTTATAGGATTTGAGATCATTCCGTTTTCGGCACGTTTCACAATTTCTACCTGTTTTGCCTGATCTGCAATTGGCATGTTTTTGTGAATCACACCAATTCCACCTTCCCGAGCAATAGCAATAGCCATTTTCGATTCAGTAACTGTGTCCATTGCTGCTGAAACAATGGGAATTTTCAATTCAATTCGACGTGAGAAACGGGTGGTGAGGTCCACATTGCGTGGTAAAACATCTGAAAAGGCTGGAATGAGTAAAACGTCATCAAACGTTAAACCTTCTATTTGAACTCTTTCTGCAATAAATGACATAGTTTATTATTTTATCGTTTTTTGTTTTCAATTCATCTCCTTTAAATGGGAAATTCGCTATGAAAAAATATTGCGTGCAAATTTACATATTATTTATGAGTATGGAAACAATTGGAACGCAAAAAAAACTATAATTGGCTTGAATTAGAAGGAATATCAAATTATTTGAGGAATAACCCTGTAAAATTGAGGATTATTATGATATTAAAAGGAATTTTACTCCTGAATCCGCTGCACCGAATTAATTACTTTAATCTTATTGATGTTTTTGCACAAATTATTCAGGTCGTCGGTATCGTGAACATAAACATGGAAACGACCTATGAAGATGCCAGCATCTGTTTCTATATTTATTTTGCTGATATTCACACCGTAGCCATCCGAAACTACTTTCAGAATTTCTATTAGCACCCCTTTTTTATCAATTCCTCTAATTTCAAGAACTTCTTCGAATGATTGTACTTTGTGTGTAGCCCAGTCGGCAGATACAATTCGCTCGCCAAAACTGCTTTTCAGCTTGGTGGCAACTATACATTGACGTTTATGGATGATAACCGTTTCGGAATCATCAACATATCCCAGCACATCGTCGCCAGGAATTGGATGACAACATTCTGCCAGTTTGTAAATTATACCAGCATTTTCTTCGGTAAGTTTTATCGGTTTTTTTCTATCAATTTTACTGTCAATGGGTACTGTTGGACCTTGTTTTGCGCTTTCGAGAGAGCCTCCAAAAGGCAATTTAAGATATTTTGCAAAAACATTTTGGTTTTTGGGCTTGAATATAATTTTGCTTATATCTTTTAAATTGAGTACACCTTTCCCTGCTTGTAAATAGAGTTCATTTTTCTGTGTAATGTCAAAATGATTCAAAATCAGAACTATGTTTTCATTTTCAGGAAGTATTTTAAGTTCGGCAAGCGATTCTTCAATTAGCTTCTGACCTTCGGCAATAAGGACTTTCTCTTCCTTTTTGAATAAAGTGCGGAGTTTAGATTTAGCGCGGGCTGTGGTAACATAATCTAACCACACAGCTTGTGGAGTTTGTTTTTTGGAAGTCAGAATTTCTATTTGGTCACCACTATTGAGCTTATAGCTTAGAGGCACTAATTTGTGATTCACCTTTGCCCCAATGCAATGATTTCCTAAATCAGAGTGAACGGAATAGGCAAAATCGAGTGCTGTGGCTCCCTGTGCAATGGTTTTAATTTCGCCTTTGGGAGTAAATACAAAAATTTCGGAAGCAAAAAGATTCAATTTGAACGTATCCATAAAATCGATGGCGTTCGGCTCGGGATGTTCGAGCAATTCTTTAATAGTTTTGAGCCATTTATCCAGTTCCGACTCATCGGCTTCGCCTGATTTATATTTCCAGTGTGCAGCTAATCCTTTTTCGGCAATGTCGTTCATTCGCTCGCTGCGTATCTGTACTTCCACCCAACGACCTTCCGGTCCCATTACTGTGACATGCAACGATTCATAACCATTTGCTTTCGGAGTACTCACCCAATCTCTGATTCGTTCGGGGTGAGGCTTGTACAATGCCGTAATGGCGGAGTATAACATCCAGCACTGGTCTTTTTCATTCATTCCATCGCGAGGCTTAAAAACGATACGCAAAGCCAAAAGATCATAAACTTCTTCGAATGGAATGTTTCGGGTAGACATTTTTCGCCAAATAGAATAAACCGATTTCAACCGGGCTTTAAGTGAGAACTCGTAACCCATTTCGGTCAATCGTTTGTCGATGGGCTTCGAAAATCCTTCGTAAAAACGGGTACGTTCATTCTCATCCACAGCCAATTGTTTTTCAATCGTGTGAAAAGTATCGGGATGGTCGTACTTAAAACTAAGATTTTCGAGTTCGGTTTTAATGCGGAAAAGTCCTAAACGGTGGGCGAGGGGAGCGTAAATATATTGAGTTTCACCAGCAATTTTATATTGCTTGGCCGGCGGCATCGAACCAAGAGTTCGCATGTTATGAAGTCTATCTGCAATTTTAATCAGAATAACCCGAATATCTTCGGACATAGTAATAAGTAATTTGCGAAAGTTTTCAGCTTGCTCTGAGGCTTTTTCGGCAAATACACCACCTGAAATTTTGGTCAAACCATCAACAATCTGAGCTATTTTAGCTCCAAAAAGATTTTCAATATCTTCAATTGTATAGTCGGTATCTTCCACCACGTCGTGAAGCAAAGCAGAACAGATGGAAGTTGAACCAAGCCCAATCTCACGAACAACAATTCGTGCCACAGCAAGCGGATGCATAATGTAAGGTTCTCCCGACCTACGTTTAATCCCTTTATGAGCAGCATTTGCAAAATTGAATGCTTTGGTAATCAGCTCAATTTTCTGTCGATGATTCGTTTTTCGGTAATCTTCAAGTAATGCATCAAATTCCTCTTGAATTTGTTTTTCCTCAGACAAAATTTCCTGTTCATGGTTTAGCGACATACTTTCCTTTTTTCTAAAGTGCAAAAATACACTTTTATTTGTAATTTTTTCATCAATTTTCGCTCAACTTAAAACATAAAATTTTATTTATTAACGGAGTAGCCAGATTGGACCCAATCCTTAAAGCCATAATTTAATTCGTAAATTTCAACTTTTAAATCGGTTAGTTTGGAGGCTGCAAGTTTACTTCTGTTTCCGCTGCGACAATACAGAGCTATGGATTTTCCTTGGGTTTTTGATTTTACAAGTGTTGTGAAATCAGCATCGTATACATCAATATTTATTGCACCAGTAATATGTCCTTCAATGAATTCAGCATTTGTCCTTACATCAATTAAAACAACATTTTTTAATTCTATTATTTTTTTAAACTCTTGAGTGGTTAAATATTCTATTTCCGGTTTTATGGTTTGACAGTTGACCAGAAATGGTAAAAATATTCCCATCATAATAATTAAATGATTTGTTCTCATTTGAATTGTATTTACATATACTTAAAACAGAAAATAGAATGATGAGTTCATGATAAATCAAATAATTGAAACATTCTACGTAATTAACAAAATATTAAATCCTATTTCAACGTCTGTAGGTTTTTGATTACCAATTTTATTTTAATTACTAATTACTAATTAATTTGTTAATATCCAGGCAATAACAATCCAATATCATTTGATGGAATTCCGTAGTAATTTCCAATAAGACGATTTACCAGCATACCGCTGTAAATATAGGCACCATTTCTAAATCCTGAACTTTCTGAAATTGCTGAATTTACACATCCAGAATGACCAATTTTCAGCAAAATAGGAGCGAAAATATTACTTAATGCAATGGAGGAAGTACGTGCAACCCTTGCGGAGATATTGGGGACGCAATAATGTATTATCCCGTGTTTTTCAAAAACAGGATTTTTCAACGACCTACATTCTGAAGTCTCGAAACATCCGCCTTGATCCACGCTCATGTCGATAATGATTGCACCCGGTTTCATGGTTTTTACCAGTTCTTCTGAAACCATAAAACGTTCTAACCCATTTATGTATCGCAAATTTCCAACTACCGCATCGGCCGTTGCAAGTGCTTTAAAAAGCACGGTGGGATGAATTACCGACGTAAAAACCTGTTGACCAAGATAATGTTGTATTTTCCGAAGTTTATTAATGTCGTGATCAAACACTTTTATCTGAGCACCCAAAGCTAATGCAGTTCGTGCTGCTACCGAACCGGCAATACCCGCACCTAAAATCAGTATTTCTGTAGGAGTTATTCCTGCAACACCTCCCAACAATATTCCTTTTCCTCCATGTTCGTTACTCATCAATTCGGCAGCCACCGCAATTGCGGTATTCCCTTCAATTTCGGAAATGGAACTGACCACCGGAAATGCCTTTTGCTCATCTTTAATTAATTCGTAAGCTATGGCATTCATTTTTTTCTTCATCATTAGTTTAATGCAGTCGGCTGATAAATTGCTCAATTGCAACATAGATAGAATAGTGGAATTATCGTGCATTAGTTGTAGTTCCGTCTTTGTAGGTGGTGCAATCTTCAAAACAATATCAGCACCAAACACTTCCGCTGCCTGATCTACCATAAAAGCACCTGCTTCACTATATTGCAAATCGGTATAAGACATCGGTTCACCCGCTCCACGCTGTACATAAACACTATGACCTTCCTCTACTACAATAGCAACTCCTTCGGGTGTAAGTGCTAAACGGGTTTCAAGATCAGCGTTTTCTTTGGGTAGACCAATTGATAAACGGGCTTGTTGAGATATTTCACGCAACAAACACTCTTCAGGGAAAAGCGACCGTTGTTCTTTCGGATTGGATTTCATACGAGTGAATTTTTAGTTTGACTACAAAACTAAGCACTATTCTCGGGATTAGCAAATTAGAAGCAAAAAAGTTTGGATATGTTCGGGAAATTTGAACGAACATAAAGTTTTTAGAGTTTCAACTATATCACTACCTTTGTACCCGTTATGGAAAATAAAAAACTGATAGGTCATATTGCTCTCTTTTCGGCAAATATAATATTTGGGATAAATACGCCCATTTCCAGAACAATGATGCCGGAAATACTTCATCCGCTTGCACTTACTTCTTTCCGGCTGGTCGGAGGATTGATTCTTTTCTGGTTAGCCTCTCTGTTTGTAAAAAAAGAAAAAGTGCCGCCAAAAGATTTGCTTTTATTGTTTTTTGCGTCATTCTTTGCCCTGACATTAAATCAGTTGCCTTATTTTATCGGTTTGTCCATAACTTCGCCCATCGATGCATCCATCGTGGTAACGATGTTGCCCATTTTGACTATGATTCTGGCAGCCGTTTTTATCAAAGAGCCGATTACACTTATGAAAGCCATCGGGGTTTTGGTAGGTGCGTCAGGTGCCTTGTTACTTGTTTTCAACAGTCCGATTGCGGTACATGGGCATAGCAATTTTTGGGGGAACTTAATTGTTTTCTTTGCTGTAAGTTCATTTGCCATTTATCTGACTGTTTTCAAAAATTTGATATCCCGATATTCTCCGGTAACCATTATGAAGTGGATGTTTCTTTTCGGAACAATCGTCAGCCTGCCATTTTGTTACAAACCGCTGATGCAGACTGATTTTTCTTTATTAACTTCAGAAACTTACTGGCGAATTGCTTATGTGGTTTTGTTTGCCACTTTTCTGGGTTATTTACTTATTCCTATCGGTCAGAAAGTGCTTCGCCCCACCACGTTGAGCATGTACAATTACCTACAACCTATCATCTCTTCGCTGGTAGCGGTTTTTATCGGTATCGATACCTTCGGATACGAACAGGCTTTGTCGGGAGTGCTGGTTTTTTCGGGCGTTTATATCGTTACCCAAAGTAAATCGAGAGCACAAATGGAGGCTGAGAAACTTACCAAAAGGCATAATTAAATATCAAAGTCTAAAAATGAAATTGACACAATTTGATACTTTGAGTTAATTAATTATCTTTGCAATTCCGATATTTCATTTGATTTATTATCAGCTAGGTAATGGACAAAATGTAATGTCGTATTTGTAAAAAAAACGAATAGAATACTCCATCTGCGTTCTATTCTTATTATTTTTTATTTAAATATACTACATTATTTATTTCCTATTTCTTAATTAGGGTCTGCTGAAAAACTAGTATCTACCTGATAATTAGCGACATAATAATATAATTTTCATTGTTAGTGCAAGCCTTTTTGCTATATTAGTTAGTTTTCTTTGCATTAATGTTTCGGTGCGCTGCACCTAATGTCTTTGTAAATAACAATTTGCTACAAATATAACGGTGCTCTGCACCTTCTACAAAGCCACAGAGTGGGGAAAAATTTGTAGCAATTCATTTGTATCCGTTTTTTTAAGGTGCAAAGCACCGTAATATCGTAAAATAAATATTGTCTGAGTTTTTCAGCAAACCCTAATTATACTTTTCATCTTAAAATAGTTCAAATAAAACTATTCATAAATTTTATGGGAACTAATAAAAGTTCAATATCCGATGCTCTTTACAAAAAAGCAGAAGATTTTATAAAACCTACAACGACATCATTTGATTTGAAAATGTCTGATGCTTTGTCATTTATACAAGAACTTCTTGCTCATCAGGCCGCTTTAGAATCCCAAATAAGGGAATTAGAAAAATCAGAATCCGAATTTTCTAATGTGCGTGAGTATTACAAAGATATATTCAATAACCAACCGGTCGGATTATACAGAATACGTGTATTTTCGGTAAAAAAATGGGGAAACAGAAGTTGGGAAAATTCAGATAATCCACCTTACAAAATGGAATTTGCAAGTGATAGGTTTTGTGAAATTTTAGGTGTAACACAAATCGAATTCTCCAAAAATCCATTTATAATAAGTGACTTAGTTTGTACAGATGACATAAAATCATTTGTAAAAAGGAATGAAGAAGCCAGTAAGAAATTTATTCCTTTTCGGTGGGAAGGTCGTTTACTTGTAAAAAATAAAGTTGTCTGGGTACGTTTGGAATCTGTTCCACGAAGGCTTGATAACGGAGATATCATCTGGACAGGCATTCTGAATGATATAACAGAACATGTTTTTACTGAAAACGCTTTAAAAGAAAATAAATTACATTTAGAGGATATTTTAATTGGTGCCAATATCGGAACGTTGGAATGGAATATACAGACCGGTGAGATGAAGTTCAATGATATTTGGGCAAAAAACACCGGTTTTACAAGGGCAGAAATAAATTTCGCACTTAAAATTCTGAAAGGCAAAGCATGGAAAATGGTGACGCATCCAGATGATGTGGCGTATGCCGATGAAATGCTCAAACGACATTTCTCTGGCGAATTACCCTATCATAGTGTAGAAGTACGCATGCGCCATAAAAAAGGGCATTGGATTTGGGTCAGGCAGGAAGGAAAAGTAAAAACATGGACTCCCGATGGAAAACCTTTGTTAATGTATGGTACACATACCGACATTACCAATAGAAAAAAAATTGAAGAAGAATTAAGCAATCTTAACAATGAACTTGAAGTGCGGGTTGCAAAACGTACTGAAGAGCTCCAAAAACTAAATGACGAACTAATATTATCAGAACAAAAATTCAAAACGGTTACTGATTTCACTTACGATTGGGAATATTGGAAAAGCCCCGATGGAAAAATACTTTTTATGTCGCCATCGGTAGAACGAATTACAGGATATTCGGTTGCAGAGTTTGAAAATAACCCCAAATTGCTGGATAAAATAATTTACATCGGCGATGTTGAAAGTTGGGAATCTCACAAAAAGGAACGTTGTGTTAATGATCCGAATGAAAAAAAGTTGGAATTAATATTCCGTATTGTAACAAAAAAAGGGGAAATTCGTTGGATGGGTCATGTTTGCAGATGTATCAATATTGATGGAAAACATTTGGGTGTGAGAGTCTCCAATCGTGATATTACCGAAAAAGTGAATGCCGAAAAAGAACTGCTTGCTGTTACTGTAGAAGTAGAAGAGCGAGAGCGCAATCGCTTTTCCAGGGAATTGCATGATGGTATGGGACCATTACTTTCTACCATAAAATTATATTTTCAATGGCTTGCCGATACAGATGATATTCAGAAAAAGAAGTTGATTACCGAAAAGGGAAATCATAATATCGAAATGGCAATTCAAACCTCGAGGGAACTGGCTCGCGGATTGAGTTCACAGCTTATAGTTAACTCAGGATATATACGTGCAATTCAAGATTTTGCTCAACGTATAAATGACACAAACAAAATAAAAATTTACTTTTATACCAACACACACGACCGTTTTAATAATTTTCTGGAAATAACGTTGTTCAGAATTACAACAGAACTTATTAAGAATACGCTCACTTATGCCCAGGCAACGTTAATAGAAATTGATTTCAAATACAACAAAGCAAATAACACGATTAGTTTAACCTACACCGACAATGGAATCGGATTTGATTCAGAAACAATCCTAAAAACAAATAAAGGTCTTGGATTAATGAATATCCAACAACGGGTTCAGATTCTGAAAGGAAACATTAAAATAACATCAAATCCAGGAGAAGGAATGAAAACTTTCATTGAGTTTCAAGTAGAAGAAAGTAATTAATAATAATTAAATATAAGACTGGCAAACAAATAAATAGGTGAAATGAATTAGCTATAAAATGAACAATGAAATGAATAAAATAATCATTGTCGACGACCACTCCTTGTTTCGCGAAGGAATAAAACTGTTGATTGAAAACGAAGGTTTTGGCGAAGTGATTGCAGAAGCTGAAAACGGACAGGTTTTTCTTGATTTGTTAGAAAACCTTGCGCCGGATATGGTCATTATGGACATTGAAATGCCTGTAATGGATGGTCTGGAAGCTGCCAAAAAAGCACTAAAAATGCGACCCGATTTAAAAATTCTGGTGCTTACCATGTTAAGCGAAAAGGCAAACTATTTCGACATGATAAATGCTGGTGCAATGGGTTTTGTACTGAAAACTTCGGGAAAGCAGGAGTTTGAGAAAGCAATAAATGCCATTATGTGCGGTGAAAGTTATTTCTCGAACGAACTATTGCGTCAGATAATTCAAAATATCAAAACTCAAACACCAGCTACTGTTGAAAAAACAAAGTTCGAAATTACTGAACTTACCGACAGAGAGAGAGAAGTGTTGGAATATCTGTGTGAAGGTTTAACCATACCTGAAATTGCGACAATGCTATTTCTTAGTTCTAAAACTGTGGAAACCTATCGTTCCGCTTTATTAAAAAAAACAAATTCGAAAAATACCATTAATCTGGTATTATTTGCCATAAAAAACAAGATAGTTGAAATTTAGATTGTTGACCTACTAAAGTCAACTATTGAAAGTACTAAAGCGGTATATGCATAAAGCGTATACCGGATTTAACATTTTCTAAGGGTTTACACCTATATAAAATCAGGATTTACCCTTATGATATATCGAAAAAAAATGTTGTAATTTGTTGTGGTCAAATAAAGTATGTTACAAACACTTATATATTGGTTGCTACGTTGTAAAAAAATACGCTTAAATATCTAATTATCAATTGGTAATTACAATAATGGAATACTTAAATTTTAAGAATAGAAGGAAAAAAATGAAACAGAAACGAATGAAAATGGGCGCATTGCTCTTGCTGGGCTTAGGGCTGACGGCGGTGCAGGCGCAAAGAATGAACGTAAAAACAAAGAGCGGTACTAATACTGCTTATATGATTAGTGATATCCGAAATATGACTTACAGCGGTGCTAACCTGGTAGTGACTAAAGTAGACGCAAGCACTACTTCTTTTGCCATTCCAGATACACGGTTCATAAACTATTCGACTGGAATGACTTCTACATGGAACGGCACCAGGTGGATTCCATCCGCTCCAACAGCATTAGATAATGCTATATTTAATGGGAATTATAGTGCTGCAGGTTTCCCATGCGATAACTTAACGGTTAATGCAGGCAAACAATTGACTATTGCTTCTGGAAACATGGCTGTGGGCGAAAATTTTGTTCTAAGAAGTGATGCAACCAACGGAACGGCAACTCTTATTGACAACGGAAATCTGACCGTAGGGGGAACATCAAGCGTGGAGCAATACCTGACTGTGGCTCGTCAGTGGTGGTATCTTTCAAGTCCGCTGAGTGCTGCAAAAACCACTACTTTTACAGATGCTACACGTACCAATAAAATTGGAAATTATGATGAAATAAGCACTTCGTACTCTGCACCTTTGGCAACGAATGTTCCATTAACTGCTGGTAAAGGTTATGTAGTTAAGTTAAGCGATGCAACTGATGGCATTTATACATTCACAGGAGGTTCACTAATTACCGGCGATGTTACTCTTGCTCCAACCCGTACTGGAACAACAGCTGGCAAACGCGGATTTAATTTGGTAGGTAATCCATATCCTTCGTATTTGGACTGGAATGCAGCATATACTGCTATTGTGAATCCGATAAGTAATTTACGTAATGCCATCTGGTACAGAACTTTTGACGGTGCAGCTATGACTTTTTATACCTACAGTGATGGCGAGGGTGTGCCAGCTACTGTCACAAAAATGATTCCACCGATGCAGGCATTCTGGATCAAGGTAAATCAGGATGGCACACCCAACAGTACGGGTTCTATCACTTTTAAAAACGCCTATCGAGCCCATGCAACTTCAACAGCCAATCCTTTGAAAGTAAAAGCTGTAAGTGATCGTCAGAAACTTCGTTTAGTAGTAGCAAACGGCACTAACACAGATGAAACTCTGATTGTAGGTAAATCCTATGCTTCTGATAATTATGACAGTTACGATATTGAAAAAATGTCGAATGACAATCCTGCTATACCTGAGATTTTCAGTATGGTCGATAATCAGGAGTTGGTAATTAATTCAGTCAATCAGCTATCGGTTGACAAAGTAATCAATCTTGGCTTCCGTCCGGGTCAGACAGGTGATTTCACTATCCGAGCTACTGAAATTCAACAATTCCGAAAGGACTCAATATATTCTTTAGCAATTCATTTAATTAACATTCCGATGAATAATGGACATAACACTCCATTGTCTAAATC
>JAAFGX010000090.1 GCA_010365115.1 Paludibacter sp.
TATATTTGAGATAAAAATATCTATTAGTAGCGAAACAAAATAAATAAAATATTAACTTTAAAATAAATCACTGACTTATTACAGTGGACTCATCGTTTGGAAAAAATTGAAAATATTATACTAACAATTCTTCCAAATGGTATCACTTCATTTATTACAAAAGTATTAACAGGCTAATTAATCCTTAATATCATAAGAAATGAAAAATATAATTTTAAAACCTGAAGTAGCTAAGCAAGCAAAATTCCTTCAGTGTACGTTGATTTCTGCAGATTTGTTGAAATCTAAAAAAGAATCTAAAAATAACTTCCAAAACAGGCAATCCAAACAAGTAGAAATATTTTTTGCTGAGTTGCCATATCCAACTGAAAATATATCTAATCATAAATACTTGAAAATATGAAAACTAACATTCTCAAAAAGCGTGTCATACAAGGCACCAGACATCAAAATGAAAATTTGCTCCCTGCCGTTTTACTTTCACCAGAAAGTAGTGAAAAGAAGTGGTTTCAAAGTGGTATGAATGAACAGAATAGTGTTCCCGAAATACTGGTTATCACATCTTACCCGCCACGCGAGTGCGGTATTGCAACCTATTCGCAAGATTTGATAACGTCGTTGAACAATAAATTCGGAACTTCTTTTTCAATAAAGGTTTGTGCTATGGAATCAGGAAAATCGAATTTTAAATATTCTGAAGATGTAAAAGCAACTCTTGACACTACCAATTCCGAAAGCTATTTAAAACTAGCTAACGATATAAACAAGGATAACCTAATCAAAATAGTGTTAATCCAACATGAATTTGGTTTCTTCCATAAACAAAAAGAACCTTTCCTCAAATTTTTATATCAAATAAATAAACCAATTATTACGGTTTTTCACACCGTTTTGCCAAACCCAAATGAAGCTTTGAAACAAAAAGTTCAGAATATAGCTTCGGCGTGTTCAGAATTGATTGTGATGACAAATCGTTCCAAACAAATATTATTGGAAGAATATGATGTGCCAACATCAAAAATAAACGTCATTGCACACGGAACGCATCTGGTTCCAAACTTGAACAAAGATTCATTAAAAGAAAAATATAATTTGATTGGCAAAAAAGTGCTTACAACTTTCGGTTTGCTAAGCTCTGGAAAAAGTGTAGAAACTACCTTGAAAGCCTTACCTGAAATCATTAAGACTATTCCGGAAGTAATGTTTCTGATTATTGGAAAAACGCATCCTGAAGTGGTGAAAAATGATGGTGAAGTCTATCGTGATATGCTTTTAAAGACTGTAACGGATTTGAAAATTCAAGATCATGTGCGGTTTATAAATTCATACCTGAATTTGCCTGATTTACTTGAATATCTTCAGCTTACGGATATTTATCTGTTTACAACAAACGATCCAAATCAAGCTGTAAGTGGCACTTTTGCGTATGCTATGAGTTGTGGTTGTCCTATTATTTCTACACCAATTCCACACGCAAAAGAAGTACTGACAAAAGATACAGGAATCATTATTGATTTTCAGAACTCAAAACAATTGGCTCAGGGCGTTATTTTATTACTCGGCAACGATAAGTTACGAAATGAAATAAGTACAAACACCTTACAAAAAATTGTATTTACTGCTTGGGAAAATTCGGCGGTTGCACATGCTAAATTGTTTGCAAAACAAACCGGAAGTAAAATCTCCATGTTATATAACTTACCTGAAATTAAACTAGATCATGTTGAACGTATGACAACTGAGTTTGGAATGATTCAGTTTTCGAAAATCAATCAACCTGATTTTGATTCGGGTTACACGCTGGATGATAATGCTAGAGCATTGATAACTGTGTGTCAACACTATGAACTTAATTCAAAAAGGCGCGATTTGATTCTTATTGAAAAGTATCTTCATTTTATCAAATATTGTCAGCAAGAAGGTGGAAATTTCTTGAATTATGTGGACATGGATAAACAATTCACCAAGCAGAATTACGAAACTAATCTGGATGATGCCAATGGTAGAGCTATTTGGGCACTTGGGTATCTTATTTCAATGAAATCAGTTTTACCTCAGGAATTTAGTTCAACGGCTGTATCCATTTTGGAAAAAACTTTCCCACACATTGAAACTATTCATTCTACTAGGGCAATGGCATTTATAGTTAAAGGTATGTGTTTATATTATAAAGGAATAGGAACTACTGAAAATGTGATGCTTACAGAAAGACTTGCTAACCGAATGGTGGAAATGTATAATCATGAATCAACTAAAAATTGGGAATGGTTCGAAGGTTATCTAACGTATGCAAACAGCATTTTACCTGAAGCTATGTTATGCGCATGGAATGTAACTGGTAAAGTGCATTTTAAAGCCATCGCAAAAGATTCCTTAGATTTTTTATTATCTCATATTTTTAATGAAAATGGTATTGAAGTAATTTCCAATAAAAGTCGTTTTAACAAAGGTCAACAACCAGATAAGTTTGGTGAACAACCCATTGATGTGGCTTACACAATAATGACACTGGCTAAATTCTACGATGCGTTTCAGGATAAGAAATATCTTGACAAAATGATCATCGCTTTCAATTGGTTCTTGGGTGAAAACCGTTTAAATCAAATAATTTACAACCCTTGCACGGGTGGATGTTACGATGGATTGGAGGAATTCAATATCAACTTGAATCAAGGTGCCGAATCAACAGTCAGTTACTTAATGGCTCGCTTAACCATTGAAAAATATATAAATGAAAAATAGTATTTTGAATTCTGACTTTGACATACATGAACCAAATTAGTTTAGTTTATTTACATCTTCCCAAGTTAGAAAATCACTACAAACGACCCACTAAGTTTTAACTTTTAACTAACAGCCAAACTAAAATGCCACTAAAAAAAGGATCATCTAAAAAAGTGATATCTGAGAATATTGAAGAAATAATGCACAGTTATCACGAAACGGGAACGATAGGAACATCTACGCCTGCATCCAACAAAAAAGCTCAGAAACAGGCAATAGCCATAGCATTTGATAAAGCTGAAAAAAATAAGAAGAAACGATAACTTCGCCTAATGGATTAAACAAATGAATAGAAACTCAGGATGGTCAACCTTTGCGGCACAACTGGCAAACATGGCGGAAAGCACTTTATTTATAAGCCGCAAAATTATCTTGTCGTACTTTAAAAGTTGCAATTAATAGATTGTCAGGTTAATATAAAATTTTGGAATTTAAAAATATCTTTATTAATTTTCTTTTGTCTAACATCTTGGTACTCCCGCTTATGCAGGATGTAGAGTACTCCATTGATTCTGGCTTGTACAGGTTAGGAGAGTATTCTAAATAATTTTAAATCAATATATATAAAAACAATAACAGGATTATGGATTGACCATGCTTACCGTACAACCGCTTCAAGGGGTTTGTAGGATTATAAAAGACAATTTATACTTAACATAACACTAGCGAGATTAGAGAATAAAGCACGTGAATTCTGGAAGAAATTAATGAATTGTATTAGAAAAAGTAATTTGAATATAATAGGTTTCTAAAGTCTTTGAATGCTTTAATTCAATTTTTCGTATCATTCAATATATAAATTCAATATCTAAAAAACAAAATCATATGAGAAATAAAAAAAACGTGGAGTACACTTCACGGCTTATCGACAATGAAATAAATTTTTTCCTTGATTATTCAAACTATTCTTCCAACGATGAAGTATTCAATCACACTAAAGAAGTTGATGTTGATTCTGAGCAAATGTCTAAAATGAAAAACAAAATGAGAAGCCCTGCCGGATTAACGACAATGACTTAAGTGATGATTCGACTCGTTCCCATTTGAATATGCCCGCTTCAGAAGTAAATCACGAATAGGAAAAAATAGTGACCTATGACGAAGAAAATAATTATTACAGTTTGGGAGGTGACCATCACAATGATTTTGACGAATAATAACCTTTATGCTGTCAAATATCTATAAAAGCAAGATTCAATGAAGAAATTTAGCCTAAAAAAAACAGGCTCATTATTCATAACCACTTCTAAAAAATGGTTTGATCGTGATCCGTTTCGCGAAGGAGCCATTATAGCCTACAATGCCATATTTGCATTGCCCGGATTATTGGTGGTGGTGATTTCACTGGCGGGATATTTTTTCGGTGCCGAAGCTGTGAGTGGACAGTTGCATCGGCAGATTGCACAAGCAATGGGAGTAAGTACAGCCGATTCTATACAACAAATGGTGATCATGTCCATGCGGATTCGAACATCTTTGTTGACAACCATTATCGGTATTGGAACTATAATTTTTGGTGCCACAGCCGTATTTGTGGAACTTCAGAAAACCCTGAATATCATTTGGGAAGTAAATGCCACCAGCGCCAAATCGGGAATCTGGGCAATTCTGAAAACGCGCCTCTTTTCATTCGGATTAATCTTATCCATCGCTTTTTTATTGCTTATTTCATTGGTTTTATCTTCCCTGCTTTCAGCTCTTGGCATCTGGATTCAACAATATTGGTCAGAATCATTATTGCTGTTTTTCAAACTATTCAATGCTGTTCTTTCTATAGGTATCATTACTATTTTGTTTGGATTGATGTTTAAAATAATTCCGGATGCCAAAATAAAATGGAATTCAGTGTGGTTGGGAGCATTTATCACATCGCTACTATTTGTAATCGGTAAAACAGCACTAGGTATTTATTTCGGTACAGCTAATCCTGGTTCATTATACGGCGCGGCCGGTTCAATCATCCTCATTTTACTATGGACTTCTTATTCATCCATGATCCTATTTTTTGGAGCCGAATTCACAAAAGTCTATTCCGATATGTACTTCGGCGATATTCCGGCGGATGAAAATGCAGTGAAAGATAAAGGAAGGGTGAAATAAAATTTTTAGAAAAATCTGTTTGTAGGGGAATCTGTTCGTTGGGGAATATATTTGTAGGAAAATCTGTTTGTAGGAAAATATATTTGTAGGGGAATATGTTTGTTGGAAAATATATTTGTAGTGGTATATGTTTGTTGGGGACAAGCGGTTTCCTAACCGCTTGATGAGATATACTTCAAGCGGTAAGGAAACCGCTTGTCCCTCCAATACTTCCAATACTTCAAGCGGTAAGGAAACCCGCTTGTCCCTTTTATGGTTATTGGGAATCTGTTAGTAGGGGAATATATTAGTGGAAAATATATTTGTAGTGGTATATGTTTGTTGGGGACAAGCGGTTTCCTAACCGCTTGATGAGATATACTTCAAGCGGTTAGGAAACCGCTTGTCCCTCCAATATTTCAAGCGGTTAGAAACCCGCTTGTCCCTTTTATGGTTAGTGGAAATCTGTTATAAAAAATAAACCGACCCTTTCGTTTTTAACGAAAGAGTCGGTTTTCTAAGTTTAGAAGATGAATAAAGGATTAACTCTTTCCTATATTTCCATGACAAATGATGTTATCATACGCTACCGAATTTTGATAGATATTGATATATCCTACATATTCCATCCATTTATCATAAGTTATAGTAAAGTTTGTATTATTCAAGGTTTTAATATTGGTATAACTTTTACCAATTGTACTATTTACCGGTACAATAACCGTGGTAAGTGTTTTTGTGGCAATTGGATCACCTACTGTTTCAATGGAACCGATATTAATGGTTGCTGGATATGAACCAGATATCACTCCAACGAGTGAGATTGTAACAAGTGTATTGCCATTCTTTCTTTTTTCAAACAAAGCTGTTCCTGTCACTCCAGAAGCATCTTTAGCCGAAAGTGAATAACTTTTATTGGTACTCGTCATCACATTTCCACCTATATCGCCAATGGCAAGAATTACAGTTGGTTCTAAAATGCTTTTACGCACCTGAACAAAACCATCGTAAGCAATCAGTTCTCTATAGGTTTTGCTGGTTATTGTTGTAGAACTCTTACCTGTGGCATCTACAGGATTTAATATGACAACTGCTGTACCGCCCTCTATGGCAGAGTTCATACAAAGTTCAGCAGGATGTACTCCCGAAGGTGCTCCACTAAGGCTAATTTCAATAGTGGCAGACGTACTGCTTGTTTCAATGAAAGTAACAGTACCGCTAACTCCCAATACATCTTTTACACCCAGATTGGTGGTAGTTTTTTCGGCTGGTAAAATAACTGGTTCATCTTTTTTACATCCACCCATTGCAAAAGCCATAATTAATGTTGCAATGATCATAATCACTGGAATTTTCTTTTTCATAATCATTTATTAAGTTGATTCAACCGCTTCTGGCGGCACAGTTGTGTATTTTATTACACCTTGCAAAGATGACAATTCATATTCCTTAAAACCTTACATTTAAACAGAGAAGAATTACATTATTCACACATTCTTCAAAAACATCGAAACCTTTGACTAAATTGCCTTCATCTGCCTTGAAAAGTGTGAATTATACAACTATTTAATAAAGTTGTGTAACAGATCAGTGTCAAAAGTCACACAACTTTGTAGAAATTATTCATCATCTTAAAACGGATTAAAATGAAAAAGTCAATTTTCTTTATTCCTTTCTCCTTGTTGGTTCTGAGTCTGGTATTTACATCATGTGGACCAAGCAAGAAACTTGTAGCTTCGCGTGCCTGGGTCAATCAACTCCAAATGGACAGCGCCGACACACACAATCAGCTGAATGAATGCAACAGTTTAGTGAAAACCCTCCGTAACGATAAATCAAGCCTCGAAGATCAAAAAACAAATTTACAGAATCAGAATACTTCAGTTCATAATGATCTGAATGAACTTTCGGCTTCCTCTAAAATGACAATTGACGATCAGGCAAAACGATTGATTAACCTCCAGAATATAATTCAATCGCAGAAAGACATGATGAATAAACTTAAAAACACTGTATCTGAGGCACTGTTGAAATATAAAACCGATCAGTTGTCGGTGTATATTAAAGACGGGAATGTTTATATTTCGCTTCAGGAGAAGCTGTTATTTAAATCGGGAAGCGATGTGGTGGATCCAATGGGAAAAGCAGCGCTGCAAACTTTAGCGCAGGTACTAAACGGAACCAATGACATTTCGGTAACCATCGAAGGTCATACCGATAATGTTCCAATCAAAACCGTTCAGTTTAAAGACAACTGGGATTTAAGTACCGCTAGGGCAAATTCAATTGTACGGATATTGACAAATGAAAATGGTTTTGACCCAAAACGAATCACAGCATCCGGTAAAGGCGAGTTTAAAACTATTAAACCAAACGATACCGCCGAAGGACGTGCAGCGAACCGCAGAACAGAAGTGATATTATCACCTAATTTAACCGAACTTTATAAGTTGCTGGAACAATAGAAAACTGTGACTTATCCAAATCCGTAGCGCTTAATTGGCGACTAAATCAAACTAATTAATTTAACTTCAAAAAAAACAATATTATGCCACTATTAACTGTTTTACTCGTAATTATCCTTGCTGGTGTACTTCTATGGGTTATCAATAGATATATTCCCATGGATCACAAAATTAAAAACATTCTGAACATTGTAGTCGTTATTATTCTTATTGTATGGCTTCTCAAAATTTTTGGAATACTAAGCTACTTTTCCTCTATTCAGGTTTAAATATGCATTATTAATTATGCATTATTAATTATTAATTACTGACTATGGATTTCGTTGATTATTATAAAATCTTAGGTATTGATAAAACGGCTAGCGAAAAAGACATCAAAAATGCCTACCGCAAGCTGGCACGCAAATACCATCCCGATTTAAACCCGAATGATCAAGCAGCGAAATCCAAGTTTCAGCAAATAAACGAAGCGAATGAAGTTCTAAGCGATGCTGTGAAACGCAAGAAATACGACCAGCATGGAGAAGATTGGAAGCATGCTGAAGAGTACGAAAAAGCAAGGCAAAACCAGCAACAAACTAGCGGTTCAAGATCTGCGAATTTTTCGGGTGGTCAGCCATCCGACAGTCAATTCTCCGATTTTTTTGAATCCATGTTTGGTGGCGGTTTTGGTGGGGCTGGTCAAAGCCGACAAACGAAATACAGAGGAGACGATTTTAATGCTGAAATTAAACTCCAATTATTGGATGCTTATGAAACGCACAAACAAACCTTATCGGTAAACGGTAAAAATATACGGATTACAATTCCTGCCGGTATAGAAAATGGACAAACCATTAAAATCACGGGACATGGTGGCGCCGGTTTAAATGGCGGACCAAATGGTGATTTATACATTACATTTTCAGTAGTTAACGATGCCCGGTTTAAAAGGTTGGGCAAAGATTTGTACCGTACAATACAACTGGATATTTTCACGGCCATACTTGGAGGTAAACTAACTGTAGAAACTCTGAATGGAAAGGTAAAACTTACCGTGAATCCGGAAACACAAAACGCAACAAAAATAAAATTAAAAGGGAAAGGTTTTCCGGTGTATAAACAAGAAGGACAATTCGGTGATTTATATATAACATTTTCAATAAAAATTCCGACAAATCTCTCCGACAAACAACGGGAATTGTTTACCGAATTAGCGAAAATTCAACCTTTATAATCAAAATCAAAATGGAAATGGAAAATTTAATACAAACATTTGAGTTTTGTACCTGCCACAACATTGAGATTTCATTTATCAACTCCTTGTACGAAAGTGGACTGATAGATATTATTACCATCGAAGAAATAAGTTATATACCAATAGATCAAGTACTACAACTTGAAAAAATAGTGCATTTGCACTACGAATTGGATATTAATATCGAAGGAATTGAAGCCATTACTCATTTGCTGGCACGTATCGATAGCATGCAGAACAATATCGTTTTACTTGAAAATAGACTTGGTTTGTATGAATCCAATCTGTGAATGATATAACTTATTCATTTTAAAATGTAACGTTTTGAAAGGCTGGTACTCTTATCTTTGTGTCATTATTAATCAACTAAAAATACAACAAGATGAGAGGTTTACTTTATTTAATCGCAGTAATTCTTATTATTGCATGGGCAGTGGGATTTTTTGCTTTCAGTGCCGGTTACTTGATTCATGTATTGCTTGTAATAGCCATCATAGCAATATTACTACGACTTATTGGTGGCAGAGGAATTTAATAAATTAAATATTTAAAACTAAACAAAACAAAATGAAAAATTTAAAATTTGCTTCTTTAATTTTACTATTGACTATTGTGTCAGTATCATTCACTTCCTGTTCGAAATATCCTGATGGTCCAATAGTTAGTCTGGTTTCAAGAGCCGAAAGAGTGGCAAACAACTGGAAAGTAGGGCAAGCATTTGATGATGGAAAAGATGTTACAGCTAATTACAATCAGTATGAAATGGACCTGACCAAAGCCGGAGCTGCAAGTTTAACAGCAAAGTATACCGTTTTAGGTGTAACTTTCGATTTTACAACAAGTGGCACTTGGTCATTTATCAGTAACTTCGAAAAAATTACTTTCGACTTCGACAACAATAGTTCTGATGGTGTATATAAAATTTTGAGATTAACCGAGAATGAAATGTGGTTGAAAGAAGATGCAGGTACACTAGAACTGCATTATGTAACTCAATAATTTATTTTCAATTAATAAAAAACAGGGAACTTTGATAGTCAAAGTTCCCTGTTTTTTTTGATCCGCCCCTTCGGATATAATCATTTCTTTAAATGTACAAAGTTGCGTTATGTCCCTCGTAATTAGCAATCCCAGTTCTTGTATTCTTTCCTGATAGCTATCGGGATTGTAATCCTTTAAAATATATTCCGCTTTTACGTTTAAGAATAATTTAAAAGGAAAAATAGCGGATTGCAAACCTGCCTGCCGCAGGCAAGTTCTTATAATACATACAGTTGGGATTGCAAATACCAACAACCAGCGCCACTTTTTAATCATATAAAGTACACATCCGACAGGACGAGGACAGATCTACCTGCCGCAGGCAAGTTCATCTCATTGTACTATTTGTTTGCAAACCCTCCGCAAGCAAAATCTCTAAATACTCGATTAAAATTGCCAACAGTTGACATTTAAAACAGATTGGACTGTTTTAAATGTCAACTGTTGGTATAACTTGTAGATTACATCCCGATAGCTATCTCAAGACTAAAAATACATTTAGAAAGAAGTTTTAGAGTATATCTAAAATATTTATCGAACAACAATGATTGGTAATTTAATAATTCAGTCGTTTTATAAACACTTTGAGTCTTTGAAACGTTAGATTTTTAAAATAATGTAACATGTACAAATATGAAATACACACGAATTATTAAATTTTTAATTGCATGGTTCTGTTTTTCCGGAATATTTTCATCAATATCGCTGGCCCAAGGTAGAGCGCTTATTGAGAACTATAACTTTACAATTGGAGCAGGCACAACAATTGGGAATAAGGGCGTATTTGGGAATTCTGGTTTATTAATATCTTTGAGTCAACAAACATTCATTTTACAGAACATATCATTAAGAAGTCAGATTAACTTTTCAACAAACAGCTTTAACTTCGATACTCCTACTTCAATTCCTGAACTTTATCATAAATTTCTCGAAAGTACTATTGGGAAGGAAAAATGGAATTCGTATTCGTTTATGTTTGGGCCAACCTATTCGCTAAATTTCAAAAAGGTTAGTTTAAATTTGAATTCGGGCATAGGTGTTTTAGCACTAAACTCGCCCATACAAAATATCGGAATTGCTGAAGGAGAAAGCTACGGGTTGGCTTCTTTTGGAGAAAACAATGGTGGCATAATATTTAATGTTGGTGTTGATTTAAAATATCCTATTTATAGAAACATCACCCTATTTATTGAATCGAGCTACAATTCTTCATTTTCGGATGTTGTAAAATGGGGGCAAAAAGATGTAACAAAAGCAGTGATGAACGAGAAATTTATTGAACGCATCTTCCAGACACTTCCCTACGAATCTACAAGTCAGAAATTCAGTTATATAGCTCTAAAAGCGGGTTTCAGTATTGGTTTTAATACATGCAATCAAAAAAGTAAAAAAGGGTTTGATTATTACATGGCCCCTTCTAGTAATAACTCAATTATTTCAGAGACTGAATTGTTAGAGAAAGTAAACATCAAAGGCGATGGCGAAAATAATCCCGACAGCGCACAAGTGAAAGCCAATATCAATACTTCGCGCTCGAATATTAAGAAAAAAGGAATGAGTGATTCGAACGACAGTTTGCAAATCAAAGCCAACCACAATACCGCTCGAAGCAACAAAAACACCATCAAAGGCGATGGCGAAAATAATCCCGACAGCGTACAAGTGAAAGCCAACATCAATACTTCGCGCTCGAATATTAAGCAAAAAGGAATGAGTGATTCGAACGACAGTTTGCAGATCAAAGCCAACCACAATACCGCTCGAAGCAACAAAAACACCATCAAAGGCGATGGCGAAAATAATCCCGACAGCGCACAAGTAAAAGCTAATATCAATACTTCGCGCTCGAATATTAAGTAAACATTTGTATCAGTTTTTTAAAGGTGCAGCGCAACGCAATATCTTACAATAAATATTGGCTGAGTTTTTCAGCAGACCCTAATTAAATTGTCATGCATCAAATAAACCCTATCGGCAAAATTGCTGATAGGGTTTATTGTTTGAATTAAAGTTTTGCTAATTGTTGTCAATTTGCTGTATACAAATATTTTACAAAATACAAAATTTATAGCTGTAATGGCGATGGGAGAATTAATAACTGAAAAAGCATCTAATAGACTAACTGTAATACCAACTGTATATTTAGGGTCTGCTTATAAACTATTATTATATTGATAAACAATAGGATAATACCGTTTACGCAAACAACGCAAGCTGGCGCAGGTCTGTGACTTGTGCCATACATAGCTATTCTAATTAGTTGTTTCTAAATACTTTGATATGGCACGGATTACAAATTCGCGCCAGCGTGAGAAAACATATCCGCTTTTACTTTTAAGAATAATTTAAATAGGAAAATAGCGGATTACAAACCTGCCTGCCGCAGGCAAGTTCTTATAATACATACAGTTGGTATTACAAATACCAACAACCAGCGCCACTTTTTAATCATATAAAGTACACATCCGACAGGACGAGAATTTTTCAGCAGACCCTAACTACACTGCTTGAATTTTTAAAATATTAAATCAACGTTTAGTGAACAATATTAAATTTTAAAATTGATTGTCAATAACTTTATTAACTGTATGTAAGAAATGTGAAAACTAATTTGTAGTTTTGACAACTAAAAATTAAGTACACACTTTATGAAAAATCTAACTGACTTTACTGGATTATATCCACTTTCTAAGACTTTACGTTTTGAGTTAATTCCACAGGGAAAAACCTTGGAATACGTTGTAAGCAATGGATTGCTCGAAAAAGATGAACATAGGGCTGAGAGTTATGTGTTGGTGAAACGAATTATTGATGAATATCATAAATTTTTTATTGCCGGAGCACTCGATAACTTTAAATTGGATTCGTTGGAGGAGTATTATTTGTATTATCAAATTATCAAGCGTAATGATGATGAAAAGAAAAAGTTTGAGGATATTCAATTGAAACTACGTAAACAAATTGCCGAGCAGTTTACTAAAAGTGAAGGCTATAAAAATCTGTTTGCCAAAGAACTGATAAAAGAGGATTTAAAAACTTTCGTTCAAACCATAGAAGACAGACAACTAATCGAAGAATTTCAAAACTTCACTACCTATTTTACCGGCTTTCACGAAAACAGGAAGAATATGTATTCGGCTGAAGATAAATCCACAGCCATTGCTTTCAGAATTATTCATCAAAATCTGCCAAAATTTTTGGATAATATGCGGGTTTTTGAGAAAATTGCTGTTTCACCCATCAATGAAAAATTTCCAAAACTACTTACCGACCTTGCTCATATACTTCAGGTAGAAAACATTGAAGACATGTTTAATCTCAATTATTTTAACGAAACCCTCACGCAGAGAGGCATTGATGTTTATAATCACTTGTTGAGTGGATATGCCGACGAAGGAAAAGTAAAAATACAAGGACTGAACGAATATATTAACGAATTCAATCAACCTTTACAAAAAAACCAGCGTATAGGTAAATTGAAACCACTCTTTAAACAGATTTTGAGCGACCGTTCTACGGCTTCATTTATACCGGAGGAATTTGATAACGATAATGAAGTGCTGGAGAGTATCGAAAAACTATATCAGGAAATAAACGCATATGCTTTGCCGCAACTGATAGTCTTGCTTCAGAACTTGAAAGAGTATGATGTCCATAAAATCTATTTGAGAAACGATTTAGGTTTTACCGACATTTCACAAAAGATGTTTGGCGATTGGGGTGTTTTTCAAAAAGCTGTTGCCAAATGGTTCGATATCAATTATAAAGGAAAGGCAAAACAAGGAACAGAGAAATTCGAGGATGAACAAAAGAAGTATTTCAGTAGTCAGGATAGCTATACCATTGGTTTTATCAATGACAGTCTGGCTTTGTTGGAAAATCCGATCTACCATTTGAAAGTTGAAGATTATCTGCGCTTATTGGGTGAGCCAAAAGGGGAGGGCGAAAAATTAAACAACCTATTTAAACAAGTTGAGCTAAACTATTTAATGGTTCAGGATTTACTCAATAACCCGTACTCTACTGAAAAGAATCTGGCTCAGGATCAAAGACAAGTTGATAAACTGAAATTATTACTGGATAGTATAAAAAGCCTGCAATGGTATGTGAAACCTTTGTTAGGCAAAGGAAATGAATCCGACAAAGACGAACGTTTCTATGGAGAGTTTTCCGGCTTGTGGGACACACTCGATCAGATTACACCGCTGTATAACAAAGTGCGGAATTATATGACACGCAAACCGTACTCAACTGAAAAAATGAAGTTGAATTTCGAAAATTCTACGTTGCTTGACGGGTGGGATGTGAATAAAGAAGAAGCCAATGCGTCAATCCTTTTCGAAAAAAATGGGTGTTATTATCTTGGAATAATGGATAAAAACCACAATAAGATTTTTAGGAAAATTCCAACATCAAAAACAAATGACACCTATCAAAAAATAAATTACAAGCTGCTCCCTGGTGCAAGTAAAATGTTACCCAAAGTATTCTTTAGCAATAGTAATATCGGATATTATAATCCTACAGACGAGATACTAAGTATAAGAAATCATGGTTCGCACACTAAAAACGGAAAACCGCAAGATGGTTTTGAAAAAAAGAATTTTAGCATCGATGATTGCAAAAGAATGATTGATTTTTTCAAAAAGTCAATAGATAAACATGAAGATTGGAAGAATTTTGGCTTTATTTTTTCGGATACGAATAGTTATCAATCTATTGATGAATTCTATCGTGAAGTTGAGGGTCAAGGTTATAGTATCACATATACAAATATTGATGCTGAATATATCAATCAAATGGTAGATGAGGGCAAACTCTATCTTTTCCAAATTTACAACAAAGATTTCTCACCTTACAGCAAAGGAACTCCCAATATGCATACGCTCTACTGGAAAATGCTTTTCGACCCGCAGAACCTGAACGATGTGGTATATAAACTCAACGGACAAGCCGAAGTGTTTTACCGAAAAAGTAGTATAAAGGACGAAAACATGATAATACATCGGAATCAATATAAAATTGCTAAAAAGACTTATATTAACCAAGATAGAGAAGCTGTAAGAATAGAAGAAAAAGTTGTTGCCAGTTTAAATTCATACTATCAAGGCAAGCTTTCAAAAGACCAACTTTCAAAAGATGAATTGAAATACATTGATAATTATTCTGATTTTAAAGAAAAAAATATTGACATTACCAAAGACAAACGCTACACGGTAGATAAATTCCAGTTTCATGTGCCGATAACCATGAACTTCAAAGCACCAAGTCTGAACAATATCAATACCGAAGTAAATAATTACCTGAAAACAAGCCAGAACCAACACGTAATTGGCATTGACCGTGGTGAACGTCACCTGTTGTACCTTACATTGATTGATGGCGAAGGACGGATTGTAAAACAATTCTCGCTGAATGAAATTGTAAACGAATATCAAGGCAATATCTACAAAACTAATTATCATACCCTGCTTGACAAAAAAGAAGGAAACAGAGATGAAGCACGCAAAAACTGGAAAACCATTGAAACTATAAAGGAACTCAAGGAAGGGTATCTGAGTCAGGTGATTCATAAAATATCGGAACTGATGGTGGAATACAATGCCATTGTGGTGCTCGAAGACCTGAATATGGGCTTTATGCGTGGCAGACAAAAGGTTGAAAAGCAAGTGTATCAGAAGTTTGAAAAAATGCTGATTGATAAACTAAACTACTTGGTGGATAAAAAGAAAACATCTGCCGAAGCGGGAGGTACACTCCACGCTTTACAGTTTACCAATAAATTTGAGAGTTTTCAGAAAATGGGCAAACAAAGCGGATTCCTGTTTTATGTTCCGGCATGGAATACCAGTAAGATGGATCCTGTAACTGGATTTGTAAACCTGTTTGATACCCGTTATGAAAACATGGAGAAAGCCAAAGCATTTTTTAATAAATTTGATACGATACACTATAACAAAGCCAACAACAGGTTCGAGTTTGCATTCGATTATAATCGTTTTACAACTAAAGCAGAGGGGACAAAAACAAACTGGACACTTTGTACCAACTCCGACCGTATAGAAACATTCCGAAATCCTGATAAAAATAACAAATGGGATAATCGGGAAATAAATATTACCGACGAATTTCATAAATTATTTGCATCCGTTGCATCCATAGAGACGCAAAATTTTGCGTCTCTACCAAACGAACCAAATGCAATCAAACAATTGATTTTGAAACAAACGGAAAAATCATTTTTTGAACGCCTTTTTTATTTACTGAAATTGACCTTACAAATGCGTAATAGCAAAACAGATACGGAGATAGATTATTTAATTTCGCCGGTTGCCAATGAAAAAGGACAATTCTATGACAGCCGGAATGGAATAGAATCGTTACCAACCGATGCTGATGCCAATGGTGCGTACAATATTGCCCGTAAAGGACTTTGGGCGATAGAACAAATACGCAAAACCGATGACCTGAAGAAATTGAAATTAGCAATTACCAATAAAGAATGGTTGGCGTTTGTGCAACGATGATTTATTTTGGATGACCAATCGTAGAGACGCAAAATTTTGCGTCTCTAAAATGAAAAATAATATCAATAACGTAAAAACGAAATCGTAAAGACGCAAAATTTTGCGTCTCTACAACAACCACCACCGTCATCGAAAAAAAATATATGTCTGGCAATAAAAAATTTCAAAACAAATATCGAATACCATCCGCACGATGGGCACAATGGGATTATGGTTCGAACGCAACCTATTTTATTACCATTTGCACACAAGGGCGGTTGCATTATTTCGGCGAAATCGTAGAGACGCAAAATGTTGCGTCTCTGCAATCACCCAATCAACCAGAGACGCAAAATGTTGCGTCTCTGCAATCACCCAATCAACCAGAGACGCAAAACACAATGAATTTATCCGAATTGGGTATACAGGCACAGAAATGTGCCATCGATATACCGTTACATTTCACTTTTGTGACAATGGATACATTTATCGTTATGCCCAATCACGTTCATTTATTGTTCACCATTTGCAAACCCGATGAACAATTAAATGGTGAAAATAATGGTGAAAATGGGAATGATGGTACATACGGTTCGGACGGTTCAAACGGTTCAAACGGTTCAAATGATTCAAATGATTCAAATGATTCATACGGTTCATACGATTTATACGGTTCAAATGATTCAAATGATTCAAACGATTCATACGGTGCAAACGATTCATACGGTTCATACGTAGAGACGCAAAATTTTGCGTCTCTACAACCCATCACCGATCAACCCATCACCGATCAACCCATCACCGATCAACCCATCACCGATCAACCCATCACCGATCAACCCAT
>JAAFGX010000091.1 GCA_010365115.1 Paludibacter sp.
TGATCAGAGAGGATTAATAATGATATAAAGATACTAATAATCAATTGATTATGCAAATATATTGAATGTTTTTTATTTTAGTAAAGTAGAATTAGAATACAGTGTTTATTCAGATTTACTTTTTATATGTCCAAGTCGTTGATTTAAATTTTTCCTCTAAAAGTTCAATTTCATAAACTTCATTTACAGAAAAAGTTGAAACATGTTCTAGATTATAAAAGTGAAGGAACTTATCTATAAACAATTCAAAAAAATATTTTGTAGAATAAATTTCTAAATTCTGTTCTTCTATAAACGTACTAATATTTTTTACCGGACTCGGAATTGAAGGCACACCTTTTACATCGTTATCTTTATTGTTCACATTCAGGGCATTTCTCAAATGATTCAAATCGGTATCATACAGCAACGTTCCATGATGTAGTACCCTGTTTTTTGAAATGTGCGAGGCGGTTCCAGAAACTTTAAATCCGTTGGGCAGCCATAGATCCTTTCTTTTGCCAATCTTCACAGGTATTTCCATAGATCTCAGAACATCGATTATGGGAAATAAAAAGTCTGCATCTAATGAAGATTTTCCTTGTAATTTATTTGAAATAAAACAATAATTCAGATTACCTAAATCATGAAAAACTGCTCCACCACCAGACATACGGCGAAAAATCTGAATATTGTTCTCATGGCAAAATTCAATATTTATTTCATTTCGTAGCACCTGATTTGAACCAATTATTACGCTAGGTTCATTCACATATAAAAACAACACATCATCAAGAACATTAGAGAATAGATATTCTTCCGCAGCCAAATTAAATGCAGTTGAAGTTGAATTGGAATGAATGATTTTCATAGACCTCTAACCCCTAAAGGGGAATAGTATTAGTTTTGAATTATAAATTTAACGTAGTTTCTGCAAAAAAAATTTAAAAAAAAAGGGGAATTATGAAGACGTACTTGCATAATTCCCCTATAGGAACATATCCTTGTGTCCCCTTTAAGGCGGGGTTATTTTACATTAAAAACCACACGCAATTCATCAATTTCTTTGTCGCCCATAGGTTTCAGCGGTCCTATAGAAGAAGCCATTACTAATGAATTAGCGCTAAATTCTGCAACCTCGAGATAATCGAATGTATTCAGAAGTTTATCACCGGTTACAAAAACGCAGTCATTTTCAACCAATACAACACGATTATTATTAAACATTTGTGCCATTTTATCCACATCGTTGTATAACATTCCAAATGGTATTGACGGAACATCTTGTAAGAAAATCCAGCTTTCAGGAATGGTGCGTACATCAAATTTTTGGCCGCTAACCGCATGTGCCATTAAATTTACCGACTGGGTAGAAATAATAGAATTAATGTGTGGATTTAGCTGGTATATCCGTTGATGTAATGCAACCGAACGGCTAGGAATTTTACCGGCTTCGGCCATTCCGTTTTTAATCTGTACTATGTCACTTGGCAAAATATCCCAACGAGCCACATCACGAGGTGTAATTAGAAAATCATTATCTTTCCAACGCACAGAAACCGTTCCATAAGTCGAAATCATCATTCCCTGATTACATGCCCTACGAATAATATTAACCATATCAGTACGTAATGCTCGTTCGTTGGATGGATATTCAACATCCATGAAATGAGTTATATTTTTTGGGAAATGATTGCTGTATTGAGAAATTTGCTCGTCGGTCAAACTGTTTACATTACCCAGTTTCCCTGCATTTACGATGGTACGACAGCAAAATTCCAATGTTTCGAAACGTTGGTATGCATCCATCATGTCCGTGCCACCCAAAACCACACCATGGTTTTCCATGATTACGGCTTTGTATTTTGTGTTTTTAAATTCTTTAGCTATTTTTTTGCCCAAATCTTCGCTTCCCGGGCAGCCGTAAGTAGCATAACCAACTTCGCCACAAATGTAACGAGCTTGAGGAACGATATTAGTATTTGGAACCTGGCGCGCAATACTGAATGCCACTAATCCCGGTGGGTGAGCATGTATTATTGCCTTTAATTCAGGGCGTGTTTCGTAAATTGCTTTGTGGAAAGGATATTCTGACGATGGTTTATGTGGACCGGTAATTGTTCCATCTTTTTTGATGCATCCAATATCATTTATCGTCAACGAACCTTTATCAACGCCGGAAGGTGTAATCCAGATATCTCCGTTTTCGTCTTTAATAGAGATATTTCCACCAGAAGTGGTGGTCATACCGCTTCGATAAATTCGTCCGATGATCACATTGATCTGTTCCACCGGATGCATTAAATTTACATCTAATTGTTTCATCTTTTTTTTATTTTTGGGATGGCGGAATTCCGATTCCGCCAAGATTTGAAGTTCTCTTAATAAACCTTTTTACTTACCTTATATTGGACGGAATCGGAATTCCGTCCTCCCGAATAAATCTAAAGTTTATCAGCATTTGCCAATAAGAAAGTTTCTGCTTCTACACTCCACAATCCAAGGTTGCCGTTACAAATCTCCGCTAGTTTTTTGTACACGTCATTGCTTTCGCCTAGTTTTGCAAAATCTGAGATCGGAGTTAATGGCATTTCAATGTGCGTATAGATCAGTTTTTTTCCGCCAGGAATTTCAGGCAAATGATTGGTTGCTTCAATTACCGCATCCAATCCACCAATATGTGTTACCAATCCGGCTGGATCAAGATCTTTCGACATCATGTTGAGGGCTTCTACCATATCGTCGGTGTTACCGCCACTTGTTCCTACCAAGTGTGTGTAAGCATAATGAACATTGTAAAAATTAAATGTTGCACTAAAATTTGGATCGCTCGGTCCGGCAAAGAAATTCAGACAACCATCAAATGCAAGAATGGCATCACCCTGTTCCACCACGGGTTTTACCGGAGCAAAAACAAAAACATCATCAAATCCGGCTCCACCACTAATGCCTTTTAACTCTTCAACAGGATTTGACATAGCAGCTGTATTCACATAGCGCAAATCAATACCGCGTGAAGCAGCAAATTCAACACTATAGAAAGTGGCTGCACGATCTAAACGGGTTTGGTCTACATCAGTTACAACTAATAATGACGGTTTGCGGTCGTCGCGACGAAGAACATAATTGATAGCTGCCAATCCCATTGGACCAACACCGGCCAATACCGCCATTTTTCCACCATCAATAATATCCATTTTATGGACATAACTACCCGGAGTGGTGTGATAGTTAGCATGCATAGCACCAATAACGCAAGAAAGTGGTTCGGCCAACGAAGCAGGATAATATCCTTCTCCTGTGTAAGCCAACAAACATTCTTTTTCCATTACTTCATTAGGGATGATAACATAAGTGGCATCACCTCCAATGTGCTTATAACTGTAGCCAGGAGCACTAAGAATACCGACAGGCCCATTCTCATAATACAAAGCCGGTTGGATAGAAAATTTATCTCCAGCTTTAAATTTATGGGCCCACTTTGCACCTACTTCTACCAATTCGCCAGCAAATTCATGTCCGATAATGATCGGATTTTCGGCGATATTGTTCGGAACACGTTTGTGATCGGTTGCCTGAGTCGATGCTTTGTATGATGACATACAAAGTGAATCAGAAACTACTTTTGCAAGGATCTCATTGTCTTTGATCTGCGGCAATTCGAACTCTTCCATACGAAGATCCTTTTTGCCGTATAAACGGATTGCTTTTGTTTTCATAATAGTTAATCTGCCCCCTAACCCCCTAAAGGGGGAATTAAATTAGTTTTGTCTCTGAAATAAAACCTCTAAAAGGGCAAATGAGATAGTTTCAAGTCTGAAAACTTATTTAATTGGGTATTTTAAAATTTGGATTTATAATTCACTTTATTTTTAGTCCTAACCACAATAGATTATGAAAACGTACTTGCATAATCCCCCTTTAGGGGTTAGGGGTCGTTCATCTTCAATTCAACATCACCTGCCCACCCGTAATTGGCAATGCTTGTCCAGTTTCGCCGCATTGTTCCATAAGGTACAAAGCACCTTTTGTTACATCTTCCGGTGAGCAACCTTTTTTCAAAGGAACCTGCGCCAAATAAAACGCTTTAACATCATCTATTGTTTTAGCTCCTGGTACTTTACCTGCATTTAAGTACTGAACAAACAGTCCGTTAACAGGATCACTCCAAAGTGGACCTTCGTAAAAATTACCCGGGCAAATTGAGTTTACTTTTATGCGGAAAGGAGCCAATTCCAATGCGAAAGATTGAGTCAAGCCAATGCCTCCAAATTTTCCACCTGCATACGCAAAGTTCGCCTTACTACCACGTAATCCCGATTTAGAATTAATCTGGATAATGTCGGCATAATATTCAGGTGCAAATTTGGTTTGCAATTTCATTACTTTACTTACCACTTTGGTACAATAGAAATAAGCATTGTAATTGATTTTTGTTACAAAATCGAAAACTTCGGGAGTCATATCTTCTAATCCACCGGCACGTAAAACACCTGCATTACTAATAAAAGTATCAATAGCACCAAAATTACAAATAGTCTGATGAACTAAATTTTCGATGCTTGGAATTTCGCTCACATTGGCTTTTACAAAAATAGCACGGTTGCTTTTTGCCAAAGTATTAAAACGTTCCACGGTAGCAAGCCCAATCGTTTCGTTCATATCAGCAACAACAATATTGGCTCCTTCTTGTAATAAGCAACGGGCAATTCCTTCGCCAAAGCCTTGTGCAGCACCAGTAACAATTATAGTTTTATTTTCAGCACGACCTTTAGATGCTCCAGCCGCCACACTGCGACGATAATTTTCCACTTCCCAGTTGTCGATAAAGTCAATCTGGGTTTGTGTCATTGGGTGCGTGCCTCCAAAGGATTCTGCCAAATAAGCAATTTTCATGGCGTCTTCAAAAACATCCAGTACAATGTCGCATTGAGCAGCATTATCGCCCACCGCTACGAGTCCAATTCCTTTGATAAGAATTACTTTTGGTTGATAGCCGAACTTGGCAGTGAAAGCAGGAATCTGTTTTGCAGCCTCTGCCAATACAACTTCTGGCTCTTCATCATTTAGAAAAACATAGTTCGATTTGCAATATACAATCGCATCAGGCGTAAATGGTTTGGATATTTTTGCTTGCGCTTCTTCGGTATCGTAAAAATGTTTTACCAACCCATTTTTACGTACTTTCAATGTTTTCAAACCATCGTTTGATAGCATCATTCTTAGTCCAGGAAGGATTTCAACTGCCCCCTGACCCCCTAAAGGGGGAATCTGTTCTCCCCCTTTAGGGGGTTGGGGGGCAACTTTATCCAATGTGTCAAGCACTTTCGTGTACAATACTTTTACTTCTTCAATGCTATTGGCAGCCACAAAAATACCGTGGTTTTGCAACCAGATAACGGCAGGTTCGGCACCATCTTCAGCACGGAAAGCTTTTATAGCGTCTTCTACTTTTTTGAACAACACATAACCTGGATCAGTATATTCGATATATAATGCCTTTGCACCGAATAATTTTCTTAAATCACTTTCTGCATTTTTGGCACACATTAATCCGTTTACCAAAGTGGGGTGCATGTGAACTACGAATGCAAAGTCTATAACATTGTGCATCGATGTTTCAACCGACGGACGTTTGCCTTTGCTGATAGTGGCATCGGCCAAATCATTTTTTACTTGTTCTTCGCGCTCTGCTGCATTTAAACTGTATGTCTTTTCGGACATCAAGTTCAATTTTGCACGATCCATCACCGCAAAACCATCTTCTGTGATTGTTGCCAATGACGAGCCACTAGCTTTTACCCAAAGCTTTTCTGCATTTTTAAAAGAAGTGTTTCCACCGCCTGCAATTACGAAACGACTATCGCGGCCGTAAAATTGTGATATTGAAATAAGATCGGAAAGACCTGCCCCCCAACCCCCTGAAGGGGGAATAAGAGAGCGTTTATCGTTGTTATCTGAATTTTTCATTTTTTCATTTTTTTAATATCAATATTTCAAGATTTTCGCTCTTACTCCCACTTCAGTGGGTTGTGGGGCAAATCGTTTAGAGGTTAGGGGTCAGTTTTCTATTAATTCTTTTCCTAACTTTACAAACTCCTCTCGTTTACTCCGATCAGCTTGTCCATTTGCATCCACATATCCACGAATACCTTGTGATACTAAATGTTGATGTGCAGCTACCACGCAAACACCATCGTAGTTGATTTGCATCAATTTGTCGGTCAAAGGTGTGCTGTTACGTGCAAATAATTCTATTGGTTCCATGGCTGGCGTGTTGTGTTCGCTACCAAATGTCACCACAAAACCTTGATCGTGCAAATAACTGGCATATTTCTCCAACAATTCCACTCCATTGCGAGTTGTGATAAACTCTACAGAATGAAATCCACGTTCAGTTAATTGCTTGGCCACACGTTCCAAATCGCCTTCGAAATCAGTATAGCCTCCTTTGGCATCATCCGCTAAAAACGGATAAGTAGGTATGCCACCACCAGCAACAATAATATCGCAAACGGTTTGCATAGGTAAAAATGCTTTCGGATCTTCAGGAACAAAAGCTCCACCTCCGGCTTTAAGCATATTTCCACGAATTTCATTTTCAACACCTGCAATATCTGAAGTCGAAGATTTCAATTCTTTTCCACCGAAAAGTTTATCGAATAACTTTTTGATTTTTGCTTCGTCGTTTCCACAAGCCTCATATACCTTTAATCGTAATGCTTTTGCTAAATGACGTTCACGAATCATTCCATTAGTTAAATCATTTTTCAGCCATTCAAAATCTACAGTAAATCCAGCTTTATTGGCAGTTAGCATTTCATTCACTTTGCCACACATAGCTTCCACCTGTGCATTCGACTCTACAATAACTCCTGCCAATTGTGAAGCAAAAGGTTCTTCCAATTTGAAAGGATAGGAAAGTCCTTTGCCACTAATATAAGTACGACCAGGATTTCCGGGATCATTTACTTTTAGTCCAGCTTTTTGGTCTTCCTCATTCAATGAAATTAATTCGATATTGAATAGCGGGTACAATCCACGCGTTTTGCAACCTTCAGCCCAAGCCGGATATCCGGCTGTGCTGTAAAAATCATTAATTCCGACTACCTTAACATTTTCGGCAACAGCCATATCCAATGCTTCATCTACATTTTTGAATGCGCTGAACGAGTAAGGGGTGTGTAAGTGTGCGTTTACTTTTATCATATGACCTCACCCCCTGCCCCCTCTCCTTGAGGAGAGAGGAACTTTTCGAGGGATTTTTTAGTTAATATTATTTTATTTTTTTAGAATCTTTTTTTTCTATGACTTTTATACTTTCAGTTGTTGGCAAATTTTCGGGCATGGTACCACCAATTTCTTCAATGGTTTTCCGAACCTTTTTACCTACTTCGTAATGCGTCTGATTGGCTTTTTGTTTGCCTTTGATATTTTCTCTTCTTAATTTGTCCTCTGTTTGCGTTGCACGAAACAAGTTTGCAGCCAGTTCGGTACTTCCCATGTGATCAAGAATATTCTGACTGCCCTTCAATCCTTTGCTTTTGTGTATTCCTTTGGCATCAAGTCCTCCGTAAAGTCCCTTATAACCATGATTTTGGAAAATAGCATAATCAATCGGTTCAATAACACCGGCATCTTTTGCAGCATCTGCCAACTGTAGATTGTGTTTTTTTAATTCATTTCGTAAAAACAACCGCTTTTCATCTTCCGAATCCAACTGGTTATATTCATCCATTTGTCTTATTTCCTGCAAACGGGTTTGTACAGCAAAATAAGTTTGTCCCAAGGCAACAACTTCTTTACCCGAATCTGCATTCTGTACAATCAGGTAACAAGCATACCGTGAGAGCTTTACACTTTCAAATTTTCTTCTAGCTCCTTTACCAGTTTCTATCATCTCGAGGATGTCCTCGAAATGGTTATCCATATCCTGACCGCTGTTATTACAAGCCTCTTTAGCCTTTTCAATAACAGGTTTGAAATGGCGATATTCAGAGTATTCAAGCACTTTGCCTAACTCACGTGCCGACCACCATTCATTTCCATTTTCGTCAACCTGCTTTATTTGCTCAAAAATAGTTAGATTAATTGAAGATAATTTATTTTTCATAAAGCCCCCAATATCCCCTGAAGGGGGACATTTTAGTTAGTATTGTATTATAAAATATTTTTTAACTCTGTAAGATATTTGTTCAAAATAACTATTGTTCTTCAGTTTCATCCCAATGTGTACGAATCTTTTTCGATTCAAATAACTTAATGCTGGTTGAATTTTCCATAAGTTTATGTCTTAAATTTAAGATAAAAATCAACATCTAAGATACAACTTTTTGCTCTTTAAACTCATTTATTTAAGTGAAATAGATATCAATTATCAACTCTGCATATCCATTTCTGATGGCTGCTTATCCATTTCCGATGCCTGCATATCCATTTCCAATGCCTGCATATCCATTTCTGATGGCTGCATATCCATTTCTGATGGCTGCATATCCATTTCTGATGACCGCTTACCCATTTCCAATGCCTGCATATCCATTTCTGATGGCTGCATATCCATTTCCGATGCCTGCATATCCATTTCCGATGCCTGCATATCCATTTCTGATGGCTGCATATCCATTTCTGATGGCTGCATATCCATTTCCAATGCCTGCATATCCATTTCCGATGGCTGCATATCCATTTCTGATGGCTGCATATCCATTTCCAATGACCGCTTATCCATTTACGATGGACTAATGCCCAAAGACGATTGTATTACTTCAAAAAAATAAAATAAACAACAAAGGCACTAACCCCGTTACAGAATCAGTGCCTTAGTGGTTATATAATTATACTCCTAACTTTGATCTTCTAATAAACTCAGCATCACTAAAGTTTTGACCAGAAATATATCCAGCCAAAGGTTGAATGCGTTCGTTAATCACATCTAAAAACCAGCTTGGTTGTGCGAAGAATGAATCTTCAAGTTCGTAAGCTGGAGTAATCCAGTTACGTGAACCCAATACACAAACCGGTGCATCTAAGTAGTCGAAACAAAGTGTACTAATGTTAGCAGCAAAATCGTTGAGGAATGAACCACGAGCACAAGCGTCTCCAGCTATAATGATTTTTCCTGTCTTTTTTACCGACTCAATTACTTGTTCGTAGTTGAAAGGAACCAATGAACGAGCATCGATTACTTCAGCTGACATATTATATTTTTCTTCCAATTCTTTGGCTGCTGTCAAAGCAGGATACAAAGTGTGACCAACTGTAAGGATAGTAATGTCTTTACCTTCACGTTTCACATCTGGCTCACCGAAAGGAATTTCGTAGTAACCTTCGGGCACGCCACCTTTGTGGAATTGTTCCCCAATTTCGTAAATACGTTGACTTTCGAAGTAAACCACAGGATCGGTTCCTTGTAAAGCCGAGTTCATCAACCCTTTTGCATCATAAGGAGTTACAGGGAAACAAACTTTTAATCCTGGAATTTGAGTTACCAACGAAGTCCAGTCTTGCGAGTGTTGCGCACCGTATTTTGAACCTACCGATACACGAAGCGTGATAGGCATTTTCAATACATTACCACTCATCGATTGCCATTTAGGCATTTGGTTGAACACTTCATCTCCACAACGGCCCAAGAAATCGCAATACATAATTTCAGGAACAACACGTCCGCCACACATGGCATAACCAATGGCAGTACCAACGATAGATGCTTCGGCAATAGGTGAGTTGAACAAACGGTGGTAAGGCAAAGCCTCAGTCATACCGCCATAAACGGCAAACGCACCACCCCAATCACGGTTTTCTTCACCATAAGCAATCAGCGACGCATCCTGGTAGAAACGATGCATCATGGCTTCGAAAATACCATCGCGTAACTGGAATTGTTTCATTTTGCTAAATGGCTTTCCATCAGCATCGAAAGCAAAACGTTCTTTGGTAGCAATTTTCTTTACACGAGAGTTATCAGCCAATGGCATCAAAACGTCTGGTTTAGCTGTTGAGAATGAATCAACCGAACCGTTCGAGAACATCATATCACCAATTTTTTGTGGATTGGTCATCAACGGAGAGATAACCGGGTCGATAGCTTTGATAAACATATCGAAAACCAACGTTTTGATATCGGTCAAAATAGCATCTAGATCAACTTGTGAAGCTTCTTTTGCATCAATTAATTGGAAGCCGAAACTAGCAATACAATCTTGTTTTTCCCATGCTTCCACTTCATCTTTTGAACGATAAGAAGACGCATCAGAAGGTGAGTGACCGCTGTAACGATATGTCAACACGTCCAATAAAACTGGTCCACGTTTTTCTTCCAAAATAATACGTTTACGTTTGTATGCATCAATCACGGCCAATGGATTGTAACCATCAACACGTTCAGCGTGCATTTGTTCTGGATTTACACCAGCACCAATACGAGCAGCAATGTCATAACCCATGGTTTCTCCTTTGGTCTGACCGCCCATTCCGTATTGATTATTCATTATATTGATAATCACCGGAAGACCGCCCTTCATATCTCCTTCCCACAATTCGCGGAACTGATCCATAGAAGCAAAGTTGATACCTTCCCAAACGGGACCACAAGCCATAGAAGCATCACCAATGTTGGCAACCACCATACCCGGTTTGCGATTTACTTTTTTGTACAAAGCTGCACCAACGGCAATATCACCCGAACCACCCACAAGAGCATTGTTTGGATATACACCAAATGGTGTAAAGAAAGCGTGCATAGATCCACCCAAACCGCGGTTAAAACCTGTTTCGCGAGCAAAGATTTCAGCCAATGTTCCGTAAACGAGGAAGCGACGAGCCAATTCTTTAGTGTTACCTGTAAAATCTTTTTTTACGACTGCTAAAACAGCTCCTTCGAAAAATGATTCCATGATATCCATCAACTGTTTATCATCCAACTTATGAATAGCCGACATACCTTTAGCAAGGATTTCGCCGTGTGAACGGTGACTACCGAAGATAAAATCGTCAACGGTTAATGTCCAAGCCATACCTACTGCTGCCGATTCTTGTCCGATAGATAAGTGAGCAGGACCAGGATGATTATACGAAGTACCGTTGTAGGCGCCCGTAATTTTAATCTGGTTCAACATGGTTTCAAACTCACGAATCAAGACCATGTCGTGATAAATAGTTTTGAACTCTTCGTTGGTAAAATTACCTTTTTCGTCTTTTACCGTTTTTTGATATTGATTTACGGGAATTGGCGTAAATTCCACAAAACTTGCTTTCCGCATTTCTGACGGATCAATGTGCTGTACTTTTGGCATAATGTTAAACTGCCCCTAACCCCCTAAAGGGGGAATTGCGAGAGCGTATTTTAAATTGGTTAGTAATTTTGATTAGTTGCCCCCTAACCCCTAAAGGGGGAATAAGAGTGAATTAGTATTAATTGTTATATCCCTTAAAAAATTAGAATTGTAATTCAACAAAACCTCAGAGAAATGTCTTGAAGCCCCTTTAGGGGTTTGGGGCATCTCTCTACTCCCCCTTTAGGGGGTTGGGGGGCAGTTTAAAACGCAAATAATGTTTCTTTAAATATTTCACTTACGGTTGGGTGTGGGAACACAACTTCCTGCATTTCTGCCAAAGTCATCTCTTGTTCAATGGCCATGCAAGCTCCGTAAATCATTTCGCTACAAGGATTTCCCAACATGTGAACACCAATTACTTCGCCATATTTTTCGCCAATCAACACTTTGCAGATTCCACTTCCACCTTCATTTTCGGCTATAAAGCGACCTGCATAAGCCATTGGTAATTTCGCTACTTTGAATGCAATTCCTTTTGCTTTTGCTGATTCTTCGGTTTCACCGACTCCAGCGACTTCAGGATTTGTATACACTACACCCGGAATTGCATTGTAACGCATTATATCATTTCGGCCGGTAAGATTATTTACCACCACTTCTCCCTCGCGACTTGCTGTATGTGCCAATAAAGAAAATCCGGTAACATCGCCTGCAGCAAATACATTTGGAACATTTGTACGCATTTTCTCGTCCGTTTTAATACCGCCTTTGAATAACTCCACGTTCAGATTTTCTAATCCGAAACCTTTTGTTATTGGTCTACGCCCAACGCTTACTAATATTTTATCACCTTCAATCGATTCGGTTTTTCCGTCTTTTTCGAAGATAACTTTGTTACCATCTATTTTTACCACTTTGGCATTCAGATTATATTCAATTCCTTTTTTACTGTAAATATCTCGTAGCATGGCAGAGACTTCAACATCCAAACCATTACATATTTCAGGTAGCATTTCAATAACTGTTACTTTTGTGCCAAGACTGTTGAAAAAACTTGCAAACTCCATCCCAATAACGCCACCACCGATTATCACCAATGATTGAGGTTGTTCTTTCAGTGCAAGAATTTCGCGGTTGGTAAGAATAATTTCTCCCGATTCTGCTAGTCCCGGAATGGGTGGAACAAATGCTTCGGAACCGGTACAGATTAATAAATTTGAGCCTAAATAGTTTTCGCCTCCACAAGTCACTTCAACACCTTGAGTGCTTCTGCCTTGAATGGTTGCTTCGCCTTTTATCACGGTAACATGGTGCAATTTCATTTTACTTTCAACACCGGCAACCAGCTTTTTCACTACTTTATTTTTGCGAGCAACTATTTTGCCATAATCGAAACGAATATTATCGCCATACACACCATATTTATCACCGTGCAAAGCATTTTCGTATGTTTTTGCACTGTAAAGCATAGTTTTAGTTGGTATACAACCTTCGTTCAGACACACGCCACCCATTGCATTCTTTTCAAAAAGAATTACTTTAAGTCCTTTATGACCTGCTCGTTCTGCTGCCACGTATCCGGCTGGGCCACCACCAATGATTATTAAATCGAACATATATTTGCCCCCTAAAGGGGGAATTTTAACCCCTAACCCAGCCCCCTAACCCCCTGAAGGGGGAATAAGAAAGACGGAATAAGAGAAATTAGTATTAATTGTTTAAATCAACTTACAAAATTAGAATTACATTTCAACAACCCTCAGAGAAAGGTCTTTAAGCCCCTTCAGGGGTTTGGGGCCAATCTCTCATTCCCCCTTTAGGGGGTTAGGGGGCAGGTTCGTTTTCTATAAATCCACTTCCAATGTTTCAATCTCTATAGCTATTTGTTTCAAGAAACGGGTTGCTTCGCCACCATCCAATGCGCGGTGATCATACGTCAAACTTAATCCGATATAAGGAACAAATCCATAAACGCCATCGCCTAAATCTTTTGGACGAGGAACAATGGTATTCACTCCCAAAATAGCTGATTGAGGTAAATTAATTACCGGAGTAAACATTTCCACACCATAAGCTCCAAGATTTGAAACGGTAAATGTAGCCGCTTCGGCAGCAAGTAATTCAGGAGAAACAGAACCTTTTTTACAGTTGGCAGCAATTTCTTTGAATTGATTCGACAAACCAATAATTGAAAGATCATCTGCATTTCGCACAGCAGGAACCATCAAACCACGTTCTGTATCAACAGCCAGTCCAAGGTGAACTTTGTTGAAAACACGCATGCTGTCTCCAAGAAAATGTGAGTTTACATTCGGAAAATTCTTCAATGCTTTGATTACTGCAAAACAAACAAAATCGTTGATTGTCAGGTTAGCGGACAAAGTTCCGGCTTCGAATGCTTTTTTTGCTTGCTTGCGCAATGCTTGAATGCGGCGTGCATCAGCACCCAAGTGGTGAGTAAGTTGAGCCGAATTTTGAAGAGAAGAATGCATTGCTTTTGCAATGAGTTTACGCATGTTCGACAGTTTTGAATCAGCATAATCAACTCCGTAAACAGCATTTACAGGAGGTATTAAGTCGGTAGATTTAGCAGTTCCCGCCAAACCAGAACCTGTATCTTGTGGTTGCACACCTTCTTCGGTAGCAATTTTCTTAGCTAAAGGTGTCAGTTTTGGACGGTTTTCCAATGCAGCCAACACGTCTTTTTCGATAACTCGCCCTTTTGGACCTGAACCGGCCAGTTGCGAAGCATCAATAGCTTCTTTCTCGGCCAATGTTTTGGCGCGAGGAGAAACAAAGTTTGAAGGTTGAGAGTTTGAAGAGTTTGAAGTTTGAGAGTTTGAAGAGTTTGAAAGGTTTGAAAGGTTTGATGTTTCACGTTCCACGTTGATTGTTTCGGGTTGTGATACAACTTTTACTTTTGCAGATTCTTGGCTTTCAACTGTTGACTGCTGTCTGCTAACTGACGACTGAAGCGATCCGGCATAATCTTCACCAGGATGTCCGATAATCATCATGTCCAATAACACAGGAACTTCATCGCCTTCATTGTAGAAACATTCAAGAACAACTCCGTCTTCAGGAGCTTCTTCTTCAAACGAAGCTTTATCTGTTTCGTAGGTGAAAAGCACATCCCCTTTTTTAAATTTATCACCTTTTTTCTTGATTTCTCCGATGATACAACTTTCTACTGATTGCCCTTGTTTAGGCAGAATAATTACTGTTGCCATAATTTAAAGCACCTTAAATCCCTCAAAGTGGACTTTTGGTTAGCTATGATTTTAATTGTTATATTAATACTTAGAAAAAGTCTTTAAGTCCCTCTCTTACTCCCTCGCCTCAAGGAGAGGGTTGGAGTGAGGTCTGGATTTAAGAGACTTCTTATTTCAATCCCGTTACTTTGATAAACTTTTTATATGCCACTGTCCATTCGACCGGATTTTCAGGTAAAAATTCATCCAATTGAAATGATTCACCGATGATTTGACGCATTTCTTGTAATGAATCTACACATCCTGCAGCTTTAGCCTGAATCATAATGTTTCCGATAGCTGTTGCTTCAGAAGGTCCTGCAATCACGGGAATTCCAATCGAATTGGCAGTCCATTGATTTAATAACGGATTTTTAGAACCACCACCGATAACATGCAGTTTATCAATAGAAAACGGAGCTAAGTTACGAAGAAATTCCAATACATAGCGGTATTTCAACGAAAGACTTTCGAAGATACAACGCACAAATTCCGCATGAGTCGACGGTACATCCTGACCTGTTGTTACACAATATTCAACAATGGCACTGGTCATACAAACCGGATTAGCAAACGTAGGATGATCTGTATCAATCAACGATTGAAAAGGGGGAACGGTAGCAGCCATTTGCACTAATTTTTCGTAGGCATAGGTGATACCTTCTTTTTTCCATTCTTTCAGGCATTGTTCAAGCAACCACATTCCTGTGATATTTTTAAGGAAACGGGTTGTACCCTCAATTCCACCTTCGTTGGTGAAGTTCAATGCAAAAGTTTCTTCATTGATAATTGCATCTTTTACTTCTATTCCCATCAATGACCATGTACCTGAACTCAAGTACGCAAAGTTTTCATTTTCTGCGGGCACCGCAGCTACTGCAGCTCCTGTATCGTGACCGGCAACGGCTACAACGGGTATTTTACCCAATTCACTTTCTTCAGCTAAATCATCACGCAAGTATCCAATTAAATGACCGGGCATAACAATTTCGCCCAAAATAGAAGGTGATACGCCTGCTTTTTCAAGTAGTTCTGTTTCGAATTTTTTAGTGCGGGGATTCAGTATTTGAGAAGTAGAAGCTATGGTATATTCAACTACTTTATTTCCGGTGAGCATATATGCTAATGCATCAGGCATAAATAAAATTTCGGTGGTGGCTTTCAATAACGAGTTATCAGCCTGGCTTAATGCAAATAATTGATATAAACTATTGAAATTCATCACTTGAGTTCCCGTCAGATCATAAACCTTTTCGCGGGGAACAATTTCGAAGTATTTTTCAGGAGCACCAATTGTATGAGGATCGCGATAGGCAAAAGGAGTTCCAAGGATGGAGCCATCTTCAGCAAGAAGTGCAAAATCAACACCCCATGTATCGATTCCGATAGATGAAATTTCAACTCCTTCGTTTTTTGCAGCCTTCAATCCTGCTTTGAGGTGTTCGAACAGTGAATAAATATTCCAGTGGAAGTGATTACCAATTTGCAGCATTTGGTTTGGGAAACGGGTAAGTTCTTTCATTTGAAGTCTACCATTTTCAACTGTACCTAATATTGAACGACCACTTGTGGCACCCAGATCGAATGCGAGAAATGATTTGTTTTTCATAAACCAATTTAATTGTTCGTACAAAGATATTTATACCAAATTTATTTTTTGTAAGAAATTTGATATTAAAACTATATTTTTTGACATGATCAACTTTTCTATTAATTACTTCATTTTTTAATTCAAAGAATCTCTGATAATAATTAATTTTTATAATCAACGATGTTTTTTAATAGGCTCTTCTGAGTTGTTAGTCAAAACATTACATTGTATTTATATTATTTTCAGCATATCAAACACTTAACTGTGCTGAACTGTGCTGCAAAGATATAACTATCTTTCAATATTTGACGCTTATTTTTTTATGTTTTAAAGCATAAAAATATAAATATTTAATACCAGATAAATCCACAAGCATAGTAATAGCCATTAAACACAGTGATATTATATGATTTATAATCAATCTATTTAATACCGACTGCAGAAATAATTCAGTCCAATGTCGACCCTGCCTGCCGCAGGCAAGTTCGTCTAATGGAACATCCCGTGTAACGGGATTGTCCAATTTGTTTGAAAGCCTTCCGCAAGCGGAATTTGCAATCGGCATTAACAACAGTATACATTTAAA
>JAAFGX010000010.1 GCA_010365115.1 Paludibacter sp.
TGCACAGATGACTCCTCTGGAGTCTAATTTGAACAAAATAAATCAAATCAGTGAATAAGGAAAAATTGATTACCCACCTTATTCGTTATAGAGTAAAAAAAACTGTTTAATTGAAATTCTTCGTTTATATTATTTTAAAAGAATCAAACAAGTTTTAATAATCAAAAATACTTAATGGAATTATTACCGGTCACAGCTTAAAGGAGTAAGATTTGAAGATAAAATATGTGTTTCGACTAAGTCAAAAGATGGTTGGGTAGGAGTAGAAAATTCAGATTTTCATAGTCATTTTGGATATATATGAAACACTTAAATATATTTATCTATTTAATAATCAGGCAGATCATACAGCAAAATAAATCATTGTAATTTTTTCATTTTTTAAACAAATACAAGAAACTTATTAAGAAAACATCAGCAATTTAGGGCATAAAAAAAGACCCAATTTCTTGTGTCTTTTTTTAAATTTGAAATGATATTAATTATTTTCTTCCAAAATCAGCTGGGATTTCTCCCCAAACAGTAGTTTCCCATTTTAAAATCAAGGTTGAAACTTCATTGTTTTGCAGCCATGTTTCAGCTCGTTCCACCAGATCAAAAAGCAAGGCGTTATTGGCATTTTTCTCTAACCTGGTGCGGGTCTTTTTTAATTTCACCCATGCTAAAGCTGTTTTGCTGTCGGTATAAAGTGGCAGGGAGCTATTTTTTTGTTTTAAAAATGCCAGTCCGTGAACCAACGCCAAAAATTCACCAACATTATTGGTGCCCTGTTTAAAAGGTCCCTGATGGAATATTTCCTCACCTGTTTTGGTATATACACCTCTATATTCCATTACTCCCGGATTTCCACTACAAGCAGCATCTACCGAAATACTATCGATGATGGGCATGCCATATTTATTAATTTCATCGGTAGTAGGTTGCTTTGGTTTTGCATTTTTTCCAATATAATCCCAACAAGGAGAAACCATTGCTTCGCGTGCTTCAGCTTCGGTGGCAAAACCTTTGAAAAGTGCACCTTCAAACCCGTGTATCTGGCGTTTGCATTCTTCCCACGAGCGATAAATCCCAGGTTCTTTGCCTTCCCAAACTACAAAAAATTTATTTTTGCTCATTTCCCAATATTTTCAATTTATGGATTTAGTAGTAACATTTGGTTGTATATGTCCTTTAAAAAATGTAATTTTGCAGCGCTTTAAAAGGCCGCGTAGTTCAACGGATAGAACAAATGTTTCCTAAACATTAGATCCGGGTTCGATTCCCGGCGAGGCTACTTTTTAATTTAAAATTATCTTTCCGTCTTTCATTTCAATTACTCTATCTGAAAGTGACGCCAATTCTTTGTCGTGTGTTACAATTACAATCGTAAGTCCAAATTTATCCCGCAGGTCAAACAAAAGTTTGTGCAATTCGTCTCTGTTTTTTGAATCCAAACTACCCGAAGGCTCGTCAGCAAGAATTATCTTAGGATCATTTATCAATGCACGTGCTACTGCAATTCGCTGTTTTTCTCCACCTGAAAGCTCATTAGGTTTATGATCCATACGGTCGGCAAGTTGCAAATAATTCAGAATTTCAATGGCTTTTTCACTTGCCTTTTTTGAATCTTTTCGGGCAATTAAAGCAGGAATAATAACATTTTCGAGTGCAGTAAATTCTGGTAATAATTGATGAAACTGAAAAATAAAACCAATATTTTTATTTCTAAATGCCGCCAAATCTTTTTCATTCAACGAGTTAAAATCAATTCCATTGAGCAATACTTCGCCAGCATTCGACTTATCGAGTGTACCAATAATTTGCAATAAAGTTGTTTTTCCGGCACCACTTGGCCCCACTATGGAAACAATTTCGCCTTTTTTTACATATAAATCCACGCCTTTCAGAACTTCAAGTTCACCAAAGCTTTTGTGTATATTTTTTGCTTTAATCATAAATTTGCTACTTGTTTCAGGTCATAAGTAACGAGCTTTATATGGTTTCTCGTATTACAATCTTGATTTTTTTGAATTTTCTACAAAGTTATTCGTTTGTAGCAATAAACTCACATTTCCTGAAAAAAAAATGTACCTTTGTATTGTATTCAAGTAAATTTAATCCATTTATCGTTAATAATGCTGACAGATGCCGAGTTAGGAGCTATTGAATTCGTCCATAGTGAAAGGGCGAAACATATTCGTGTTCGCATTTTGCATACTGGATTAAGGGTTACTTTGCCAAAAAAATCCAGCCAGGATGAAGCCCTTAAATTTATTGAATCCATCCGCAGAAAATTAATACTTAAGCAAACTAAACTAGAAAAAGGATTGCAGAAGAATAATATTCTAATTGATGAAAATTCCAAATTGCAAACTCTTACTTTTTCAGTTGAAGCAAAACCAAGCGACCGTAAGAATATTTATTTTGCATTAAAGAACAGCGTTTTAAATATTGAATTCCCTTTGGATACTGACTGCTCAGTTATTCAAACTCAACAGCATTTTTGGAATGGCATTAGTTATTTTCTCAGAAAAGAAGCAAAACGACTCCTCCCCAATCGAACAGCACAATTGGCTAATAAATATGGATTCACAGTTGAAAGTGTCAAAATTCAATCCAGCAAAAGTCGTTGGGGAAGTTGCTCGCAAGCAGGAAGTATCAATTTATCGCTTTATTTAATGATATTGCCGGCACATTTAATTGATTATGTGATACTTCACGAACTTTGTCACACAAAGGAAATGAATCATGGTGTGAATTTCTGGCGCTGGATGGACAGGGTTACGGATAATAATAGCAAAGAATTACGTGCACAACTAAAAAAACATCATATGCCTAATTAGTTGAAGGTTCGTAATGTTCATAAAGATAAAAGTCATCAGAACCTAACTTTACGAACATTATAAACTTTATAAACTTTGAACATAAAAAATGAATTGGAACCAACTTTTATCTACCAAACGCTTTGGACAAGAAGCTTATCACGCCGAGCGTGCTGACGACCGGAGCGAATTTCAGCGTGATTATGATCGACTGATTTTTTCAGCTCCATTTCGCAGGTTACAAAATAAAACGCAGGTTTTTCCACTTCCCGGAAGCGTTTTTGTTCACAACAGATTAACTCACAGCCTGGAAGTGGCTTGCGTTGGTCGATCACTGGGCGTGAATGTAGCCAACCGTTTGAAAATAAAATCCGTATCAAATTTGCCTTTTTTAGATGAGATTGGTTCCATAGTCTCAGCAGCTTGTCTGGCTCACGATTTGGGAAATCCACCTTTTGGACATTCGGGCGAAAAAGCCATTGCTACGTATTTCTCCGAAAGTAACGGTCAACATCTCGAAAAAGAAATGTTTGCAGAAGAATGGAAAGACATTATCTGCTACGAAGGGAATGCGAATGCTTTTCGATTGTTGATTCATCAGTTCAACGGTCGCAGGCCCGGAGGATTTGTGCTGACATACAGCACATTGGCTTCTATTGTAAAATACCCATACGCATCCGTTTATTCTGATGATAAAAAACAAAAGTTTGGTTTTTTTGATTCTGAAAAAAATGATTTCCATAAGATAGCAACCGAACTAGGCATTCCGCGTTCTCCAGAAAATCCTAATCGTTATGCCCGATATCCATTGGTTTATTTAGTGGAAGCAGCCGACGATATTTGTTACCAAATTATGGATATTGAAGATGCTCACAAACTGAAAATTCTTACTTCGGATGAAACAAAAGGCTTGTTTCTGAATTTTTTTGATGAAAACAGAAAAATTCGCAGACAACAAACAATGAACATGGTAAGTGATGTAAATGAGCAAATCGCTTATCTCCGTTCCTCGGTAATCGGACAATTAATCGATGAATGTTCAACTGTTTTTGCTGAAAATGAAAAAGCGATTCTAGACGGAACATTTAATTATTCATTAATAAAGCATTTACCTAAGCAATCGGCTGATGCTTATCAGTTTTGCTCGGAAACTGCTGTAGCAAAAATCTATCGTTCATCAGAAGTATTGGATGTGGAACTGGCAGGTTATAAAATAATTCTTACCCTATTGGAACATTTGGTGGCTGCTGTTCTGAGTCCTGAAAAAGCCTACTCAAAACAATTATTAATGCGCATTCCGGAACAATACGAAACAAATAGTCCTTCGGCTTATGGCAAAATCATGTCGGTTCTCGATTATATTTCAGGAATGACGGATATTTACGCATTAGATTTATATCGAAAAATCACAGGAATGAGTATTCCATCTTTGTGATATCAAAATTCCACTTAAATTCTGAAACAAACCAACATTAATTTCTTTATAAATCCACTTCAAAACTTAAAATTAAGCCACTTTTACGTTTCGTATTACAAAAACGTTTCAAAAACACTAAATACATGTTATAAAACATACATTTAGTGTAATTAATTCATTATTTCTTGTAAATGTACAAAATACGCTTTATCTTTGCAGTGTGATTTTTTCATAGTATTAGATTTAAGGTTAACAAAGATTGGTAGTCAGGCGTGACTACCTTTCGCGTTTTTAAGAGGAGCTTTGATAGCTTCTTTTTTTTTGCTCATAATAGAATATCAAAGCAACCTTCAACTATCCATAATCGCTTTAAAAATAACCGTCTGGTATTGGGCCAATGTTTTACTCTTCTTCACCTGTTTTAAAATCTTGTGTCCATCTTCAAAACCTTGTGCATGATACGTCCACAATTCTTCTAATCTTTTAAGCATATGCAAGTCACCTGAGTATTTTTGCTTGCAATGTTCAATTATGGAAAGGTGGAAGTTGAGTAACATCTTTTCTTTATCTTTCTTTGTCAAATTCTGGTTTCTAATTTCTGCTAACAGAAAAGGATTTTGCAACATTCCTCGTCCAATCATTATTCTATCTACTTGAGGAACTAAAGTTCGAATACTTTCTACGTCGGCCAAAGTCAAAATATCACCATTATAACATACCGGATGTGTTAATAATGGAGCATAATGTGCAAAAGCTTTCAAATCTACTTCACCTTTGTATTGCTGCTTTCCAACTCTTGGATGAAGAATAATTTCTTCGAGTGGAAAACTATTGAAAATTGAGATAAGCTGTTCAAATTCAGTTATTTTTTCAAGTCCCAAACGACACTTTATTGAAATTTTCAACTGTGTTGTTGAAAATATATTTTCAAACAGATCCTTTACTATTTCAGGATACATCAACAACCCGGCACCCATTTTCTTACCTGTAACCATTGGAAAAGGACAACCCAAATTGATATTTACTTCCTGATAATTATGGCTCAGGCACAATTCTTCAAATCGCTTAAAAGAATCGGCATCATTGCCCAAAAACTGCGGAACAGGTTTCTGAAAAGTATTATTTTGAGGTAAAATGTCATTGCACTGACTCGGACGATAAAAGTCTCCACTCTGCACACGAATAAACGGGGAAAAAGTCTTGTTGAATTTCCCAATATGTTGTGCGAAAGATTCTCGGAAAATCCAATCAGATAATCCTTGAAGAGGTGCTAAATATATTTCCATTGTTAATATTTATAACTAAAGTGGTTGAAAATTGCATTTGAAAGTAAGAGTGAGAGCAAATGTAAATACTCAATCTAAAACTGCAATCCGATTTTTACGCCAAAAGTATTCATGTTAGTATTGCCATAATATCTAAATATGCCCAAATCATTCGATTCTATGAGATTTCCTGAAATAGAATTCACCCCGGCATAAATTCCTAAGGTAAGATATGATTTGTAACTTATTTTATGAGAGATGCCTGCAGTTACTTTCACTAGAAAACCACCATCATAACTTTGAGTGAGAGCAAAAGCATAACCAGCATCCATACCAAAAAAGGGAGATGTTCTTGCTTTATTTACTGTGCTTTGCAAACGGATAAAAACAGGTAAGAATGCCATAGATGATGAATTTGGAGAGACAATTGTATTGTTTATTCCAACACCCAGTCCTAAAAATAGATTTTTATTAAATAGATTTTTATTTCCAAAGATTAATGACAATTGAGCATTTGGTGAGGTGTTGAAACAATTTTTAGCAGTTGAAACTCCACCCAAAAATTCAAAAACTCCACTGAAATTTACTGTAGAAGGAATTGACTCCTTTGTATTGATATTCGATTTTACCGGAATTAGTTCCTTTTCAACAATTTTTATTTCAGATAATTGAAATTGATATCTGCCTCCATCTATCGTTTTAAGCATGATCAGTTCATTATTTCTCACCAGTATTTCGCCTATGAAAACTTCGCCTGTATTCAGTGTAATTTTATCTTTTTGAATCAGCTCTTGTGAACTCATTACAAATGAGTTGAGTAATAGAATTACAAGAATGCCAAAATATTTCATGGTTGAAAAAAATTGAATTTAATCAAAAATTGTTGTTTGCAGAACCTCTCTGAATCTCACCAAAAATATATCTGCATCATTCTTGGACATGCAAAGCGGTGGAAGAAGACGAATAGTGTTGGTTTCACTTGCACCTGTAAATACTTTCTTTTCAAATAATAATCTGCTTCGAATTTCCTTAACCGGTTGTTCAAATTCCATTCCTATCATCAAACCCAATCCTCTAACTTCTTTAATTTGAGGCATTTTTATCAATTCTTCCATCAAATACTTGCCAATTTTCTCGGCATTTTCCATCAAGTGTTCCACTTTAATAATATCGAGCACAGCTATGGCTGCTGTGCATGCCAAATGGCTTCCGCCAAAGGTTGTCCCCAGCAAACCATGCGAAGCTGCGAACATAGGGCTAATAAGCACCCCACCGATAGGAAATCCATTCCCCATGCCTTTGGCAACCGTGATAATATCTGGACGGATTCCGGCATGTTGGTGAGCAAAAAACTTACCACTGCGTCCGTAACCCGATTGTACTTCGTCCAATATCAAAATAGTTCCAGTTGCTTTACATTCGTCACTTAAAGCTTGTAAAAATTCTACATCAGGGACACGGATTCCACCAACTCCCTGAATTCCTTCAATAATAACAGCACACACATCATTGTTTTGTAATGATTTACGTACTGCGTCGACATCTCCAAGAGCAAAAAAGTCTACTTCAAAACCTTCATTTATTGGCGCAACTATGCTGGAATTATTTGTTACACGAACAGCAGCCGAAGTACGTCCGTGAAAGCTTTTATTAAAGGCAATAACCTTGCTCCTGCCGTTTTTAAAAGAGGCTAATTTGAGGGCATTTTCGTTTGCTTCTGCACCAGAGTTCACCAAAAACAATGAATAATCTTCGTATCCTGAAGCTTTTCCCAGCTTTTCGGCTAATTCAACCTGTAATTTATTTATTACAGAATTTGAATAAAAAACCAATGTTTCAAGTTGATGCGTAAGTTTTTGAACATAATAGGGATGTGAATGTCCAATTGAAATAACGGCATGTCCGCCATACAAATCGAGATATTCGATACCTTGTTTGTCGTAAGTTCGACACCCAATGCCTTTTGCAATTTCTATATCGAATAAAGGATAAACGTCAAATAAATTCATAAAGCAAATAAGTTAAAAGTATTATATTGATTTGGTAATTAACTGAAATATATAAATAAAATATAAACTTAAAAGTAAGCCACCCTGCCAACGTTTAATAGAAAATTGTTTATTCGTAAGCACAAAGACCATCACCAACAGACTTCCTAAGGCTGCCATCGACAGGTCAATTATCATACCATCGTATGCAGGTAGTGGACGTATCATTGCACTTACACTCAGAACAAAAAACACATTGAAAATATTAGAACCTATAACATTTCCTAGTGCAATGTCTGAATTTTTTTTGAAAGCGGCAACAACCGAAGTGGCTAATTCAGGCAAGGAAGTGCCTAATGCAACAATAGTTAATCCAATAACTGATTGGCTAATGCCAAGTGATTGAGCTATGCATACTGCAGAAGGAACAATAAGCCCTGCACCTCCTATTAATGCTCCCAAACCTCCTAGAATCATAATCCCTGCAATCCATATTTTCATAGGTTTGAAATGGATCTCTGCAGTAATAATTTCAGAATTTTTTATTGATCTGGTAACCATAACTAACATAAACCAGGCAAAGAATAAAAGTAAAATTAAACCATCGATGCGTGAGATGAAATTGTCAAAGACGATAGCAAAAAATAAAATAAGTAATGTACCGAGAAGACTTAAGGGAATGTCGAATCTTCGTGAGCTTTTTTGTGATTTTATTGGTAAAATTAGTGCTGCAAGCCCAAGTACTATAAAGGTGTTTATTGTATTACTGCCAATAATATTGGTTAACGCAAGGTCGGTTGTTTCGGGACTTGCAGCAGCCACTAAATTCACCACCAGTTCTGGTGCTGAAGTTCCAAGTGCTACTACTGTAAGCCCAATAACTAAATCGGGGACATTAAACCGTTTAGCCAATCCGGATGCACCTTCTACAAGATAATTTGCGCCTATAATTAGGATTCCAAAACCGAATAATATAAATAAATAATCCATTAGTAGAATTATGAGTAAGAAGTTCTTATCAATTATTGTTGATCAATTTCAGATAAAACAATTCATTGTAGGGTTGAAATTTAGATGACAAAAAATGAATTAATATTACTTATTAGTTGCTTCATTAAGTGCTTCCATAACATTAATAATGTAATCACCCGTTTTCTCGCATTCAACTATTATGTCCATATAGGTTACACTGGCTTGATAATCGTATTTTCTTTCTTCTACATCTCTAATATTTTGCAGTTTCAGCTGATTTCGGAAATTATTTATTTCGTATTCAATATTTACCGAAATATTAAATTCATCTGTGCTGATATGATTATTTTCCATGGATTCAGTCATTTGATGAATAGCTCCCTCAATCAGATTCATCATCAAATCAATATTAGAATCCATATCTTTTGTATAAACAGATTTATCATCCCTTTTTCGTAAAATAGTACGTGCTAAGTTATAACAACCGTCACTTACACTTTCAATCTCCGAAACAACACGCAACATGGTTTGAAGTTGGTGTTTGCTTTCTTCACTTAATTTTCCGTCGGCGACTTTCGATAGGTAACGAGCTATTTCCAGTTCCATTCGATCGCTTATATTTTCATATTTTTGAATTCGGCTGAATTTCTTAACAAATTCACTTTCGTTTGTTTCATAATATATCTTGCGTACCTGTTTGAACATTTTTCCAGTCCTTTTAGAATATACTTTTAGTTCTTTCCATGCTTGTAAAATACTTAGTTCGGAAGTAGATAAAAGTCCGGTAGATATAAATTGAAGCTGAAATTCTTCATCTGTATCTTTTTTCTTAATTACGAATGATACTACTTTTGAAATACTTTTTACAAACCAAATCATAACGAAAGTATTGATAAGGTTAAACATAGTATGAAACAATGACAACCCATATAATGTTGAAATCTGATAAGCTCCCAATTGACTGCTAAGAGCACTCTGTTCAGTTGTCAGCGTTTTATTTCCCGAAGTAATGAGTTCGAGAGTCTTTGGATCAATGCTATTTGAGAAGGCTGTTAATTTAGTAGGATCACCTGGTCCGAATTGAGAAACAATTGAAGTTATCATATTCATAAAAGGATAGAAAAGAATCAACATCCATATAACTCCAAATACATTAAACGTTAAGTGAGCCAATGCAGCTCTTTTAGCCGAAACATTAGCAGGTATTGCTGCTATGTTAGCTGTAATAGTTGTACCAATATTTTCACCTAATACCATTGCCGCACCGAGCTCATAGGAAATCCAGCCTTTACTGCACATTACAAGCGTTATTGCCATTGTAGCGCTCGAAGACTGAACTACAATGGTAAGTATTGTGCCGATCATTAAGAAAATAAGGACCGAACCGAATCCCGACTGAGTATATTGAGATAAAAAACTCAGCATTTCGGGATTACTTTTTAAATCAGGTACTGAATTTTTAAGCATTTCCAGCCCCATAAACAGAAAAGCAAACCCTACCAGAAATTCTCCGAAGGATTTGCGTTTGCTTTTTGTTGAGAATATAAACGGGATGGCTATTGCAATTAATGGAACTGAAAAGGCAGCAATGCTAACTTTAAAGCCGAATATTGATATTAACCAGGCTGTAACTGTTGTCCCGATATTCGCACCCATAATAACTGTTATGGATTGCAATAAAGTCAACAAACCAGCGTTTACAAAGCTAACCACCATAACAGTAGTTGCCGAAGAGGATTGAATCAGTGTTGTTATGAACAGACCGGTGAGAACGCCCGAAAAGCGATTTTTCGTCATAGCCGCCAAACCCGATCGAAGTTTGTTTCCGGCAACTTTTTGAAGACCCTCGCTCATTATCTTCATTCCATACAGGAATAAGCCTAACGAGCCTATTAGCGTAAATGCATCGTAAAATGAAAAATTCATTAACTTTTAAATTAAAATGAATGCAAATGTAATCCAAAAAATAGAAACTCTCAAACAAATACATTTAAAAAAAATAATGTATTTTTACACCCACTTACATTTCCTAAAAAATAACTGATCAAAACGTATGGAGAAGCTTGTTACCATTTATTGTAAAAACACAAAATCTTATCACTCTTACCCATTGGGGATTTCCGTAATTGAAATTTATCATAACCTTAACATTCAATTAAAATTTCAGGTAGTTGCAGCCCGAGTAAATTATAAAGTAGAGGATTTAAATTTTTTAATTTACAATCCAAAAGACATCGAGTTTATAGATATGAGCTCACCCTCTGGCATGCGCGTGTATGTTAGGAGTCTGAGTATGGTGATGTCAAAAGCAATTTCAGAGCTATTTCCTGAAGTTATTCTTCGGATAGAACACCCAATTTCAAAAGGGTATTATTGTAAACTTGACAATCTGAAGCAACCGCTTACAAATGAAATTATAAATCAAATTAAAGAAAGAGTAAAAATAATTATCTCGCAAAGAAAAAAAATAATCTGTGAAGAGAAACAAACTTCCGTTGTAAAAGATTTATTTTTAAGTCAAACACACCAACGAGAAAATATTGCTCTTTTCGAGACTCTTGGAAATCCATACAGTCGTTTCTTTCGAATTGACGATTTTATTGATTATTATAACGGAGTCTTATTGCCATCAACTGATTTTCTAAATTTATTTGATTTAATACCCTATTATGATGGGATTCTATTGCGCATTCCCAATCGGGATAATCCTGTTGAACTCGAAGAAGTTGTATTATTACCAAAAATGTTTGATATTTTCAAGGAATATCTGGGCTGGAATAAGATTATGAATCTAAATAATGTAGGTGAATTTAATATTGCTTGCCGAAATAATCAATCATTTAATCTTATTAAAGTTTCAGAGGCACTTCACGAAAAGAAAGTGGCATCCATTGCAGATATGATTTCACAAAGGGCTGAAAAAGTGCGGTTTGTATTAGTTTCAGGACCATCTTCTTCGGGCAAAACAACTTTCAGTAAAAGGCTTTCAGTTCAACTGATGGTAAGCGGATTGAAACCCGTAGTTTTATCGCTCGACAATTATTTTGTAAATCGTGAAGATACACCACTGGACATAAACGGAGAATGGGATTTTGAACATCTTCATGCACTGGACCTCGCATTATTTAATCAACATCTAAAACAATTATTAAATGGCGAAGAAATTGAAATCCCATTTTTTAACTTTGAAGATGGAAAGCGCAATTACAAAGGTGAACGTCTGAGGCTAGACAATGACAGTGTTTTAATAATGGAGGGTATTCATGCATTAAATCCGGATTTAATTTCTGACATCCCTGCAGAAACAACATTCAAAATTTATGTTTCAGCATTAACTACAATCTCCATTGACAATCACAACTGGATTCCAACTACAGATACGCGTTTATTACGCCGCATTATTCGAGATTACCGTTTTAGGAATTATTCGGCCCGTGAAACAATTGCGCGTTGGTCGAGCGTGCGAAGAGGTGAGGAAAAGTGGATTTTCCCGTATCAGGAAAATGCGGATGTAATGTTCAACTCGGCACTATTATTCGAATTGGCAGTACTGAAAAAACATGCTACACCTATATTGGCTGAAGTACCAAAATATTGTGATGAATATACTGAAACCCATCGCTTGTTGAAATTTTTAAATTATTTTGTTCCAATTCACGAACGTGAAATTCCGCCAACGTCCCTCTTACGGGAGTTTGTAGGTGGGAGTAGTTTTAGATATTAATTTAAATAAAACAACGAAAATTCAATAATTTATACAACCTTAACTAATAATTTTTGTACTTTTGTCCCCATTATTTCAGTAATATACTTAGCTTAAATGAAGAAAATAATATTATCTTTTTTGCTTGTTTTGCTCATTCCAATTGGATTGGAAGCACAACGTCGAAACGGAATAATAAGTCGACGTAATACCAGTAATGGATCTATTACTTTCTCTACAGGCCCTGCATATTGCTTTGGCGATCCATTTGGTTCACCTTTTGAGAAATCCATATTAGATGGAACAAATTGGGAAGCAGCTCTGGGATTCCGTCATATGTTCGAAAATAACTTTGGATATAAGGCAACACTTCATTACAAAAATTATTCGGGTTCTGATGGCAATGTTCCAAAACCACACACCGGCTATTATTCATACAATTCAACTGTTTTTGAATTTACCGCCAGTGGACAATATGCCTACTACTTCGGACGTAAATATTCACGGTCAAAACCAAATTCAGTACGTGGATTCCTAGGACTGGGCATTTTAAATAGTATGGTTACTTTTCCTAGGAAAATAGGAAAAACAACTCCAACTTATGCATTAGTTGCTCCATTTGGTGTAGCCTATCAATATGATATCAGAAACAGTAATTTTTCTTTTGGAGCAGAATTCGGATGGCAATATGTTTTTTCCGATTGGGTGGATGGATATAGTCCTAATCCAAGTTCCAGAAGCAACGATGTGTTGACAAGTTTTAAAGCAACCGTAGCATACAGGATATTTTAGTATTTGATTTTGAGAGGATAATATTTTATAACCTTTATTTCCCTTCCCCGTTAAGAATAATTACTTTTGCAGGATTAAGGCCGCCTCCCGAGATTGTTAGTACTGCTGAATGGCTCCCCAAAGTTGTAGGTTTATAATTTACGCCAATGCTGATTCCGTTTGTATTATTTGCTATATTCTTTGGAATACCACTTACCGAAACTGTAAAAAACTGAGCATACATCCCTGAAACTAAAACAGTTAAATCACCAACCAGATCAGAGGTTTTAATATTTACTAATTTCGAGTTTATTTCATTCAATTTCGTCGATGGGAATAGAAGTAAATTTTCAATTACACCAACTTTAACTTGAGGTTGTGGAAATAAGACGGTTAATTTAAATGTTATATCATTTGCTGATTTTGTGATTTCAGAGAGCGTCCTATTTATATTTGTTCCCGTCCAGGTTACAGGCGAAAACCTACCGGTCGAGAAAGCAGTTGAAGGAGGAGTTGTTCCAACTCCCGTTGGGGGTACTAAATAAACGCGCATGTGACTTTTAAATGTTTGTGTTAAACCTGAATAATTATTTGGTACATTATTCGACCAATCCGTCTTGTCATAATCAATATGCCATATACACATTCCTTCAGCAGGTAAATAGGTATCCCATCCCGTTTTTTTCCTATATTCAACCATAAAAAATTCATTAGGACTTGGGTTTGAAACGTTCATATTATGATTGGTTTCTGAAAATAAGAACGTTTGATTTGTGGTGTTTGCAGGTTGTATTTTACTCTGAGAAATCGGCAATAAAGTCAAATCTGAAGTGGAGTTGATTTGCTCGGGAGTTAAATATCCCAAATAAAAGCGATCATAAACTGAGTATAAAGGTGGAGTTCTTCCTGAATTACTATACGCTCCGGCATCCATAATACTCCAATCATTAAGTGCGTTTGTTTGAGTTAATGAAGTATCATAATAATCGGGCAATCCTAATACATGTCCAAATTCATGACAAAAAGTTCCAATGCCACACATGTTACTTCCGGTATTTCCTCGAAGCTCTGATGTACAGGCATAATCCAACAGTACCTTATTGTCAAAATTAACACTTGTAACACTCCAGCGATGGGGCCAAATGCTATTAGCCGATCCATGTTCAGCTTCATTATATCCAGCATAATAAATAAAGACATTATCTATAATACCATCATTATCTGTGTCATACTGAGCAAAATCGACACTCGAATCAGCCGCAGTACAAGCATCAACCACCATCTGTTGAGGATTCACATCATTGCCATTCACATCATTTGCTCCATAAAAGGCCATTTTGTGGGGCAATGTGAAAGGACCTACCACGTCAAAAGTAGGTGCAAATTTACCATAAGAACTTGCCATAAAATAGTCGCGCGCTGAACCTGTTCCACCATTAGTACTATAACCATCTTGATTTAATAGGTTTGTAAAAGCAACTTGTGGAGTCGAAGTAACGTAAGTAGTATCAGTAAAATTAATCAGAATAATCAATGATTTTGGGGATCCATTAAGAGGAAATGCCTTTTGAGGAAGGCGATTAGATTGAAATAATTTAGTTTTTAGTGGCGATTTTTGAACCCTTTGAAGAACACTTTCTTTTTTAATAGTATTTAAAAATCTAAGATCTGCCGCTGAACGCTTGTTTATGTTTTGAGCTTTATAATTACTCACCACCATATTACCTCCAGCATCCAAAGTTGCGTAGTTAAAGACACCCTTTGCATTCCGTTTTATCAAATAATTATCTTCAGTAGTTTGAAAATGATGAAATTCGTCTCCATGCAATTGAATTGTCAATTTAGTACCATCGCTTTGAGTAATCGTAACCGGATTTGGATCTGCCTTTACAGCAAAAACAGGTACAATTGCACACTGAATAAAAAAGGCACAAATCAGCAGAATCAAACCTCCTTTAATCATGTTGTAGCTATTTAGTTTGTATTTAAAATTGAGCAAAAGTAATAATTAATTTTGGATTTGACTCATCTTGAATTCCAATTTAAACAGTAGATTATCCTTGTAATTATTGACAATATTTCAGTATCTTGAAAATTTCTACTTAATCTTCAAAACAATTATATAACACTCAATGTTAGCTATATAGTTCATTATATCATAAAAATAAGTTTAAACCCATTCATACACATTTACACAATACGTCTAGTAATGTGAGAGATAATGACATGAAGCTCCAATTGGCATTCAGTTTCCCGGATACGGCGGTTGTAGAACGAATTGGAGATATACGAAAATTGAATTTTGTGCATTAGCATTTCAATAAAAGAAGCGTCCAAACCAAAACCTTTGCTTTCTATTGAAATTCAATAAACTTTTCACATTAAAACTAAGTTATAATGGAAACAGTCTTCCGCTTCTTTATTCTATAAAATAATTGCAAACAAATATGGAAACTTTTCAGGAAATAATTCAGGGCGACAAACCTGTATTAATTGATTTTTATGCAACATGGTGCGCCCCTTGCAAAACCATGAGTCCTATCTTAGAGTCAGTTGGAAAAGAATTGCAAGGACAGGCACGGGTTTTAAAAATTGATGTAGACAAAAACCAGGCTCTCTCGCAACAATTTAAAATTCAGGCAGTTCCAACTTTTATGATTTTTAAAAATGGAAAAATGGTTTGGCGAAAAGCTGGAGGAGCAGACAAAATGACCATTTTGAAAGAAATTCGAAATTACTTATAACAACAAATTTCATATTTTCTTTCTTTGAAAAAAATGCGATTGTACAATTATCGAAAAACAATAAATATATTTTGATATTCAAAAATAATTGTCTTTCTTTGCATCCATAAATATTCTACTATAAACCAATTAATATCATTGTATATGAAACAATTTTTAAAGTTTACCCTTGCCACCATTGTAGGCATTTTCATTGCTTCGTTACTTTGCACTCTTATCTTCTTTGGGATAATTGGAGCAATTGCCGGTGGAAGCGATGCTGCCACAGTACTGAAAACCAATTCTGTATACGAGATAAATTTAGAAGGAACTTTGATTGACCGATCAAAAGATGACCCATTCTCAGGTGTGTTTGCCGAAGCAATGGGTAATAATGCAGAAAAAATGATTGGCCTCGACGATATATTATCAAACATTGAAAAAGCAAAGAATGATGACAATATAGTAGGAATCTACCTCAAGGGAGGCTCCCTTTCTGGCGGAATTGCATCTATTAAAGAAATTAGAAATGCGCTGATTGATTTCAAAAAATCGGGTAAATTTATAGTGTCTTATGCCGATAATTATTCTCAGCGCATGTATTATTTAGTATCTGTTGCAGATAGAATTTTACTAAACCCGCAAGGAATGCTCGAATTGAAAGGCCTTTCCGCTCAAATAATGTTTCTAAAAAATACGCTGGATAAATTGGGTATTGATATGCAAATTGTTAAAGTTGGCACATTCAAATCGGCAGTTGAACCTTTTATAAATACAAAAATGAGTGACGCTAACAAATTACAGGTTAGCGTATTTATGAATTCAATTTGGAACACCATTCTAAAAGAAGTTTCTGTTTCACGCAAAATCCCTGTTGATTCATTGAATAAATTCGCTGATGAAATGATGATGTTTCAACCTACTGAAAAGACGAAACAATATGCATTAGTGGATTCGTTGGTTTATATTGATCAGGTTGATAGCATTTTGAAGTCGTGCGTAAAGAATATTGGGAAAGATGAAAAGCTAGCTTTTGTTAAACATACTGCTATGACGAAAGTTGCTGACAATTCAAAATTCGACAAAAATAAAGTAGCCGTAATCTATGCTATTGGCGATATTACAGATGTCGAAGGTGAAGGTATTGTAGCACGGGATTTAGTTGAAACTATAAATAAAGTAGCAAATGATTCAGCTGTAAAATCAGTTGTATTACGTGTTAGCTCACCAGGTGGAAGTGCCTATGCATCGGAGCAAATTTGGCATGCATTGGCTATGCTAAAGGCCAAAAAACCGCTGATTGTTTCAATGGGCGATTATGCTGCCTCAGGTGGATATTACATTTCTTGTATGGCTGATAAAATTGTAGCTCAGCCAAATACGATTACCGGTTCTATAGGGATTTTTGGTGTTATTCCAAATATTAAAGGTCTGAACGAAAAACTAGGTTTAACATACGATGGTATCAAAACAAACAAGATGAGCGATGCTATTTCGGTAAATAGAGCATTTACGCCCGACGAACGCAATTTGATGCAAAACTACGTGAATCGTGGTTACGAATTATTTGTGAAACGATGTGCTGATGGACGCAAAATGACAACAGATCAAATCAAAAATATTGCTGAAGGTCGTGTATGGACAGGTGAAGATGCAATTAAGATTGGTTTGGTAGATAAAATTGGTGGATTAAACGATGCTATTAAACTAGCAGTCGAAAAAGCAAAATTAAAAACCTATAACGTGAACGAATATCCGGTTAAAGAAGATTTTGCTACAAAATTCATGAAGAGTTTCAGCGAGGGAATCGAAACCCGTTTCGTGAAAGCTCAATTGGGAGAACAATACAAAATGTTTAAACAAATACAAAATATCAACAAAGTTAATGGCATTCAGACCCGTATGTCCTATGACCTGATTATTCAATAGAAACTTTTTTTGCGTTTTTCAATTGATTTCTTTTAAGAGAGACAAGGTGTGTGATATGCCTTAAAATGTTGGAAGGATTGATAATTAAATTTTATATGGACTGAGTTCGGAAGTTAACTGGACATAGTCCTTAAGTTTAACATTGGTTCTAAAATTATTATAGTATTGATTAAAGATTGGTTGAATATAAAACACTCAATAAAAAAAACCTATGCAATCAATTGATTACATAGGTTTTTTTTATTGAACGTACCCGAAGCGGGACTTGAACCCGCACAGCCGTGAAGCCAAAGGATTTTAAGTCCTTCGTGTCTACCATTCCACCATCCGGGCATGATACGTTTTGTGAGCGAAAGACGGGACTCGAACCCGCGACCCCGACCTTGGCAAGGTCGTGCTCTACCAACTGAGCTACTTTCGCATTTTATGTTTTTATAAAAATGAAATCATTATTTCATTTTTTGATAATCTTTAAGTGTTAATTGTGATCCCGATAACTATCGGGATAATTATCAATTATCTGAAAGCGGCTGCAAAGATAGGTTATTTATTTTAATTTCCGAAATTTTCTACTTAGAAAAAGTGTAATTCATCTGAAAAAATTTAAACTTATATACAGAGTTAAATGATAAAACCTGATTTTCAGTCTATTTATTCTAAATCAAAATAAAAGCAATAACTGAATTAATCGTTCTTGCTTTTATTTTGTTACTGTTTCAATTAAGCTAAACCAATATATTGTTCACCTTCTACTTCATTGAATCTTACTTTTCCTTCGCGAGCCAACCATCCTAACGCTAAGTTCAAATCTTTCTCAGATAATTTTGTTGTTTTTTTTACAACTTTAATATTTAATTCGCCATCTTCCAAGGCTGCCCAGATTAATCCGGCATTAATTCCAATTTTTTCTAATAACATAATAGTTTGGTTTATAATTTGTGTCCGATAATAATTTCGGTACAAAAATACTACAAATATGTTATATAACATAAAATAAACATGCATTTAACACAATATTCGTAATTTAGGCTTAAAATAAATTATCTGTATTTTTAAAAAGCTTATTTAGTTGGCATACATTTCATCAATCTGTAGCTTGTATTTTTGCATAATTACAGTTCTTCGAACTTTCAGTGTATTGGTCAATTCACCCGTTTCTATAGCAAAACTTTTTGATATTAATGTGAATCGTTTTATCATTTCATAATCAGCCATTCCTTTTTGATGTTCTTTTATTCTACCTTGCATAAATTCATTTACAGTTGGCGATTTCAACAATTCTTCTATACTGGAATATTGAATATTATTTTTCTTTGCATACTCTTCTAAGATAGGAATTACAGGTGCAATAATTGCGGTCACATAATTCCGTTCATCTCCGATAACTGCTACTTGATCAATATATTTATCTAATCCAAGGCGAGTTTCAATCTCTTGAGGGGCAATATATTTTCCATTCGATGTTTTGAATAGATCTTTTAATCTATCGGTTAACACAATTTGATTTCCTTTTAAAAATCCCGCATCACCCGTTTTGAACCAACCATCTTCAGTAAATGCTGCTTTGTTAGCTTCAGGATTATTGTAATAGCCTGGGAAAATAGTTTTTCCTCTAAGTTGAATCTCACTTTCTTCTCCAATTCTAACTTCAACACCTGGCATAATTGTTCCTACTGTTCCAATTTCATAACCTTCGTTTTCGAAACAGGTTACTGTGGCAGTACTTTCGGTTAAACCATAACCGTAAACAATCGGCACTCCAATACTGCGAAAGAATAATGTTATCTCATCTGAAAGCTTTGCTCCAGCAACCGGAAGAATATTTGCATTTTCGAGACCCAATGTTTGTTTAACTTTCGACAATATCAATTTATTGGCAATTGCATACGTCATTTTCAGATAAATTCCCGGTTTTTTACCAATTCTTAAATGATCGATATTGTGCTTTCTACCTGTAGCAACAGCCCATGTTACAATACCTTGCATGAAAGGGGAAAACTTCGAGATATTCTCCTGAACTCCGGCATATACTTTTTCCCAAAACCGTGGAACTGCACACATTAATGTAGGGCGAACATCTTTTATTGTTTTTTGAATTTCGGTAGGAAATTGATTAATGTAGATAGTCACCCCTTTTAAGAGACAGAAATAGCACCAGGTACGTTCAAACACGTGAGAAAGTGGAAGAAATGCAATTGAAGTATCCTCTTGAGTTATACTTGTGAGCCTGAGAGGATGAATACGCATTGCTTCGGTATAACAGGAATGTGGCAACATAACACCTTTTGGATTTCCTGTTGTGCCGGAAGTATAAAGAATACATGATAAATCTTTTCCCTTAGCTTCATCCTGACGTTGCTGTACTTCAAAGAGTTTTGTAGATTTTGCTCCAATTTTAAGCAAATCGTCGTAATACATGCAGTTTTCAGTATTTGTAAAAACAACATTCTTATCAAATACAACTATTTTTTTTAGGTACTGGGAATTCTCCAATACTTCCAACGCAATATTATATTGCTTCTGATCACCTACGAATATAATTTCAATCTTTGCGTCAGTCACTATGTATTCCACCTGCGAAACTGTGGAAGTAGCGTACATTGGCACCATTACCAAGCGATTGGCGTACAAGGCAAAATCAACTACCAAATTTTCAGCTTTGTTCTGCGAGAACTGAGCCACTCTTTGTTGCACAGTTAATCCCATTTCAACAAAAGCCCTTGAAAGAGCGGACACTTGATTAGAAAGTAACAACCATGAGATCTTAGTCCAATCATCATTAACACTGTCACGATAACATAAAGCAGTTTTATCGCCAAATTTTTTCGCTTGTACAGAAATTAATTGTGAGAAATGAAGATTTTCCATAATGTATCTTTTAAAATAAATATTATTTAAAATTAACTTTGATACAAAGATATAAATAAACCATGAAAAGTTTACACAGTACGATTAAATATGTGCAAAAAAAGTGTTGGTTGCTTTATGAAGTTTTATTAGATTAACAGAAATCAAGTGGTGAATGTTCTATGTTTCCACTATTGATTCTGGATTTTGGAGGATTGGAGGATTCATTTCATTCAGAATATCCGGATTTGAAATAATCAAGTGATAACCAATTCGGGATGCATTCTGTTGTGAATCTTTTTTATTTGATCCTGTTCCTTCGCATATTGTTTTTCCCTGTATATTCAATTGAGTTTTGAATATATGTTTATTTGCTCCACTTAATATTTCTTCAATTAAAACAAAGTCCATTTGCAGTCGATTCTTTTGGCACCATTCAATAATTTTCGATTTGAAATTCACCTCATCTTCGGCCAATTTATCAATGTCGACAAAGGTTTTAATCAATCGTTGCTCCACAAATGCGGTGCATTTTTTGTAACCGAAATCCAGATAAATTGCACCCATAAGTGCCTCCAATGCATTCCCGTAAATATTATTGTTGGTGTGTGCGTTGACATATTTAGTGACTTTCACCAGTTTATCGAGTCCAATTTCTACAGCCAATCGATTTAACGAATCGCGTTTAACAATTTTAGAACGAGTATTGGTCAGAAAACCCTCACGTTGATCTTCGTACTTGCGATACAGGAAGTCGGTAACAACAGAATTGAGCACAGCATCCCCCAGAAATTCAAGACGTTCGTTACTCAGCTGATTGCCGCTTTCGGTGAGAATAGATACAGATTTATGTCTGACGGCTAATTGGTAGTATTCAATTTTGTCGGGATAAAAACCCAACACTTTATAAAATGAAAAATAAGGCTCTTTTCGAGCATTCGAGAAGAGCCTTATTTGTCTGAGGATATTCTTAATCACAAACTTATATTGAGTATTTTTTTACAATTACACTCGCGTTATGTCCGCCAAACCCGAAGGTATTTGACAAAGCCGCATTCACAGTTCGCTTTTGAGCCTTGTTAAAGGTAAAATTAAGATTGTAGTCAATATCCGGATCTTCATCACCTTCTGTAAAGTTGATGGTTGGAGGAACGATATCGTTCACTACCGAAAGAATCGTAAATATTGCTTCAACTGCACCGGCTGCTCCTAATAAGTGTCCGGTCATGGATTTTGTAGAGCTGATATTGAGTTTGTATGCTTGGTCACCAAACACTTCCTTTATTGCTTTCGACTCTGAAATGTCTCCAACAGGGGTAGATGTTCCGTGAACATTAATATAATCGATATCTTCAGGATTTAATCCGGCATCTTTCAATGCACGTTTCATTACTAAAATGGCTCCGAGGCCTTCGGGGTGAGTTGCTGTCAAGTGATATGCATCAGCCGACATTCCTCCGCCTACTACTTCGCAAAGTATATTGGCACCACGCGCAATGGCATGTTCCAACTCTTCGAGAACAAGACAACCTGAACCTTCACCCATCACAAAACCATCACGGCTTTTGCTAAATGGACGAGAAGCTTTTGTTGGCTCATCGTTGCGGGTTGATAAAGCTGTAAGTGCATTAAAACCACCAACACCACCTTGTGTGATTGCAGCTTCGGCACCTCCTGCTAAAATAATATTGGCTTTACCCAACCGAATATAGTTAAACGCATCGATAATGGCATTCGTTGAAGAAGCACAAGCCGAAGCGGTTGAATAGTTCGGTCCGCGGAATCCATACATGATGGAAATTTGTCCGGCAGCAATATCCGATATCATTTTAGGGATAAAGAAAGGATTGAATTTAGGTCCTTGTTCTTTGTTGGTATAGTAATAAGCAATTTCTTCCTCGAAAGTTTTGATACCGCCAATACCTGCCGCGAATATAACTCCTACTTCGTCTTTATCTATTTTCTCTAAATCCATTCCACTGTTTTCGATGGCTTCTTTTGCTGCAGCAATTGCGTACTGAGCATAAAGATCTAATTTGCGAGCTTCTTTACGATCAAAGTATTTCAAAGGATCGAAATCTTTTACCTCACAGGCAAATTGAGTTTTAAATTTTGAAGCATCGAAATGAGTAATAGGTCCGGCTCCACTTGCTCCATTCAGGATATTTGCCCACGTTTCCGCAAGATTAGCTCCTAATGGTGTAATTGCTCCTAAACCTGTTACTACTACTCTTTTCAATTCCATACTAAATTATTCTGGAATTTGATTATTTTTGTAAAGCTTCGATGTGAGTGATAGCATCGCCTACTGTTCCAATTTTTTCAGCTTGTTCGTCCGGAATAGAGATACCGAATTCTTTTTCGAATTCCATAATCAATTCTACAGTATCCAATGAATCAGCACCAAGATCGTTAGTGAAACTTGCTGTTGCTACTACATCTGCTTCTTCTACGCCTAATTTGTCTACAATAATGGCTTTTACTTTAGCTTCAACTTCTGACATAATTTTTGTTTTTAAGTTTATTAATTGAAATTGTTTTATAATTTTGCGGTGCAAAGGAAACAAAATTTATCGACATAACCTCGTTTTTGATGAAAAAATATGCTTTTTTTGCACAAACACACTGCATTTGTGCAGCTCTAAACCCATTTGTATGCCTTTAAAAATAGCTATTTTAGCCTCCGGCTCTGGTTCCAATGCAGAAAATATCGTTACGTATTTTTCAACTAGTGAAAAATTCGCATTTCCCATTATTATTTCAAACAAAAAAGATGCTTATGTTCATGAGCGGGCAAAAAAATTGCAAATTCCATCGGTCACTTTTTCACGTGAAGATTTTTTGAAGGGAGAACCGATTCTACATCTTTTGAAAGAACACGAAATTGACGGCATCATTCTTGCCGGCTTTTTACTAAAAGTTCCCGAAGTGTTGATAAATGCTTATCCCGATAAAATTATCAATATTCATCCGGCTTTACTTCCCAAATATGGTGGCAAAGGAATGTACGGACATCATGTTCACGATGCTGTTGCAGCTTCCGGCGATACCGAATCGGGCATCACTATTCATTATGTAAATTCACATTACGACGAAGGCAACATCATTTTTCAGGCAAAATGTTCTGTACTTCCTTCTTATACTGCTGATATGATTGCAGAAAAAGTGCATGCATTGGAATACGAACATTTTCCTAGAGTGATTGGGGAAATTTGGGGATGATTCGTTTTGTGTTCAGTGTTCAGTGTTCAGTGTTCAGTGTTTTGCGTTTTGCGTTTTGTGTTCAGTGTTTTGCGTTTTGTGTTAGGGCAATCGAAAATTCAACCCAATTACCAAATCATCATTACTTAACATCAGTGCGCCGGATTTTTGGAGATAAATCATGAATTTTGGTGTGGTGTAATTAAGAATTGCCGAATAGGTTAAATCCATGTACATGTGAGGAATCATGTACGAAAATCCGGCAGAAATATCCAATCCCAAACTATTTTTCCGAAATTGATAATCAATTCCGGCGGTTTGGCTAATATTACACATGAACTTGTCGGATATTATCCCAATTGCCTGAAGATCATTGTATCTCAATCGATAGTATTCGCCGTCTTCGTATAAAAGCGATCCTTTTATTCCGATTGGCTTCAATGTAAAATTCATAATAGGAATGGCAAGTTGAACATCTGCACTCACACCACCACCGTAATAACTTTTATAATTCGTGTTAAAGTTGTCTTCAACTCCAACTTTTCCCAAATAACCAAAAGCACCGAATGAAGTATTGAAGAACCTATATGTTTGTGTTTGAAACAGATATAGTTGTCCAAAATAATTATCGGTCAACTGATCGTATGAGTTCAGGTATTCCGAACGATTGAATTTTCCACCTACATAATTTGTAACCAATGTAGAATCATGATAAGCCGGTTTTGTAAATACAATCGGGTCGATGCCTGGATTTGCAATATACAAAGCGGAGCACGATGACAGAAATTGTAATGTAGCAATAAACAGAATGGAATTTACAAATGGTCGAAGTATTTTCATAAATAATAAAAGATTAATTTTTTTGACACAAAAATACATATTAAAGTTAATATATAACACAATAATTTTAAATTTTTAAAAATATATTTCCAGATTCTAAAACTTTACTGACCAATTAAATGATGGTAAAATGGGGAATACCGATAAATAATTAAGTGTTGGCTTATAGCTGTTGTCAACATTTTTCTGAACATCAATATAATAAACATACGGATTTGACTGATTGTAAACATTATACAATCCCAACGAAATAGTTCCGTCGTATTTTTTAAATGCTTTGTATGTATGGGTAAACGAAACATCAAGCTTATGAAATGCTTTGGTACGGTAATTATTTCGTTCGGTGATAACACGCACATAATCTGAAGGATTAAAATAATAAAACCCATAGTTATAACTTTTAGCATTGGGATTCAGGTAAATACTCGTTGGAATAGTAATTGGTTTTCCCGACATATATTGCCAAGTTGCTGAAAACGTCCAAGAGTCAGAGATTTTAATTTCTGAAGTCAGAGATAGTGAATTTCGAATATCGGTAGCGGCTGCAAAGGATTTTCCATTATTCAGTTCATTAAACTGATTAACAGCTTTCATCAAAGTATAATCAGCCGTAAATTTAATATTTTTCAAAGTATAATCAGCCGAAAAATCAATTCCGTAGGCCGTTCCCTTTCCCTGTGTTATATAGTTTTTGGGATCGAGAGCCGTTTCCTGAGGCATTACAATGGTGGAATAGAGTGCGTCATAACCATCCCTGAATTCTATAATATTGTTCATAGCTTTAATCCAAGCATCGGCTTTGATAGAAAATTTGCTTTTGCTAAACGTGAAATCTTTTGCTCCACCCAACGAAAAATTCCAAGACGTTTCTGGTTTTAAATACGAACTGCTCGGGAAAAACAATTGAAACGGAATCCCCAAACCTGGATTTGCCGCTCTGTGAACCGGTTGCGTCATGCGACCAACGGAAGCACTAATGGAGTAATTATTTTTAAAAACACCATGGTAACCCAGCCGTGGCTCCACATTAAAATAGGTTTTATCAGAATTCCCCACCGTGCTCAAACGGAATCCTGCCGTCAGATTTTGATTTTTCGAAGCTTGATAATCACCTCTTGCAAAAGCGACTCCTTCCAACAGCCTGGTTTGAATAGAAGGTTGAATAGCTGCTATGTTTGAATCATTTTGATTGATTTGAAAAGGCGAAAATCCATAGATTTTAAAAGAAGCTCCGCCGTTTATTTTCCACTTATCCGAAAAAGTATAATTGAATTTATCAACTAATCCTGCTGAATTAATACCCGTCATTATCTGTATAATTTCTTTCGAATTAGTGTTGGTATAACTTGTTGCTGTACCAAAATCATAACCATACCTGTCGGCATAGGCTAACAAATGATTTTCTGATTTTTCCGAAATAGTTCTGTACCAGTTAAGTCCAAGGTTTTGTTGAAAATTTCCAAGCCATCCTTTCGTCTTTTCTGTATTGTAAGTACTGTTTACAGCTATTTTGTCTGTATTGCTAAAAAAAGTCAGTTTCAATTTGTCTTTTTCGGAAATTTTCCACAGCAAATTGGAATTTATATCACCGAAATGAACCGAAAATCGCGTTCCTGCACTTTCGGACAAAAAGGGTGAAACCAGATTTGCCAAACTGTAATTGGAAATTCGTCCGGCAATGGAAAGTGCCAGTTTATCTTTTATCAATGGAAAACTAAGAGCCAGTTTGCTGGTAAGCATTCCAATTTCAGCTTCACCTTTAAATTTTTTCAAATTAGCATCATCTGTCAATACGTTCAGAACTGATGATATTTTTCCGCCATATTCTACTGGAAAATCAGATTTATACAGTTTTGCACTCCGAATAATGGTGGGATTATAAACCGAAACTAACCCGAAAAAATGTTCGGTTGAAAACATGGGAATGCCATCCAACAAATACAAGTTCTGACCGTGAGTTCCGCCTCTTACCTGCATGTCGGCAGCTCCTTCGCCGCTTGAAGTTACTCCTGCAGTTAGTGCAAATGCTTTTATAATATCACGTTCCCCAATTATTGATGGTAAATTTCGGAACGTATGCGCATCCAAGCGTTCCATACTTGCGGGTTCTTCTACGGCTGGTTTTGAACTAATAACTTCAATTTCTTCGATATATTGAGATGTAAATGGCGATTGGAGTTTTATCAGCAACGTGGTGTCCGATTGCAACTTGATTTTCACTTCCTGTTTGTCAAAAGGATAATAATCAATCACAAAAGAGTAGGTTCCAATGGGCATGTTGAATAAGAATTTCCCGTTATTGTTGGCTTCCAACACTTTATTGAAAGGCAAAACAGTTATCGGAATTTTCTTGATGGCTTTGTTGGTGCGCGCATCAATAATCTGCCCCGACACTTTGAAACGACTTTCATTTTCCTGTGCATGTAAAATCGTTATCGCAAAACAAATTATCGCACTTAAAAGTATTTTTATTTTCATTGCTTTTTAATTCTGTTGTGGATAATTTATTATATTTACTCTTATACTATCCGTCACATAGCAACTAAACAGCCCAACTCCATTTTCTATATTTGAGAATTGCGGCAAAACTCCACCAAATTTCTGAATGATTGCCAGAATGGGATTGCCTCCAAAATCTTCCATTTCAATAATTTCACCTTCTAAAAGATACCGCTTATAATTTGGATCCAGGGTGTGTAATCTTAATGTAAATGCTGAGGAATCGAGAGGACAAGCAAAATCTAATGTTGAATATTTATTGTCAATAACTGGAATTAAACGTATATCAGAATTGGCAAATGCAGTTAAATCGTATCCGTAATATTTATCAGTTGGTAATTTGCATTTTAGGTTTATTGGAAAACCGATGACTTTTACCCATTTATTGTTAATTGAGATACTATATGATGTATTTTCCACTTCGGGTTTATAGGTACATGTAACTTCTACTATTTTACCCGGAACAGTCGGTAAAGTTGTTTGAGAATGAACAGTTTTATTTTTCAGTTCAATTTTCAATGAATAGGTTTTTCCTTTTTCAACCGTAAAAGTATGGGTAGCATCCACAAACACGCATGTATCTTCTTTTAGCCGAGTGAGTTCATTCCAGTTGCTATCTGGTCCGCAGATAAAAACGGTTGCTTCTGGATACGGATTTTTCTCAACAACCTCTGCACTATTATAGGTTTTGTTGAGGTAAACCTGTACAGGTGCGTTCGGTGAGATGATGGAAAATACCACCGGAATGGACGCTGTATCCCATGGAGCATCCACTGTATGGACATTTTCGCAAGATGCAATCAATATCAAAAATAGAAAATAAATTGTGTTTTTCATTATTTAAAAGTGTAAGCAGCTTTAATTTTTAGTTCAGGAAATCCATTCGTTATACCACACCTAAATTTATCATTAAAACTATATATTGACAATCCGATTCCATAGCCAAAACTTCCTTCCAGGAATATGTTATTAGTGATGGCTTGTCGGTAACCAATGGTGGGTTTTAAAGATATATATCCTAAAGACCTATAATTACTGATTGAGTTTAAATATTGATCATATGAGCTATATAAAGAATATTCATACATTAATGGAGCAGAAACAAACCAACCAGAATTTAATTTAGCATGATTGTTTATTGCTCTTTTTTTATAATTCCAATACCAGCGTGGTTCAATACCAGCCTTTAAAGTTAATGAATATCCATTTTTATAAGCTTGATTTGGACCGTATTCTCCAGAATATGAACTTGATATTGAATCATAAAAAACAGGATTGTATATCGACATTTTAAAACGAGAACCAGTTAGCCCAATCGAATAATCTAAAGTCCACGTCGGAGCAATTCTTTGTTCACTAAAAAATCCAAGATAAAGCGGCAGTATATTGTTAAATCGATGGGAATTAAAAATCGCAAAAGGATTAAAGGCTGTTTGTATTTCAACACCTTTAAAAGATTCTACTTTCAAATCTTCCGGTTTGGTGTTGTTGAAAAAGACTTCCTTTTGTGCAAAAGCTTGAGAAGTTACTGTGCAAAGTAATGTGAATAAAATAATTTTCTTCATAAATGGTTTATTTAAAAGTGTAAGCTGCTTTGATCCTAAAATATGAATTTAACTGAATTTCAGGTAAATGAAATAATGAAATTCCTAATCCAGCAGAAGTTTCCATAAAAAAGTGGTTCGAAAATGCAAATCGATAACCGATAATAGGTGATAGGAATAAATTCAATTTTAATTTTGTGGAATCGGCAAAAAGCGTATTGGTGTTTAATTCCAATGGTAATCCTAAAAAGCAACCGGTATTCAGTTTCACATTTCTTCCTTTTTCGTAGCGGTTTTTAAACGTAAAGTACCAGCGTGGTTCAGCAAAAGCCGTCAAACCCATACCAAATCCATATTCGTGGATGGGTCTTGAAAAACTGTTCGAATTTGAATATCCTGAATATAGAATAGATTTGATATATTTTCCGAGATAAATGTTCCCACCCAAAATCAGACTGGTTGAGTTTGTCATTCGTTTCTCGTTGAAATATCCAACATCAAATGAAACGCCAAAGCCACTATGGAACGCAGCAGGTCCAATAAATATGCCTTGCATACTTGAAATAGAAACTGAATCTTTATCGATAGTGGTAAAAAACACTTCTTTTTGAGCACTTAAGGAGAAGAAAGAGAGAAGCAATAGGGAACTAATCAGCATCTTTTTCATAAACATATCGGGTTATATTTAATATTGTGAACAAAATTAGCGGTTATTTTTAAAACTACATTCATTGTTAATTAACTTTATATTTAATAATTAACTTTTTTGAAATTTATTTATTAATTAAAAATTAGCTAGCTGCTTAACACGTTTTTTAAGAAAATTAAAATTAAAACGGAGATTTTGTTAACTTATTGTCTGGACATTTTATTAAATTATAGTTTATAATTCTTTCCAATTAGTTGAATCAAAAAAAAATTACTTATTAAAATTCGTATAATTAGCTCGGCTGACCGTTGGTTCGTCTTTTGTTTTATGAGAGATGGAATTTTAACGATCAATTTTTTTATCATTTTATTCTCCTGTATTTTTATCGTATCTTTGCACCCGCAAAAGTTGACTGTTTCCATAATCAACTTTTTGAACTTTCAAACTTTACAAACTTTCAAACTAACTAAAATATGGCTCTTCAATGTGGTATCGTTGGTTTACCCAATGTTGGTAAATCTACTTTATTCAACTGTCTTTCAAATGCTAAAGCCCAGGCTGCTAACTTCCCTTTTTGTACAATAGAACCAAATGTTGGTGTTATTACCGTTCCCGACGAACGCCTCAATAAATTATCGGAACTAGTTCACCCACAACGTATTGTGCCTACAACTGTAGAAATTGTGGATATTGCCGGATTGGTAAAAGGGGCAAGCAAAGGCGAAGGTTTGGGAAATAAATTTTTGGCGAACATACGTGAAACAGATGCTATTTTGCACGTGTTGCGTTGTTTTGATAACGAAAATATTGTTCACGTTGATGGCAGCATTAATCCGGTTCGCGATAAAGAAATTATTGATACCGAATTGCAATTGAAAGATCTTGAAACGGTTGAAAGTCGCATTAGCAAAGTGCAAAAACAAGCGCAAACCGGTGGTGACAAGCAAGCCAAAGCCACCTACGATATTTACATGCAATACAAAGAGGCTTTGATGCAAGGAAAATCGGCACGTACTGTAAAACTGGATCCGTTGGACAAAAAGCTAGTAAAAGATTTATATTTACTAACCGACAAGCCGGTGATGTATGTTTGCAATGTGGATGAAGCCTCGGCTATAAACGGAAATGCCTACGTGGAAGCTTTGCGCGAATCGGTAAAAGAAGAAAATGCGGAAATTCTGATTGTGGCAGCAGCTACTGAAGCCGATATTGCGGAATTGGAAACCTATGACGAACGCCAAATGTTTCTGGAAGAAGTGGGTCTTAAAGAATCAGGTGTGGCGCGTTTAATTCGTGCGGCTTATCACTTGTTAGATTTGCAAACTTATTTCACGGCAGGAGTTCAGGAAGTACGTGCATGGACTTTTGAACGTGGTTGGAAAGCACCGCAATGTGCCGGTGTGATTCATACCGATTTCGAAAAAGGATTTATCCGTGCTGAGGTTATTAAATATGCTGATTTTACTACACTGGGTTCGGAAGCAGCGTGTAAAGAAGCCGGAAAAATGAACGTTGAAGGCAAGGAATATGTGGTTACCGATGGTGATATTATGCACTTTAGGTTTAACGTGTAAAAGTAATTCATAATTGTTAATGCATAATTAATAATTAAATAAAAGACTATAAACCAAGCATATACTGACTTGAAAATAGGATTTTATCTTCATCCAACTACTTCTAAATAAAAATCTTAAGGAACTTAACTTGATATAAAAACTAATACTTGACACAAATTTGATTTAATAATCAATTTTGTGTCATTTTTGTTTCCATTTCATTGAAAACCTTTTGTTGCAATTGGATATCAATACGGTTGGAATGTTTTGAAATTATGAAATTGCGTCGATATTTTCACTATTCAATATTCCCTTTGCTCCTGTTACATAAAGTCCTTCAATGCGAGCTGCATAGCGTTCTTCCACTTTAGAACGCATAATTTTCATGGTACTGTTTACCAATCCGTTTTGTTCGGTAAACGGTTCGCCAATAACTGCACTGGCGGCCGGCAACCAGCGTTCTGGGAACATTCCTTCGTATTTTCCACCTTTTTTATATTCATTTATTTCACGCTGTAGCTTATTTAATGCCAACTCTTTAGCTTCTCTGGTGTTCCAATCAAGGTGCGGTTTTTTCCGACTGACATACCGTTTCAATGCCTCTTTATTTGGGACAATCAAAGCTGAAGTGTATGGATTTTGGTTGTTGTACAGAAGAACTTGGTCGATAAAATATGAACTATCAGAAAGCGCTTCCTCAATACCCTCCGGACTGTACTTTTCGCCGTCGCTGGAAATCAAAAGACTTTTAAAACGACCCACCACGTACAAATAACCATCGTTATCCATATAACCCATATCGCCAGTATGTAACCAATTTTCTTTAATGGTTTCAGAAGTAGCTTTTTCGTTTTTAAAATAACCAGCCATCACATTCTCACCTTTAATCACAATTTCTCCTTTTACGAAGTTTGGCAATGTATTACCTTGTGAATCACATATTTTTAATTCCATTGGTTTTACCAGATAGCCCGACGATCCCAATTTGTGATTTGCCATGCCGTTAGACGAAATAATCGGTGTAGCTTCCGACAATCCGTAACCTTGGAACATAGGAATGCCGATACCATAGAAAAAGCGTTGCAAATCAATATCCAGCAGTGCACCGCCACCAATAAAAAATTCAAGTTGACCGCCAAAACTTTCCCTTATTTTCGAAAATAGAATTTTGTCGAAAAAGTCAAGTTCCGGTTTCAGAATTTTTCTCCAACCTTTACCTTTGTTCCAGCCTTCGGCATTGTATAAATAAGCAACCTTTAAAGCATGATTAAACATCATTTTTGTCATTTTCCCTTTTGATCGAATGCCGTTTTCTATATTTTTCTTGAAACTTTTTGCAAGAGCAGGTACACTTAGCAACAAATTTGGTTTCAATTCATTTATATTGATTGGAATATTTTTCAAAGTTTCCATCCCCGATTTTCCACTTTGTACTGTTCCTACGCTTGCTCCAGAAGCCATAAAGCTGTAAAATCCAGCAACATGTGCAAAGCAATGGTCTAATGGCAAAATAATGAGTGTGCGGTAAGTAGGTGGAATGGTCATTAATGTCAATGCTTGCTCCACATTAGCAGTATAATTGCGATGTGTAAGCATTATTCCTTTCGGGTCGGCAGTAGTTCCGGAAGTATAACTTATGTTGGCCAAATTGTCGGGCAATATAGCTTTTGCTCTTTTTTCAACTGCATCCGGATTCATTTTTAAAAACTCTTCTCCTTTTTTTTGCAATTCAGCTAAACCTATTTCATTTTTCTCGTAGGAGGGTTGTTCGTCAAAAATCACAATCATTTTAATTTGAGGCAATGCATCAGCTATAGCTCTGATTTTCTTTAACTGAGCACCCGAAACCAAAATATATTCTGCCTCGGAATGTCTCAAACGAAAAATTAAATCGTTACTTTCTTCAAGCTTTATCGACAGTGGAACATTCACAGCTCCAGTATGCAAAACGCCCAATTCTCCAATAATCCATGCATTCCTGCCTTCGGAAAGCAAAGCCACTTTATCACCCACCTTTACTCCCATTTCAATTAGCCCTGCAGCCAGAATGTGTGCTTGTTGTTTTGTTTCCTGATAAGTAGTAGGCTTAAATTCAGTGGTGGTTTTTTCCCACAGAAAAGGATTGTTAGCATATTTAGCAACACTATCGTTTAATAAATCAATGATGGTAGGTTTCATAAATCAAATTATTTGATAAAGATTTTTTTTCAACTTTCGTTCGCAAAGATAAACCGTTTTTATTAAAAAAATTCGTTTAGCAAATTGAATCGTTTCAAAAACGAATAAAGCCTGCTTTTAGCAGGCTTTATATTGGTTTGTAATTTTTTTAAAGTCTTCCAAAGAAAAAATCACATCTTCGGTTTGGACGATATTTCGACTGGGGTTCAATAATTTTTCCTTTGCCATTAGAAATAATATGATCAAAAGGAATCCCCCAAATTTTCACCAACTCGGCTTTCACTCTGTCGGAGCGGCGCTGGCTGAGTAAGTTATTGTAAGGATTGTTTCCCAAATAATCGCAATAACCTCTTACTTCGACATAGAGAGTAGAATCTGCTTTCATTTTAGCTGCAATTTTCTGAATTGTAATTAAAGCATCATTATCCAGATCAATCTGATCAAAATCAAAATATACAGCAGGAATATCATCCGGTAAATTGACAATCGACTTACTTGATAAATTTGGAGTTGCAATCATTAGTGGTTTTCCCCAAAAATCAACCGCTGTATTAGGTGGTGTGTCCGCTGATTTATCTCTAACATCCGGCACTCCATCAGCATCTTCATCAGGACCATCATTGGATAATATATTTTCAAGCTTAGCAATTCTGGGTAAAATACTGTCCACTTTATTGTTTAAAGTATCTACTCTGTTTTTGAGTTCATCCACCTTTTTGTCCAGTTTTTGAGCTAAAAGCAATGCTTCATCAGGTTCAAACTCGTCCCAAGTTATATTCCGGAGATGAAGTTTGTTTTTTGAATTAAATTTATAACGCAAAAACAATGTTCCGGCAGCAACATAATCGTTGGAGATTCCATCTGTGTTGAGTTCTGTAGCACCTTCCAGGTTATCTTTTGTATATGCCCTGTAATGAACTTTTGCTCCTAAAGCAAATGGTTTTGAAAAATTATATTCCAATGAAAATGTTACAGGTATTGAAACCGCTAAACCATATTTCATTGGTTGCCCATTTTCATATAAATGGATGGAACGGGTCATTCCATTGTATTTTGAATCAATATATGTAGCCGTTCCGGGAATTGGAGTTCCATCAAGATTTCTAATATCAAAAGTATAATATGCATAACCAATTCCTATTGAGCCATTAACATAAAATTTTGTTTTTGTTTGAGGGAAAATCCAACGGGTAAAATTAATAGTAGCATTAAAATCTGAAGTAATCAAATCCGTATTGATTTTCATTGCCGTGGGACTATTATTTTTAGCCCTTAACGGAAAATAATAGCCATCAAGTGCCAAACCCCATACTGGAGTCAAAGCATACTCAATGGTGCCTCCATAAGTAATATCAGTAAATGTAGTAGGGATGTAATTTATTATATTCTGATTGATATCGGCACCAAAATAATTGTATCCATATTCAGCGGTGATTGACCATCTCGAAAAACCATTTGTTTCCGAAAATGTATTTAATATTACTGATATGAGAAAAAGCAGAAGTAAAAATCTTTTCATTAGGCCGGAAAGATTAAAACTCAGATAATATTAGTCAGTTAACACCACTGAATTTTTAATATATAGATCAAAATTAAGAGAAAAAATAAAAGAATTGAACAAAATATTTTTTATATCATACAATTAAATCCATAATATTTTTTAATTAGTTGATAAATAAAAGATTAAAAAATATTTGATGTGTTTTTATTTTTAAAAATTATGAGAATATTTTCAAAAAAAATATTCTATAACAATTAATCCATACAAAATTAAACAAAAAAAATCAAATGACATTGTTTTTTAAGCCATTTGATTGTTTTTTTTGGGAAAAGTTATCAACAATTACTTTATCATTTCTACTTTTCGGGTTGGATCTTTTGTTTTATTTCTTATTTCAACCTGTTCAACAACGTTTTGGGCTAATTCCTGAAAAGCCAGGGTTAATATGCTGTCCTGATTTGCTGCAATTGGACGACCTGCATCGCCGCCTTCGCGAATACTTTGAACCAATGGAATTTGTCCCAATAGTGGTACATTCAGTTCTTCGGCCAACTGTTTTCCGCCGTCTTTTCCAAATATATAATACTTGTTTTCAGGTAATTCAGCAGGGGTAAACCACGACATATTTTCTACTAATCCTAAAACAGGAACATTTACTTTTTCGCCGGTAAACATATTTACTCCTTTTCGGGCATCGGCCAAAGCCACATCTTGCGGAGTAGTCACCACAACAACACCGGTAATGCCCAAAGTTTGTACCAATGTGAGGTGAATATCTCCTGTGCCGGGTGGTAAATCCATGATAAAAAAGTCGAGTTCTCCCCATTCTGCATCGGTAATGAGTTGTTTTAATGCATTGCTCGAAACTGCTCCACGCCAAACTAATGCTTGATTGGGATCAACAAAAAAACCAATGGAAAGTAATTTTACCCCGTATTTTTCGATGGGAATAATGGTATGCCGACCATCCTTATCAATTACTTCGGGATGAGCATCTTCCACTCCAAACATTTTAGGGATGGATGGTCCATGAATATCGGCATCGAGTAATCCGACTTTGTAACCCAACGAAGCCAATGATATAGCCAAATTGGATGAAATGGTAGATTTGCCAACACCACCTTTTCCGGAAGATACTGCAATGATATTTTTTACACTTTCTAAAATGGGTGGAGCTTTGGGCTTAGGTGCTTCTTGCGACAGGATTTCAATATTTCCCTTAATTTCAATATGTTCGCCAACGTAAGTGATAATGGCTTGTTCGGCAGCTTTTACCACCGATTTTGAAAATGGATCGTTCAGTTTATCAAATAAAATAGAGAACGTAATTTTATTGCCATTAATTTTAATATTGTCTTGAACCATGCCAGTTGAAACAATATCTTTTCCGGTGCCTGGATAACGGACATGCACCAAAGCATCTAGAATATTTTGTGATGTTATTTTCATTTGAGTTGAAAAATTTTTTAGTGTGTAGAGTTTATACAGTTTTAAAGTTTATACAGTTTTAAAGTTTATAAAGTTTTAAATTTAGGACGTTTTACTGCTTGACAGTAATAGTATTACGCCCGAAACTTCGGTACGAATCATGTTCAATTTCAATATCTGGTTCAATAAATTGCTCTTTGTTTTTCAATAAAAACTGAATGTATTTAATACTCAAACCTCGACCGAGCCACTGTTGTTCGTAATAGGTTTTAATATTCAGAATGGAATCCTGCAAATCGGATTCGTACAAGTTATCGGTTGAGAAAACAACAGGAAGTTGATTAATGTTCACCATGGCACAGGTATATGTAAACATAAAATTGCTGTCGGTTTTCAAATGTATTTTGCCGTTGGATTTCAAAAACTGTTGGTATGATTTCATGAAATTAGTAGCAGTCAGTCGCTTGGTCACTTTCTTCATTTGCGGATCGGGGAACGTCAACCATATTTCACTCACCTCGTTTTCTGCAAAAAAATGATGAATCATTTCAATGTCGGTACGCAGAAAAGCCACATTGGTCATGCCTTTTTCAAACGAGTCTTTTGCTCCTGTCCACAAACGAGCCCCTTTAATATCGACACCAATAAAGTTTTTTTCGGGATAAAGATGTCCTAATCCAACGGTATATTCGCCTTTTCCGCAACCTAATTCCAACACAATGGGATGATCATTTTTAAAAAACAATTCATTCCATTTTCCTTTCATTTCGAACGATTTTCCTTCACGTAATGAATGTGATGAAACCTGAAACACATGCGAAAACTCCTCCATATCGGCAAATTTTGCCAATTTATTTTTACCCACCTTCTTTTCGATTTACAATTTATTTTAGACTAGAGAATCAAAAATCAAGAACTAAGAATCAAGAGATTAGATTTCAGACTAATTAATTTAACTCACATCAAACTTCTAAGAAACAAACTACGAATTTCACGAATTTGCGATTATAAAAATTATTTGTTTCTTTAATTTTCAGACTAGTTTGCCGGTCTTACATGATTTAAACTATCTACTATAAACTACCTACTAAATACTACCTACTACTACCCACTTTCTCCACCCGCATTCCAATATCATTAATCCCCATCAACACTGTATCGCGCATGCCGTGTCCAATTTTATATTGATATTTTCCCTTTGTTGGAAACTTTACATTTTGTTGGTATAAAACAGGCATTTCGAGTACAGAACCAATTCCGGAACCAAGCCATTTTCCACGTTGATCAGCCAGATAAAGTTCAATCGAATCATTTAAAATAACGCTGTCGGGTGACATTTTTTGTAGAAATAACCACAAATTCTGATAAGGGTATTCTCCTCTGTTCCTAACATTTACGTATACATTATACGTAGAATTTTCATCCGATATTGGAATGTCGAAAACGCACAAACTGTCCTTATTCCAACCTTCTGGAGCAATGGTATTGTATTGAAAAAAAGCATCATTACTGGTACAGGCAATCAACAATAATGAACTCAGGATTACTCCGTTTTTAAATTTATTCTTTAGGTTCTTCACCAGTGTTATTTTTCTTTATTGGTTTTTGAAATCTCAATTTATTTCCTTTATTTTCGTTCTGTTCGGGTCGGGCAAGTTGAGGACGATTGTTTGTATTATTAGAATTGTTAGAATTATTCGGACGTTTATTCTTGTTATTCGAACGTTTTTTTGTCGTATCGAAACGTGTCAAACTATCTTGTCCTACTCCGTTTTCGTAGTCAATTACTACCGGTTTCACTTCATCTTCCGAATGATCATCAAGCAAATCAGGTTTTTGTCCTTTTCGGTTCAAAGCAATTACTTCTTTAGCTCGTTTTGCTGACACAGTTACTACATTTGCTCCAAAATTTTGAGAGGTAGAATAGGATATCAACCCTTTGAATACATCTGTTTTAAAATGATAATAGGTGTTGTCAAGCGTTTCCAATTGAATTTCTTTCGACGGAAAATCCTTAATAGCATCCATGTATGAATCCAGTTCGTAATTCATGCAACATTTCAATTTTGCACACTGTCCCGCCAATTTCTGCGGATTGAGCGAAATATCCTGATAACGAGCTGCGCTGGTCGATACAGAGTTGAAATTTGTCATCCAACCCGAGCAACACAATTCACGCCCGCAAGGACCAATGCCACCAATACGACCAGCTTCCTGACGAGCTCCAATTTGCTTCATCTCTATGCGAACACGGAATGTTTCGGCAAATACTTTTATCAACTGACGGAAGTCAACACGCTCATCAGCAATGTAGTAGAAAATGGCTTTATTTCCATCACCCTGAAATTCCACATCGCCAATCTTCATGTTCAATTTCAGATTCTCAGCAATCTGGCGTGATTTTATCATCGTTTCCTGCTCTTTGGCTTTGGCTTCCTGGTATTTTTCCAAATCGGTTTCTTTTGCTTTTCTGTAAACCCTGCGAACTTCAATTTTATCGGGATGCACATTGTTTTTACGCATTTGCAATAAAACCAGTTTCCCCACCAGCGTTACTTCACCAATATCATGTCCGGGAGAAGATTCCACGGCCACCATATCGCCCTTTTCGAGGGGAATCTTGGTGTTGTTCAAAAAATATCCTTTTCGGGTATTTTTAAATTGTATTTCCACAAAGTCAGTTTCTTTCTGAGTTTCGGGCAGGTCGCACAACCAGTCGAAAGTAGCGAGCTTTTGGTTTGAATTGCGATTGCAACCTTTTTTATTCATGCGGCAACCGCCTGTATTGAGTGTATAATCCATTCTTTTAGTTTGTAAAGTTTATAAAGTTGAAAGTTTGTAAAGTTGTAGGTCTGTAAAGTTGTAGGTCTGTAAAGTTGTAGGTTTGTAAAGTTGAATTGACTTTATAAACCTTATGAACTTTATGAACTTTATGAACTTTATGAACTTTATAAACTTTTTACTATCTCTTAAGTAGCATAATAACTTTCAATGTTAAATCAAAGAAAATCATTTTTGCATTTACGTTTTGTTCTATTTGTCGTTCAGCCAGTGCAAATTCGGTCATCAAATCCTCCACATTTCGTTCATTGATAAAAGGCGAAAAGCGTTGCGAAAAGTCGGCTTCGTATGTTGTCAAATAATTAAGATTTTTTTCCTGTAAATTTCGTATAAAATTTTCGCGGGTCATGTGCTGGGCGTAACTTAAAAAGTTTTTCTGACGCTCCCGTCCAATGGCACTTGCCGCCATATCGTCGGCCCATTTACGTAACGTTTTGAGCGAGGCATGATCTTTTTTGTTACCAACCTGCCATGCTAAACGCATCACCATTACAAATCGTTCAAAGTTAACTTTGTTTTCGTCGCCTTCGTTTAAAATGGCCAATGCTTCCAGATAACTTCCATTGGCAATACGGGCTATATTTAACGCATCGTGCTCGTTCACATCCAGCTCATCATCTTTCAATAGCATTTCAATAATTTCATTGTCAGCCAATTTTGGGACATGAATGTGTTGTGTACGAGATAGAATGGTGGTGATGATTTGATCGGGTTCGTTTGAAACCATCAGAAATAATGTTTTCTCTGGCGGCTCTTCCAGTATTTTTAATAATTTGTTGGCGCATGTGCTGTGCATCTTTTCGGGCAGCCAAATTATCATGATTTTATATTCTGATTCGTAAGTTTTGAGACTTAACTTACGTAGAATTTCTTCACTTTCGTTGGAATAGATCAAACCTTGTTTAGCATCGTCCGAAATGGTTGCATACCAATTATTCACACTAAAATAAGGGTTTTTTAAAATCTGCGCTCTGAATTCAGTAATAAAATCGTCGCAAACCACCGAAGTTCTATTACCCGGTTTTATCACAGGAAAGACAAAATGCAAATCGGGGTGAGCCAGTTTTTTATACTTCACACACGAGGGACACGCACCACATGAATCTTTCTCCGAGCGATTTTCGCAACAAATATATTGAGCATACGCTATGGCAAGTCCGAGTTTTCCAACACCTGACGGTCCGCGCAAAAGCTGTGCATGCGGTATCCGCTGTTCGGCAACCGTGCGTTTCAGGCGTTTTTTTATATCGTATTGACCAATGAGTTCTGAGAATAACATGCTGAAAATTTACACTTTTTGTCCATTTTTGGATAAAGTGCAAATATACAAAAAAGTTCGTTGAGTTTGTAAAGTTTGAAAGTTATAAAGTTTGAAAGCTTGTCGGTTGACTTTTTGATTAATTTATGTAAAATATCCCTAAAAATAGAACCAGTAGATTATGGCATTCTTTTCTAACCAAATTACACCATTTTGGTTGGGTCTACCCATTCAGAAAATTGTTCGTTGGTTAAGAGACCCAGCTCAATGCCAGCTTCCCTGAGCGTTTTATTTTCTTTTAGTGCTTTTTTTGCAATTTTAGCAGCATTGTCATATCCTAAATGTGAGTTCAGTGCCGTCACAAGCATCAACGAATTGTTGAGATGCATTTTTATAATTTCATAGTTTGGTTCTATTCCCAAAATGCATTTATCGTTAAAAGAAACACAGGAATCTCCTAACAAACGGGCTGATTGTAATACATTGGATGCAATCAAGGGTTTAAATACATTGAGTTCGAAATGACCGGTGGCACCGCCGATTGTTACCGCTACATCGTTGCCCATTACCTGTGCACAAACCATAGTCATTGCTTCTGTTTGAGTGGGGTTTACTTTTCCCGGCATAATGGAAGAACCCGGCTCGTTGTCGGGAATAATAAGTTCACCAATGCCACAACGTGGACCGGAACTCAGCATACGAATATCATTGGCAATTTTCATAAGTGATACAGCTGCTCGTTTTAAAGCTCCGCTTAATTCTATCATTGCATCGTGTGCAGCCAGTGCTTCAAATTTGTTAGGAGCTGTAATAAATGGATAACCGGTAAATTCTGCAATTTTAGCGGCAACCAGTTCAGCATAACCTTTGGGTGCATTTAGCCCTGTACCAACAGCTGTACCGCCAATAGCTAGTTCACGTACCATTTCCAGAGCGTTACGAATAGCACGCATTGAATTATCAATTTGCTGCACATAACCCGAAAATTCCTGACCAAGGGTCAGTGGAGTAGCATCCATAAAATGAGTACGACCAGTTTTTACAATATCCTTAAATTTTTCTGATTTTTCAGAAAACGTTTGACGTAGTTTTTGCATTCCGGGAAGAGTAATTTCTGCAACCATTTTGTAAGCTGCTATGTGCATCGCTGTGGGAAACGTGTCGTTTGACGATTGGGATTTGTTTACATCGTCATTCGGGTGAAGTACTTTAATTTCATCGGTCAGTTTGCCTCCATTCAGGACATGTGCGCGTGAAGCTATCACTTCGTTTACATTCATGTTACTTTGAGTTCCTGAGCCTGTCTGCCAAATTACTAATGGAAACTGATCATCGAGCTTTCCATTCAGAATTTCCTGACACACTTTTGAAATTAATTCGCATTTTTTTGATGATAAAAAACCCAATTCAAAATTGGTATGTGCTGCTGCTTTTTTGAGGTAAGCAAATGCGTAAATAATTTCTTTCGGCATACTTGCTTCAGTGCCAATTCTGAAATTATTTCTCGATCGCTCTGTTTGAGCTCCCCAGTATTTGTCCGCAGGAACTTTTACTTCGCCCATCGTATCGTGTTCAATTCTGATTTTCATTGTTTATAAAATTAAAGTTTAAATACATAATGACCTCTCAGTTAAACAAATGAAAAAGACAATAGTTTCTATAAATACTAATTCATTAAAACATATAAGGAGCTAATAGTGTTTAATAATATGTTTTGATTTTTTGAGGGACAAGCAACTTCCCAGTCGCTTGAATAGCTACCACGCAACCAGAAAGTTGCTTATCCCCTAAAAACAACATCAATAAAACATATCAATTGTTGATTACTTATGTTTTAGAAAAACTTAGTAACTCACAATAAAATGCAATAATAGCAACATACATTTTTCAAGTATAAAATTTCAATAAAAAAAACATTAATAATAAAATCAAGTAGTGCTCAAAAAGTTTTTCAGAACAATGTTCACTTTAAGCGTGTTTAATAGTAACAATTATGTTTTGTGATTGCATTGGCCAAGAGAAAAATTTAATTTTAAATACTCAATCAAGCCGCTTTCTAAAATTATATAGGATTTTATTTTTCAGAATTACAAATAAATCATTCAGCGTCTATGAAATACGATATTGCTATTATTGGTGGCGGACCAGCCGGCTATAACGCAGCTGAGAAAGCAGCTGTGAACGGTTTCAAAACGATACTTTTTGAGAAAGAATTTATAGGTGGTGTGTGCTTAAATATTGGTTGCATTCCTTCCAAAACCCTGCTCTACTCAGCAAAAATACTTGATAGTGCAAAAACGGCTGACAAATATGGCATCATAGTGGAGGGAAACACCACTTTTGATCTGGAAAAAATAATCAGTCGAAAAAACAAGACAGTTAAAAAGCTGACTGCCGGTGTAAAAATGAAACTGAAGGCAAATGGAGTTACGATTATTGAAGGAGAAGCCATTCTTAAAGGTGAAGAAGACGAGAATATCAGTATTTCCTGCGGTGATGAAATTTATTTATCCAGTAATATACTTCTCTGTACAGGGTCAGAAACAATCATTCCACCAATAAAAGGGTTATCCGAAATAAGTTACTGGACATCCAGAGAAGCATTGGACGTAAAAGAACTCCCGAAAACGCTTGCCATAATTGGTGGCGGAGTCATTGGTATGGAGTTCGCCTCTTTCTTCAATAGTATGGGTGTAAAAGTTTCTGTTATAGAAATGTTGCCGGAAATTTTGGGAACTATGGACAAAGAAATGTCAGCAATGCTCAGAACCGGATACAGCAAAAAAGGTGTTGAATTTCATTTGGATTCAAAAGTAACAGAAGTCAACAGTCATCAGGTTATTGTAGAAAAAGGGGACAAAGTTACTACTATAGATGCCGAAAGAATATTGGTAAGTGTTGGCAGAAAAGCGAATATTAAGAATATCGGGCTTGAAAATTTCAATGTAGAACTTCTGAAAAACGGCGTTAAAGTGAATGAATTTATGCAAACAAGTCACCCACGTATTTTTGCCAGCGGTGATATTACCGGATATTCCATGCTGGCACATACTGCCATGCGCGAGGGTGAAGTGGCTATCAATCATTTATCCGGTCTCGACGATAAAATGACCTACGATTCGATTCCGGCAGTTGTTTATACCAATCCTGAATTTGCAGGTGTAGGAGCGACAGAAGAGGAACTGAAGACGAATGGAACATATTATCGATTATTGAAATTGCCTATGACCTACTCAGGCAGGTTTATGGCAGAAAATGAGGCGGGTAATGGATTGTGTAAAATAATTGTTGATGCCGGAGATCATATCATTGGTTGTCATATGCTTGGCAATCCAGCCTCCGAACTGATTGTAATTGCCGGTATGGCAATTGAGCGTAAATTTACGGTGGAAGAATTCAAAAAAATAGTTTTCCCACATCCAACAGTTTCGGAAATAATACATGAAATTTTGAATATCTAAGTAATCAACAATAATTATTGATAAGTTATATTGATGTTTTTTTTAAGGGGAACAAGCGACTTCCTAGTCGCTTGAAAAGCCATCAAGCGACTGGGAAAAAATCTGAACATGATATTAAATATTTCAATAACTTAAATTAATTTTAAAAACATATTGAATGTTATTTATTGATAACACCTTTACCGATGCCTATTTCAATATAGCTGCTGAAGAATATCTTTTCAGAAATTTTTCTGATCCGGTTTTCATGTTATGGCAAAATGAGCCTTGCGTGATCATTGGCAGAAATCAAAATCTAATGCTGGAAGCAAATGCAGAAGTAATAAAAGAAAGAAATATAAAGGTAGTCAGAAGATTTTCGGGAGGTGGTACCGTTTATCAGGATCTGGGGAATGTAAATCTTACTTTTATCGCACAGGGAAACAAGCCGGATTTTGACAATTACGCCCGACAAATGCTGCAATTTCTAACAACCATTGGCATTAAAGCACAATCGGACAACCGACGAGGATTGTATATTGAAGGATTAAAAATATCGGGAAGTGCTCAATATATCAGGGGAAATAAAACGTTGTATCATGCAACGTTGCTTTTTTCATCAAATCTGACTGATTTAATATTAAGTCTGGATAACCAAAACGCAAATTTAAACGAATATGAAGTGTTGCATCCATGGCATAATGTTAGATCCGTAAGAAGTCCGGTAACCAATATCGAAAACCATTTGACAACTCAATTATCTATAAGTGAATTCAAAAAAATGATTATGAAACAATTTATAGGCCTTGAGTCAACCAACAAAATATATCAGTTTAGCGAAGATGATATAGCTTCAATAAACAGTTTAAAGCAGAAAAAATATGAAACCAGGGATTGGAACTACAGAGCCAAAATTCTAAATTAGAAAAAATTCAAAACATTCAGATAGTTAAGTTGTTTTAATTATAAATCTTAATAATATGTCAGCTTTCGAAATTAAAATGCCAAAATTAGGTGAAAGTATCACTGAAGGAACAATAGTAAGTTGGTCGGTAAAACAAGGAGATAAAGTCAGTGAAGATGATGTCCTGTTTGAAGTTACAACAGAAAAGATAAATGCTGAAATTCCTTCACCTGTAAATGGTACTGTGCTAAAAATCATTTCCAAAGAAGGAGATGTTGTACCCATCGGACAAGTTGTAGCACTTATACAACTTGAAGGTTCAGAAGATTCAGAAGAAAATGAAGATTCAGAAGAAAATGAAGTGTCCAGCGATGAACTAGAAAAAAAGGAGTCGACAACTACAGAAACTGAAAAAAAGGCATCAGTACCATTAAAGACTGAGTCTCATGAAATTTCTGAAAAAGAAAAACCCGTTGAAACTTCGGAAAATAAACAGACACAGGAAAACAAGGGGAAAAGCGAAGAGAAAGACGAAGATAGCCCTTGGTACTCACCGGTAGTACTACGTCTGGCCAAAGAAGCAAACATCTCTACCAACGAGTTGGATAACATAACCGGAACTGGTTATCTCGGACGATTGAGTAAAAAAGACCTTAACAATCACATCTCACAAAAGGAGAGTAAGGCAACTGCTCCGGTTGATGAAAAGAAAGCTGAACCCGAATCTCAGCCACAAAAACCTGTTGATCAGAAAAAGGCTGTATCTGATGCTAAACCGGAAACTAAACTCGCAGATGAAGATACAGAAATAAAAGACATGGATAATATCGGTCGTATAATTGCCGACAGAATGGTAATGTCCAAAAAAGTGTCAGCACACGTCACAACTGTTGTTGAAGTTGATGTTACAAAATTAGTGAACTGGCGGAATAAAAATAAAGAAGCATTTTTAAAACAAGAAGGCATTTCACTCTCCTATATGCCTGCCATTGTTGAAGCTACCACCAAAGCATTAATAGAATTTCCAAAAGTAAACTCTTCGGTTGACGGGTATAAATACATTTTGAAGAAACGAATAAATATGGGTATAGCCGTGTCGCTCGCTGATGGAAACCTGATTGTACCTGTTGTTCATGATGCTGACAAGTTAAATATTAGAGGACTAGCTCAGGCAATTAATAAGCTAGCACTCAGAGCACGTGGCAATAAACTGACAATCGAAGATATTCAGGGTGGAACATTCACCATAACTAATTTCGGAACATTCAGGAATATTATCGGAACACCCATTATTAATCAACCCGAAGTGGCAATATTAGGGGTGGGATACATTGAAAAGAAACCTGCTGTGATCGAGACTCCGGAAGGTGACGTGATTGCCATAAGACATAAAATGTATCTTTCACTTTCTTACGACCACAGGATTATTAACGGAGCAGTTGCAGGTGCATTTCTAAAACAAATTGCCGACAATCTTGAAAACTGGGAAGCTTAAAAATAAACAACCGGTAAAAAAAATATAACTTATTATGGAAAAGTTTGATATAAAGACAACAGACAAAAAGGTACTCAAAAAATGGTATCATTTGATGACACTGGGACGTGCAATTGATGATAAAGCACCCAACTATCTTCTTCAATCTTTGGGATGGTCATTTCATGCACCTTATGCAGGGCACGATGGCATCCAACTGGCAATTGGACAGGTTTTCAAAAGAGAGGAGGATTTTCTTTTCCCTTATTATCGTGATTTACTCACTGCTCTTTCTGCTGGCATTACTGCCGAGGAAATTATTTTGAACGGCTTGTCGAAAGCAACTGACTTAACTAGTGCAGGACGACATGCTTCCAGCCATTTTGCCAAAAGGGAATGGCATATCGAAAATACTTCCTCTGCCGTTGCCACACAAGATTTACATGCAGTAGGAGTGGCACGAGCCATGGTATATTACAAACAAAAAGGTGTGGCTATTACGTCACACGGAGAAGCAAGTATGTCTGAAGGATTTGTTTATGAAGCAATTAATGGCGCAAGTACCGAAAAGCTACCCGTCATTTTTATCATTCAGGATAACGGATACGGTATTTCCCTTGCCAAAAAAGATCAAACGGCTAATCGTAAATTCGCTGATAATTTTTCGGGTTTTAAAAACCTTAAAATTATTCATTGTGACGGAAAAGATGTTTTCAGTTCCATGAATGCAATGACTGAAGCGCGTGAATATGCCATTTCCACAAGTAATCCTGTAATTGTTCAGGCTAACTGTGTTCGTATAGGTTCTCATTCCAATTCGGATAAACATTCATTGTACCGCGACGAAAACGAATTGGCATATGTTAAGGCGGCTGATCCACTCCAAAAATTCCGTCGAATGTTGTTACGCTATAAAAGGCTTACGGAAGAAGAGTTGAAAGAGATTGAGGAGACAGCCAAAAAGGATTTAAGTGCAGCCAGTCGGAAAGCAATAGCAGCGCCCGACCCTGATCCTGCAACTGTAGAGGATTTTGTACTTCCCGAACCCTATATGCCAGAAAAATATGTGGACGGAACACATACGGAGGAAGGTGAAAAAAAAACCATGATAAACGCTATTAATGAAGTTCTGAAAGTTGAGTTTCGCCGAAACCCGGACACTTTTCTTTGGGGGCAGGATGTTGCAAACAAAGATAAAGGTGGCGTGTTTAATGTGACAAAAGGCATGCAGCAGGAATTTGGGATACAACGTGTTTTCAACGCACCTATTGCTGAAGATTACATTGTTGGTACTGCAAATGGAATGAGTCGTTTTGACCCTAAAATACACATTGTTATAGAAGGGGCAGAATTTGCCGATTATTTTTGGCCTGCCGTAGAGCAATATGTTGAATGTACGCACGAATACTGGCGTAACTACGGAAAATTTGCACCAAACATCACCTGTCGTCTTGCCTCAGGAGGATATATCGGAGGTGGATTGTATCATTCACAAACTATTGAAGGTGCATTGAGTACACTTCCCGGCGCACGAATTGTCTATCCCTCATTTGCTGATGATGCCGCAGGATTGCTGCGCACAAGTATGCGTTCAGAAGGATTTACGCTTTTTCTGGAACCAAAGGCTTTGTATAATGCCGTAAGTGCTGCAACTTATGTTCCTGACGATTTTGAGGTACCCTTTGGAAAAGCCCGTATTCGAAGAGAAGGAAACGATCTCAGCATTATCACTTATGGTAATACAACTCATTTTTGTCTGAATGTGGCAGAAAAACTTTATAAAGAAGAGAATATGAGTGTTGAAGTAGTTGATATACGATCACTGATACCGCTTGATAAAGAAACAATTTTCAAATCGGTAAAAAAAACCAGCAAAGTGCTTATTGTGCATGAAGACAAAGTTTTTTCCGGATTTGGAGCTGAGATTGCAGCCATGATAGGAACAGAAATGTTTCAATACCTGGATGCTCCAGTTCAGCGTGTCGGTTCATTGTTTACTCCTGTCGGATTTCATCCAATATTGGAGAAAGCAATTCTTATTGATGAAGAACGGATTTATAAAGCTGCCAAAGATTTGTTGTTATATTAATGAAAAAAGTCAAGTGAACTTTTTTGTTTACAAATTTAAATAAACAATTATTATTGTATGAAGAAGATAGGATTATTTTATGGCAAAAACACTGTAAAAACAGCTAATGTAGCAAAGAAGATACAGGAAGCATTTGGTGACAACGAAATTGATCTTGTAACCGTTGAAGATGCATGGAAAAAGGAATTCGAGAGCTACAAGTATCTGATTGCAGGCACTTCCACCTGGTTTGACGGTGAACTTCCCAATTCATGGGACGAACTTATGCCTTTGCTGAATACCTTGGATTTGAAAAATAAGAAAGTGGCAATTTTCGGACTTGGCAATCAGAAGGATTATCCCGATAATTTTGTGGATGGTATTGGTATACTGGCTGAAGTATTCGAAAAGGTCGGAGCTAAAATTGTGGGATTTACTTCTGCAGAAGAGTATGATTTTAATCACTCATTAGCATTTAAGGATGAAAAATTTGTCGGTTTAGTCATCGATGTAGAAAACCAGGCGAAAAAAACGGATAAAAGGGTGAAGGATTGGGTGGAATCACTCAAAAAAGAATTTCAGTAAAAACAGGAATGAATGCCTGTAAAAGTGATTTTTAGAAAAAAGTTATTTGGCATAGGCGTTTAGAACAAATTTACGCTGGTTAAGCGGATTTAAAACGTTAAGAATTCCAACAAGTCGGAATGATTTTCGCTATATCAATCCCGATTTATCGGGGTTCTAAATCCGTAATAAATATTTTAAATCCTTCATAATCAGCGAATGCCATCAAGTCGGCACATCAGAATACTCCGTCAGTGTTCTATTATTGTTTTTTATATTGAATATTGATTTCATCAGACACAATACTTTTGAACGTATTTATTCTCAATTAATTGTAGATTTTTTACACCCCACCTGTTAGGACTCAATTTAAATATTACTGTCTACGTTTGATTCTCAAACATAATGCAACGTTTTTACTCAACATTTCATCTATATTTAAAATGGATAAAATTTACATCCAAAATTTATTTATTACAAACCAATTTAATTATTTTGAGTTATGAAAAAGTTGATATTCGTAATTATGGCTTCAGCATTGTTACTGTCTTGTAACCGCGAAAATGAAAATATGTATGAAAATGATTTGTCAGATATAGCTACTGTGGACAATTCGGCACAAAGCACCAAATTCTTTCTGAATCTGGATAATAAAGAACGGCTATACACTATGGTATCGGACTTGAGATATTATCGTCCGAAAGATGGACAGCGGGTTATTGCCAACTATGTAATTCTTTCGAACAAGAGTGACACCAGCACTTACAATCACGATGTGAAATTAATTGATGTATATGAAATACTAACAAAAGGCATTTTCAGAATTAAACCGGTCCAACAAGACAGTATTGGAAATGACCAGATTGAAATCAGACAAATGTGGATAGGAAGTGATTATCTAAATGTAGAATTTAGTTATCCGGGATATAATAAAATCCATTTTATAAGTCTTATTTCGGATAGTACAAAAACATATACCGACAATAAAATCCATCTGGAATTCCGACACAATGCAAACGGCGATTATCCTTCCATTTCGAAGTGGGGAATGGCATCCTTCGATTTAAGGTCATTGCAATCGAATGCCACAAACGACTCGTTGCAACTGGTAATTCATACCAAAGAATACCGCTCAACAGGAGACAACACCTATTCAATGACCTATAAATTTAATACTCCAAGTCTGGTTTCTGCCAGAAAAATCAGCATTCCAAAAAATGCAGAAAAAGCTTATTAATTCGATCTTTAAATTTTGCAAAAAGTCCAATCTGTTTTAAACAGATTGGACTTTTTACATGTTTTGTTATTAGCTACTTTAAAAATGAAGTCTTGACTTTTTGTTTTATGAATTCTGAAGGAATTTAATCTTTATAGCACTCATTTTTGAAACATCTATTCGACCTCGATGAGGTCGAATGGTACAATAAAAATGATTCATCTATAAACATGTGACTTCTTCTAAGTCAAAAAATATAGAATTATTGACTTTCTAAAAAAATTAAGACTACTTCAATTTATTTTAAAAAATAAAATAGCTTTTCACATTTACTTTTTTCTATCTTTGTAGTTCGAATTTCTGAAATATAATCATTATTTATAAAAAATACACCTATGAAAACACTGAAACCCGAATTGGTATGGAATTTTTTTCATGATATTACTCAAATTCCACGTCCGTCGAAAAAAGAAGAAAAAGTAATTGCCTATCTAAAAGCATTTAGCGAAAATTATAAATTAGAATCCAAAGTGGATGCCACTGGCAATGTGTTGATTTGCAAGCCGCCCACTGCTGGATACGAAAACCATAAAATGGTGATACTGCAAGCACATATGGATATGGTTTGTGAAAAAAACAGTGACATCTCCTTTAATTTCGATACCGATCCTATTCAAACTTATATAGATGGTGACTGGGTAAAAGCTAAAGGAACAACCTTAGGTGCAGATAATGGCATAGGTATGTCGTTGATGCTAGCCATTTTGGCTTCTGATAATTTAAAACATCCGGCATTGGAATGTTTATTTACTGCAGATGAAGAAACCGGACTGACTGGTGCGTTTGCTCTTGATAAAAAATTATTAAAAGGAGAAGTGTTGATAAATCTTGATTCGGAAGATGATGGTGAAATTTTCGTGGGTTGTGCGGGAGGAATTGACACTACAGCTATTCTGCCCTTTAAAGCGGAGAAATCTCCCAACGGGTATTTTACATTTAGTGTTTCGGTGAAAGGTCTGACAGGTGGACATTCGGGTGACGATATTGATAAGGGCAGAGGTAATGCCAATAAAATTCTGAACCGATACCTTTGGGATGTGAATAAAAAAATGGATGTGCGCATTCATAATTTTGATGGCGGCAATCTGCGAAATGCCATTCCACGAGAAGCAACGGCTACCGTTTCGGTTCCGTTTTCCGAAAAAGAAAATATCCGTGTCATGCTCAATACGTATATTGTTGATTTAGAACAAGAACTGGGCGAAATTGAACCGAACATGCAGATCAATCTTGAATCGGAAACACAACCCGAAATGGCTATTGATAAAACAACTTCAAATGCCTTATTGAATGTATTATACGCTTGTCCGCATGGAGTGAAAGCCATGAGTAAGGATATGCCCGGACTGGTGGAAACGTCTACCAATCTGGCTTCAATAAAAATGAAACCCAACAATACGATTTTAATTACCACAAGTCAGCGGAGTTCAGTCGATTCGGCAAAATACGATATTGCACATCAGGTGGAAGCTGTAATGACTTTGGCAGGAGCAACTGCCACGCACGGTGATGGTTATCCGGGCTGGAAACCCAACCTAAAATCGGACATACTGAAAACCGCACAGGAAAGCTACAAAAAACTGTTTGACGAAGAACCAAAAATTCGGGCCATACATGCGGGACTAGAATGCGGACTTTTCCTTGAAAAATATCCGCACTTGGATATGATTTCCATTGGACCGCAAATGTACGGCGTTCATTCACCGGACGAACGGTTGAGTATTAGTTCAACCCAAAAGTGTTGGAAATGGCTGGTGGAGATATTGGAAAATAGTTTGTAACTATAATTTTCCCAAAGTTAAGAACTTTGGGAAAATTATAGATTGAATATTTCCATCAATGGCAAAGGTTTTAAACGATTCGTTCAATTATAAAATTTGCAGGAAAAATTGTTTTGGTTTCTAAAAATGCTATATTTGCAGCAATTAATGTAATTTTATCATGATATAATAACAAAATGAATCATGTATATACGAAAACTACTGCTCGAAAGTGATAATAATGATAGTATTTTTTTATGGGGTGCTCGTCAGGTTGGGAAAACAACATTATTAGAATATCAGTATCCAAATGCAAGATATTATGATTTATTGCAATCCACTGAATTTGAACGGCTATTCCGACGTCCTTCGTTACTGAGTGAAGAACTTGAGACTGCCTTAGAAGGTGAATTGGTGATTATTGATGAAATTCAGAAAGTTCCTCAGTTATTAGACGAAGTTCAACGGCTGATTCACAAGAAAAAGCTTCGATTTATACTCAGCGGTTCCAGTCCTAGAAAATTGAAACGAATAGGAGCTAATTTACTGGGAGGAAGAGCGTTAAAAAAAACACTGTTCCCATTGGTAAGTGCCGAAATTCCTGACTTTGACATTCTAAAGGCTGTGAATAATGGCATGATTCCCAGACATTATGCTGTGAACAATCCATGGGAACGATTTCGGGCTTATATAGGCGTTTACCTGAACGAGGAAATCAGAGAAGAAGCTATTTCTAGAAAGTTAAACTCTTTTTCGCGGTTTTTAGAGGTTGCTGCATATAGCAATACCGAAATGGTGGTTTATAAAAACATAGCGCAAGATTGTGGTATTGACCACCGTACAGTAAAAGAATATTTTGAAATACTTCAAGATACATTAATCGGCTATCTAATACCTGGTTTTAGTGCTACGCAAAAAAGAAGAGCTATTTTAGCGCCAAAATTCTATTACTTTGATGTAGGTGTTGCCAATTATTTGTGTAATAGAAAAAATATTCAACAGGGTACCGATGCTTTTGGTCATGCTTTTGAACATCTTATTATTCAAGAACTTATTGCATACCTAAATTACCAAAACTCAGATGAAGCCTTAACTTATTGGCGCACCAGCAGTGGATACGAAGTGGATGCTATCATTGGGCATGGACGCATTGCCATAGAAATAAAATCGAGCAATGAAGTAAATGCAAGACATTTAAAAGGATTAAAGGCATTTCTCGAAGATTTTCCGCAGGCACGAACAATAGTTGTTTCCATGGATAAAAACAAGCGAGTTTTAAATGGTGTTGAGATATTTCCGGCTAGCGAATTCTTAAAGGCTTTGTGGAACGGTGATATAAGTAAGTGATAGTAAATAATGTCGTATTTAATTTATAAAAAAAATAGAACGCAGATTTTCGCAGATTAGGCGGATTAAAAAAAACGGATTTCAATATTGCTTTCAGCAATTTGATTATCAAATACATGAAGCAATATTCTCTCACCAAATCCACAATCTATTTATAACTAATAAAATGTGCAATATATTGTCCCATCTACTTAGTATTCGGATAAGTCAAATTTATCTAACCTGATGTAATCAACCAAACAATATGAAAAAACCAAATAAGCGCAAAATTATCAACGATCCGGTTTTCGGATTTATCAATATTCCAAACGATTTTTTGTACGATATCATTCAGCATCCGTACTTTCAGCGACTAACGCGAATTAAGCAATTGGGGCTTTCGTCGTTTGTATATCCGGGAGCGCAACACACCCGCATGCAACATTCGTTGGGTGCAATGCATCTAATGGGGGAAGCCATCGCACAACTGCAACAGGAAGGACACGAAATAACACCGCCAGAAGCTGAAGCGGTGCGGGCTTGCATCTTGCTACACGATATTGGTCATGGACCTTTTTCGCATACGTTGGAGCATAGTTTAGTGTATGGAATCAACCACGAAGAAATTTCGTTGTGGATGATGCAAAAGATAAATGCCGAGATGGATGGTAAACTGGATATGACGTTGGAAATTTTCACCAATGTGTATCCTAAAAAATTCTTACATCAATTGGTTTCCAGTCAGTTGGATATGGACCGGTTGGATTATTTAAGTCGCGACAGTTTCTATTCGGGCGTAAGTGAAGGAATTATCGGAGCTGCTCGCATTATAAAAATGTTGAATATTCATGATGATCAACTGGTCATTGAGGCAAAAGGAATTTATTCTATCGAAAAATTTCTGGTGGCGCGACGGTTGATGTATTGGCAGGTTTATTTGCACAAAACATCGGTGGCTGCCGAGCAAATGTTATTGAATATTTTGAAACGAGCCAAAGAGTTGGCAAGTAAAGGGGTTGTACTTTTCGCAACACCGGCGTTGCATTATTTTCTTTATAATGAGATTCATAAACAAAATTTCAGACTTACCGGCGACGCATTGGAACATTTTGCCATGCTCGATGATTCGGATCTGATAAGTGCTATCAAGGTGTGGTCGTCTCATTCCGATATCGTTCTGTCAACTTTATGCAAGGCATTTACAAACAGGCGACTTTTTAAAGTGTTGATAAGTGCCGAGTCGGTTAAAAATGAAATTAAAAATCAGTATTTAGAACAATACACCCGACATTTTGGAATAAATATTAACGATGCAACATACTTTTTAGGTGAAGAAATCGTTAGTACCGATACGTACAGTCCTGACGATGATAATATCAATATCTTATTCAAAGATGGAACAATAAAAGACATTGCTGACGCTTCGGATATGTTAAACATCAGTGTTTTGACAAAGAAAGTGGAAAAGCATTATTTTTGTTTCATGCGATTGTAAAATTTCACTACTGATATTTTACTTTTTGAATGTGAAAAATATGGGAAATTGAACATTGATTTCTTAAATTCTTTACACATGTTTATGGATTATTGGAAATAGTTTAGTACTTTTGCAATCAAATTTTTTTTATATGGAGTTTACTGCTCAACAAATTGCTGATTTTTTACAAGGAGAAATACAAGGTGATCCCTCGGTAAAAGTAGGTGACTTTTCGAAAATAGAAGAAGGGAAACCGGGTACGTTGAGTTTTTTATCAAATCCAAAGTACAGCCAATATATTTATGAAAGTCAGGCAAGTATAGTGCTTGTAAACAAAAGCTTTCAACCCGAAAAAGAAATTCAGGCAACGTTGATTCTTGTGGATGATGCCTATCAATCATTGGCATTATTAATGTCGTTGGTGGATCAAGCCAAACCTAAAAAAACAGGAATTTCACCGCTTTCATTCGTTTCACCTTCTGCCAAAATTGGTCATAATTCTTACATTGCTCCTTTTGTATACATTGGCGAAAATGTTAAAATTGGTGATGATTGTTCATTGAACTCACATTGCAGCATTGCAGAAGGTGTTCAAATAGGTAAAAATGTAACTTTATTTCCCGGAGTTACCATATATAATGCTTGTGTGATTGGCAATAATTGCACATTGCATTCTGGTTCGGTAATTGGGTCGGATGGTTTTGGTTTTGCACCCACTGAAGATGGTTCGTTCAAAAAAATTCCTCAAATGGGGAATGTGATTTTGGAAGAAAATGTGGAAATTGGTGCAAATTCAATTGTTGACAGAGCCACTTTGGGGAGTACGATTATACGCAAAGGAGTAAAAATAGACAATCTGGTACAAATAGCACACAATGTAGAAGTGGGCGAAAACACTGTAATTGCTGCCCAAACAGGGGTTTCAGGATCAACAAAACTTGGCAGACAATGTATTTTGGCTGGTCAGGTTGGTATTGCTGGACACCTTCAAATTGCAGATGGCACAATATTTGGCGCACAATCTGGCGTTCCGAATTCTGTAAAAATTCCTAACCAAACGTTACAGGGTTATCCTGCTGTTCCGATAATGACTTTTCACAAAGCAGCCATAGTCCATAAAAATCTTCCTGATCTTCAGAAACTTATTTATGCTATGCAGAAAAGAATTGAAGAATTAGAAAAGAAGATGAAATAAATATCAATTCCTATTTATCAATAATTAATTCAAAAACAAATTACAAGTATTTATCTACTTGCAACTTGCAACTGAAAAAGCATGTCAAATCAAAACACAATTAAACAAGCCTTTACACTTTCAGGAAAAGGTTTGCACTCCGGTTTAGAAATTAATCTTACGTTCCTACCGGCTCCCGAGAATCATGGCATCAAAATCAAACGTGTTGATTTAGCCGAACAACCTGAAATGGATGCTGTAGCCGAATACGTTGCAGAAACTACCCGTGGTACCGTTCTGAAAAAAGGTGAAATGCAAGTAAGCACAGTAGAACACGCCCTGTCGGCGTTGTATGCATTAGGCATTGACAATTGTATGCTCGAGGTGGATGCACCGGAGTTTCCAATATTGGATGGCAGTGCAAAATACTATGTTGAGCAGATTCAACTGGCTGGCATTGAAGAGCAAAAAGCTGAAAAAGACTATTATATTGTACGAAAGAAAATAGAATACTGCATTCCTGAAACTGGTGCGAAAATTACTATTTTACCCGATGATATTTTCAGCGTGGATGTACATATCGGGTTTGATTCACCAATTTTAAATAATCAATTTGCAAGCTTATCGTCGTTGGATAATTACACAACTGAAATTGCTTCCGCACGTACTTTCGTTTTTGTACACGAAATTGAATACTTGGCAAAATTGAATCTGATAAAAGGAGGTGATTTAAAAAATGCCATCGTTATTTATGATAAACCAATATCACAAACGGACTATGATAAATTAGCTGACTTGATGGATCAGCCGCATCAGGATGCTACAAGATTGGGTTATCTGAATGGCGGCGTAAAATTTCCAAACGAACCTGCACGACACAAATTGCTCGATGTTATTGGCGATCTTTCTTTGATTGGAAAACCGATAAAAGGGAAAGTGATTGCAACCTTTCCAGGACATAAAATAAACACTGATATCGCCAAACAAATTCGCAAGGAATTGAAGAAACAGGAAGTTCAAGCTCCTGTTTACGACGATACCATTCCGCCAGTTTTGGATGTAGCTGCTATTCGTAAGTTATTACCGCATCGCTGGCCATTTCTAATGGTTGACAAAATCATTCAGATGCGTGAAAAAGTAATTGTCGGAGTAAAAAACGTAACGGTAAACGAAACATTTTTCATGGGACATTTTCCCGACGAGCCTGTAATGCCAGGCGTTCTACTTGTTGAAGCTATGGCGCAAACAGGTGGATTATTGGTGTTAAACTCAGTAGATGAACCCGAGCGTTATTCAACCTATTTTTTAAAAATAGACAATGTAAAATTCCGTCAGAAAGTGGTTCCCGGCGATACGGTGATATTCCATTTGGAAATGACTGAACCCATGCGTCGTGGATGTGCCATAATGAAAGGAACTGCATTTGTAGGTGGAAAAATAGTAACAGAAGCCGAATTTATGGCTCAAATAGTAAAGAATAAATAGTTGGTAGTTTATAGTTGGTAGTAGGTAGTATGTAGTTGGTAATGCTAATAGTTAATGCGCATAACGCATAACACAGAATGCATAACACTAAACACCAAACACTAAACACTAAACGCGAAACGCGAAAAACAGAAAACAGAACACAGAACATTTAATAATTATTATGAAACAACCTTTAGCTTATATCCATCCCGATGCGAAGATTGCACCTACAGTTGTAATCGAGCCTTTTGTAACCATTGATAAAAATGTGGTTATTGGCGATGGATCTCAAATAGGATCGAACGTTACCATTTTAGAAGGTGTGCGAATTGGAAAAAATTGCAAAATATTCCCCGGCGCTGTCATTGGAGCTATTCCACAGGATTTGAAATTTCAAGGCGAAGATTCGTTAGTGATTATTGGAGATAACACCACCATCCGTGAATATGTTACTATAAACAGAGGTACTTCAGCAAAAGGAAAAACAGTTGTGGGCAACAATTGTTTACTAATGGCGTATTGCCATGTTGCACATGATTGTGTTGTTGGAAACAATGTAATCATGTCAAATGCTACACAACTAGCAGGCGAAGTGGTTATTGATGATTTTGCCATTTTGAGTGCAGGAATTTTGGTGCATCAATTTACACATATTGGTTCGCATGTGATGATTCAGGGTGGATCAAAAATCAACAAAGATGTTCCACCGTTTATTACTGCAGGTCGCGATCCAATTTCATATGCCGGAATCAACTCTATCGGATTGCGTCGCAGAGGTTATACTAACGAACAAATACGTGACATACAAGACGTGTATCGTTATCTTTACCAATCGGGAATGAATACGACTCATGCCATCGAAAGAATTCAAGCTGAATTGCCAGCCACCAAAGAGCGTGACGAGATTTTACTTTTTATTAAAAACTCACCACGCGGAATTATTAAAGGATATTTTGAGTAGGAAACAAAAGCCCCCTAAATCCCCCGTTGGGGGGACTTTTAAATTGAAGTGTATTTTTATTCTAAAATATTTCACAAAACAATGGAAACTATCTTTAAGTCCCCTATCGGGGGATTTAGGGGCTTTTAAAATAGATTTTTATGGAAAATATAATTGATGAAACACCAAAGAAAAGCTTGAATTTTATAGAAGCTTTTGTAGAGCAAGACCTAAAAGAAGGTAAAAATGATGGTCGAATTCAAACCCGTTTTCCACCGGAACCGAATGGATATTTGCACATTGGTCACGCCAAAGCAATATGTCTTGATTTTGGCATTGCTAAAAATTACAATGGAATTTGTAACCTTCGTTTCGATGATACCAATCCGGTAAAGGAAGATGTAGAATATGTAGATTCAATTCAGGAGGATATTCAATGGCTCGGTTACCAATGGTCAAATGTATATTATGCTTCAGATTATTTTCAACAACTTTGGGATTTAACCATTGAACTGATTAAAAAAGGCAAAGCTTATATTGATGAGCAATCTGCCGAAACCATTGCCAAACAAAAAGGCACACCCACCGTTCCGGGAACCGAAAGTCCATATCGCAACCGTCCGATTGAAGAAAATTTGGAATTGTTCGAAAAAATGAATACTGGTGAAGTTCCCGAAGGAGCTATGGTACTTCGTGCAAAAATTGATATGGCATCGTCTAACATGCATTTCCGCGATCCGTTAATGTACCGTATTATCAATTCACATCCGCATCACCGCACCGGTTCGAAGTGGAAAGCTTATCCAATGTACGATTATGCACACGGTCAATCAGATTATTTCGAAGGCGTGACGCATTCACTTTGTACCTTAGAATTTGAAGTGCATCGTCCACTTTACGATTGGTTTATCGATCAGTTTAAAAATTCCGATTATCGTCCGCGACAAATAGAGTTCAACCGTTTGAACCTTACAAACACTGTGATGAGCAAACGTAAAATGCTCCAATTGGTACAAGAAGGTTTGGTTAGCGGTTGGGATGATCCTCGCATGCCTACAATTTGTGGCTTGCGCCGCAGAGGTTATTCGCCCGATGCCATTCATAATTTTATTGATAAAATTGGCTATACGAAATTCGAAGCACAAAACGATATAGGCTTATTGGAACATTCAGTACGTGAGAGCTTAAACAAAACAGCAATTCGTGTAAATGCTGTTATTCATCCAATAAAACTCATTATAACCAATTATCCAGAGGGGAAAGTGGAGATGATGGAAACAATCAATAATCCTGAAGATGAATCGGCAGGAACTCGCGAAATAGCATTTTCACGGGAATTGTATGTGGAACGTGATGATTTTATGGAAGAAGCACCTAAAAAGTATTTCCGCATGACACCAGGTCAGGAAGTTCGTTTGAAAAGTGCATATATTGTAAAATGTACCGGTTGCAAAAAAGACGCTGATGATAATATTGAAGAGATTTACGCTGAATACGATTCTGAAACCAAAAGCGGAATGCCAGAATCGAACCGAAAAGTAAAAGGGACACTTCACTGGGTTTCTGCATCAAGTTGCCTGGATGCCGAGGTTCGTATTTACGACCGATTATTTAGTGTTGAAAATCCTTCGGCAGATGAGCGTGATTTCCGTGATTTACTGAACCCTGAATCGTTAAAAGTGCTAACCAATTGTAAAGTAGAAGCTTCTTTGAAAAGTGCTCAACCGTTGGATCATTTCCAATTCCAACGCATTGGATATTTTAATGTTGATCCTAATTCTACGCCTGAGAAATTGGTATTTAACCGTACCGTTTCGTTGAAAGACAGTTGGGCAAAAGAACAGGGAAGATAACTTTTACATAAACTAACATTGAATATAAAAACCGCTGCATAATCATGCAGCGGTTTTTTTGTTGTCACATATTCTTAATACTAATTACACAAAAGCATAATTATTTCGGAACAGGATTGTAATAGCCACCCTCTACTTTTGCATTATAATTTTTTGAAAAGAAAAAACAAATTATAAACAAAAGAAAAAAAACAATGAAAAAGATTTTTATTAATTATGCAGTAGCTTTAGTAAGTGCAACGATTGTATTGACATCGTGTGATCCAAAGGAGGTAGTAACTCCAGATCCTATTCCAACTTCAAAAAAAGTGATTATCAAAACAGACATTACCGGAACACGTAACTTGGTAAAAGATTCAACTTATGTTCTTCAGGGACAAATAAATGTTTCGGGCGTTATCAATATTGCTGCGGGAACAGTAATAAAAGGCGACAAATTGACAAAAGGTTGTTTGATTGTTGTTCCGGGCGGAAAAATAAATGCAGTAGGAACTGCAGCAGAACCAATCGTATTTACTTCGAATATGGAACCGGGATTGCGTGCAGCTGGTGACTGGGGTGGTTTGGTGTTAGTTGGTAAAGCTCCTGTGAATCAATCGACCGCAGTGGTTGAAGGATTATCGAGAGAAGTGGCTTATGGTACAACTGCAATACCAACCCGCGATGCAGCCGACAATTCAGGGAAATTACAATATGTTCGTATCGAATTCGCAGGTATTCCATTGCAACCAGATAAAGAAATCAATGGTTTAACTATGTGTGCTGTTGGTTCAAGTACAATGATCGACCACATTCAGGTTTCATATTGCGGAGATGATTCTTTCGAATGGTTTGGTGGTACGGTAAATGCAAAATATCTGATTGCTTACCTTGGATTGGACGATGAGTTTGATACTGATTATGGTTTTACAGGAAAAGTGCAATTTGCATTAGGTGTACGTAACCCAAGAGTTGCCGATGTATCCACTTCAAACGGATTTGAATCGGACAATGATGGATCGGGCTCAACAGCTACACCACAGACTGCACCGGTTTTCTCAAATGTAACTTTAATCGGACCTTTCAAAACAACTACTACAAGCAATGTTAATGCAATGTTTGGTGCAGGAATGCATATCCGCCGCAACAGTTCGCTTTCAGTTTTCAACTCAGTATTTGCAGGATGGAATACCGGTTTATTGCTTGACGCAACCTCAACTTATGCCAATGCCACTTCGGGAAGTTTAGCTATTCAAAACTGCGCATTAGTTGGAAACAAATTGAAATCGGTTAATGGTGCAGGATCTGTTACTGAACAACAAGCATTGGATTTCTTCAATACAACAAGTTTCAGCAACCAGATTATTGCTGATAATGTAACTGCAAAAATTGCGAATTCGTTTTTTGACGCATCCAAAGTAGGAATCCTAGCTAATCCGACTTCATTTATACCAGAAGCCGGATCAGCATTATTGTCGGGTGCAGCATTTGCACACACAAAATTGACAAATTCATTCTTTACACCTACAACCTATATCGGAGCAGTTGGATCAACCGACTGGACAAAAGAAAGCTGGACAAATTTTGATCCACAAAATACTGTTTATTAATCTTTCAAGTTTCATGTAAAATCAGGAGCGGGAGAAGTTACGGTGACGTAACTTCTCTTTTTCTAATTAAGACTTGTAACACATATTAAATTTATCGTTACCGATACCAAAATCATAGGTTTTATGGTATTTTTGTAATGTCAACACACCTTAAAAAAAAGATTATGCGCAAAATAATTGTTTCCATTCTGCTTTTGCTGACTGTTCATATTTCCTTATCAGCACAGACAAGTTCTATTGTACAAAGCGACGGATTATTTTTTACCGATGCCACTCAAACTAAACTGTACACTGGCGAATATAAAGAGTATTTCGATAATGCATCTTTAAAATTAGAAATGAACATAAAAGATGGAAAGCCCGAAGGTGCTTACATTGTTTATTTCGCTAATGGTAAACCCAACGAAGTTCGCGCTTACCGCAACGGTGAATTTCACGGTGTGTGGCGTACTTATAACGAAGCCGGAATGTTGATTGCCGAAGCAATATATCGTCAGAATAAAAAAAATGGCTCATGGCATGTATGGGACGATTCGGGCATTATGCGCTATGAAATGCAATACAATGAGGGTAAAAAATCTGGAACCTGGTACATGTGGGATGAAAAAGGAAAATTGATTTCGGAGAAAAAGTATTAGAAACAACGACGTGTAAATACTTAAAAATTGACTTTTAGCTCAAATATCACAGCTTTGAATTATTTCATATCAATGTATATTGTTTGTAACTTGCTTGTAACAACTTAATAGTTACTTTGCAGTATAATAAAAAAACAAGATTACAAACTCAAAAAAACATATAGTTATGAAAAAGCTAATATTATTATCCATTGTTTCTTTACTTTTCGTATCCTTACAACTTTCGGCGGAACCAAATCCAAATCCAACTCCTGCTCCAGCAGCTATAGTACAAGAACAGAATTTTATAGTAAAAGGAATGGTACTTGACAAACTAACACAAGAAACCCTTGCAGGCGCAGTGATTACCGCAAACGGACAAAAAGTGTATACCGATTTAGATGGCAATTTTGAAATATCAAATCTATGTGGTGATAAATGTCAATTGAAAATCAGCATGATTTCCTACAATGATCAAACGTTGGAAGTTGACACTAACAAAGCTAATAATTTACATATCAGACTACAACAACGATAATAAAAATTACATACATATTACAGAGACAAATCTTTAAATAGGTTTGTCTCTTTTTTATTTTAGGAAAACCTGCTGGAATATAACATATTTGTAATACCAATAACATGTGAGCGTAACCTCGATTTCGTTACTTTGTAAAGGATTTATTTCGATGAAATATAATTTTGAATGAAATCTCAAATTTGAAAATCAATTTTTATTCACAATTTGTTACCGTAAATTTGCTTATGAGCCCCTATCGAATATTAGTAGTTGATGATGAAGAAGATTTGTGTGAGATACTACAATTTAACCTCGAGAATGAAGGGTATAATGTAGATGTTGCCTATTCGGCTGAAGAAGCATTAAAGAAAGATCTTACTCAATATAGTTTATTATTATTGGATGTAATGATGGGAGCTATGTCCGGTTTTAAAATGGCCCGAATCATTCGCGACAATCCCAAAACAGCTTTTACTCCAATTGTTTTTCTAACGGCAAAAACCAGCGAAAATGATCGGTTAACAGGATTTGCCATTGGAGCCGATGATTATATTTCCAAACCGTTTTCCATCCGTGAAGTTATAGCTCGAATTCATGCGGTTATTCGAAGAGTAGAAGCATTGAAGGTGAAAAGCATTATTGAGAATATTTCATATGAAAATCTGGAAATGAATATAGTAAATAAAAAAGTTTTGCTTGAAAACAATGAAGTTTCGTTGACAAAAAAGGAATTTGAATTATTGAAACTTTTTCTTGAGAACAGAAATCGGGTATTTTCGCGAGAAGAAATTCTAGCTCGTGTTTGGTCGGATGAAGATGGTGTGCTCAACAGAACCATTGATGTTAACATTACCCGATTGCGCAAGAAAATAGGACATTATGAGCAAAATATCGTAACTCGGCTTGGATACGGTTATTGTTTTGAGGAATAACTGAAACCCCCAAATCCCCCCGAATGGGGACTTTAATATGACAAAGTTTTCGCTTCATATTACATTGTATATTAAGTTCATATATAATAAAAGTATTAAAAGCACGACCTCATCCTTATCAATACCGCTTCTGTTTTTTCTTTCCTTTTTTTTCAGCATTCATCATTTATCATCCCAAAAAGTGGGACTGGTTTTAAGTGGTGGCGGCGCTCCCGGAATTGCACATATAGGTGTGATAAAGGCACTGGAAGAAAATAAAATTCCTATTGATTACATTACAGGAACTTCCATTGGAGCCGTAGTAGGCGGCTTGTATGCCATGGCATATTCTCCCAACGAAATCATTCAGTTCTTTAAATCGAAAGATTTCAACCAATGGTCCAACGGTGAAACAACTCCTTCCGAAATCTATTATTTTAAAATTTCAGACGCTAAACCATGTCTTTTTGAAATAAATTACCCCATCAAGAAAGATAAACTTCTGAATTGGAAAACCGATTGGATTCCTTCCAGCCTGTTATCGCCACACGACATGAATTATGCTTTTGTACCACTTAGCGCACAAGCCAATGCCATTGTAGCAGGCGATTTTGATACGCTTTTTGTCCCCTTTAGGTGTGTTGCTTCGGATGTTTACAACAAACGAGCTTACGTTTTCAGGAATGGCCAATTAAGCAATGCCATCCGTGCTTCCATGACTTTCCCATTTGCAATAAAGCCGATAGAAATAGAGAATCACTTGTTGTTCGATGGTGGGATTTACAATAATTTTCCGGTGGATATTATGCAAGCCGATTTTCAACCCGATTATATAATTGGAAGTGTGGTGGCTTATAATCCTCCAAAAGCCGACAAACAAGATGTTTTGATGCAACTACAAAATATGATTATTCATAATACAGAATATTCAATTCCTGCAGACAATGGATTATTATTAAATTTTGATTTGAAAAAATATGACACTTTTGATTTTACGAAAGTGGATGAATTGGTTCAGATTGGATACGATTCTGTTATGGCACATTTGGACGAAATTAAGGCAAAAATTTCAGTTCGCATTTCTACAAATGAAATTGATGAGCGAAGGGCAAAATTCCGCAGTCGATTTCCCGAACTTACATTCCAGGATATGAAAATAAGCGGAGTTGACAGTATTCAAGAAAAATATCTTCTGCGGTTATTTGGTCACAAAAAAACATTTTTTGGTTTGGAAGACTTTAAAAAAGGCTATTGTAAGTTGATTTCTGATGATAGAGTTACTGAAGTAGTTCCACAGGCAATTTATGATTCTACAACACAGAAATTCCACTTAAAATTGGATATAGAAGCCCATGATCAGTTGAAAGTTTCGGTTGGGGGAAATCTTTCAACATCGAATGCCAATCAATTATATGTGGGTTTAAAGTATCAGAATCTGAATAAAATCCCCACCACCATTTCCATTGACGCCCAAACCGGGGAAATATACAGCGGAATAGAAATTGGAACTCGGATAGAAATTCCATCATGGACAAATATGTTTTTGAAATTATCTGCCGATATTCATAAATCTGATTATTATACTGTGATTAAAGTGTTTTTCGAAAATAGTAATCCAACATTCTCGCAATATGAAACAGTAGGAAAACTCGTTTTTGGTTTGCCTATGGGAATGAATTCGATAATTTGTTTAGGAACGGGCTATGGCTTGTTAACAGATATTTATTCTCGTGATAGGTTTTTGGAGAATCAGACAATTGGAAATGACAAAAGCAGTTATTCTATTGGAAAAGTTTTTGCTAAAGTAGAGGGCAATATATTGAATAATGCCATGTATCCTACAAATGGACAGTATTTTACAACTTCAATTCAGTTATTTAAAGACAATGAAAAATTCGTATCAAACAACAATTCAACCTCGAATGTTAAAAGTGATTTGTGGCTTCAATTCAGTGGAAAACATGAACAGTATTTCAGCTTATCCTCATATTTTTCGTTGGGAACTTATGCTGAATTAGTCTATTCCACACATAATTTGTTGGAAAACTATACTTCTACACTTATTCAGGCAACTGCATTTCAGCCCACAACTTTTACTCGAACTATTTTCAATGAAACTTTCCGTTCCAACCAGTTTGTTGCTATTGGCATTAAACCAATTTATAATTTCAATGGTAACCTTCACTTAAGAAGCGAGTTGTATTGGTTCCTTCCGTATCAAACTATCAATAATGCTGCAAATCAAGCTCCTTATTATTCGTATGGATTTAATGGTTCTCGCTTATTGTGGGAAAGTGCGTTGGTTTATAATTTCACAAAAGCTTCGGCAGGTTTTTATGTAAATTATAGCACAGGGAAATGGAATGTTGGATTAAATGTTGGGATTCTACTACCAAAATTGAGATGTACCGATTAAAAAAGCAATCCGAAAGAGATTGCTTTTTATAGTTAAAATACACAGAACCACAGAAGTTCTTAAACGGCAGCAAAAATATTAGTCGACTGAGTTTCAATGCGAGTTAATTCATATATAAAAAAACTTTCGGCCGTATGAGCCCAGAATTTAAATTCCAATGTTTTATTGTAATGAGGAATATAATCTATTAACAAATCAAGCTTAAAATCAGTATCCGAAACACCCACTTCGGAACGCATGGCATCTATAACATTACATTCCTGCTCTATATGTGTAGGAACCATCAAAACAGGCTTTTGCATATACATAGCTTCGCAAACCGATTCGAAACCTCCGGTGGTGGCATAGGCTTTTGATGCAGCCATAAAGTTAAGAAATTTGATATCACTCAACGTATGCATGGTAAGAGAGGGCGTTAAGTTTGTTGTTTCAGCAACGTTTTTTTTATCCCAAAAGAAATGCAGGGTTTTATCGGGATTGTTTTCACTCCATAATTTTAACTCGCTGGCATAGCCACTGTTGAGCACATACCCATGAATATAATCTCCCTTTTTAACTTTTTGTTGGATCACTTCTCTGCGCAATAAAGGTGGTACGATGGAAATTTTACCGTGTTGCAATCTGTTTTCTTCCCGAAATGAAAGAGCCAGAATTTTAGATGCATTCAGTGCGGTAAGTTGCGAATAAAAGTTTAATAACTCGAATTGCATCTTGTTTTTACCGGTATATTGAAATGCCGGGGTAAGAAAATAATACTGATGAGCCACATTTATCATTGGTCTTTCAGGATTAAACACGCCATAGGTAATGCCACATAGTAATTCGTAAAAGTTAATGACAACATCGGGTTGTTTTTCTTTTATAGTACTTCTAATGGTGAACAGACTACTTATATAAACCGGCAGTAACAACAAATTGTAAATAATACTTACAAGCAAAAATGAACCTTTCCCTTTGGGTGTAGGTAAAAAATTCGGACTATGAAACTGAATGATTTCAGTGTTTATTTTATTGGTAAAAAAGTCGGGTAGTTTTCGTTTTGCGCTTGCACCCACCATTACACCAACAACTTCGTGACCATTCCGCTCGAGTATGCTTTTCAAACTCAAAGCCTGAGTAAAATGTCCCCTGCCTTCGCCCTGTACTACAAATAGATATTTCATTGTGATGATCTTAAAAGAATGGATTGAAAAAGTTATTCGAAAAAGCCACTCTCATTGTTTTTTGTTTTGAGTCGGTGAGTTCGTATACTTCAATCGGTTGAGTTTTTTCCGTTACTTGGCGATGCATATACACTTCCCAGGTGCCATCTTCATGTTCGAGCAAAGCGGACATGGTTTCCACCCAATCGCCCGAGTTCAGGTAATGGATTCCATCAATCATTCGGTCTGCCGGTTGGTGAATGTGTCCGCAAATAATTCCATCGGCATGCCGGGCTTTAGCAAGTTCCACCAACTCGTTTTCGTAATCGGAAATATACGAAACTGCCGATTTTACTTTAGCTTTAATGCTTTGTGAAAGCGAAAAGTAGGGCAATCCATTTTTTGTACGGTACACATTGTAAATCCGGTTTAACCACAGCAGGAAGGTATAGCCGATATCGCCGAGTTTGGCAAGCCAAACCATGCTGGAAGTAACGTTATCGAAAATGTCGCCGTGAACAACGTAATACCGTTTACCGTTTTTCACATGGACATAATCTTTTACAATTTCAAAATTATTGAAAGAGAACGGTGCCAAATGGTCGATAAAGTCATCGTGATTTCCCCGCACGTAAATAACTTTGGTATTGTGATTTTCCATCATTTTCATGATGATTTTGAAAAAATCGGTATGTTCTTTCTTCCATTTTCCTTTACCTCCTTTTTGCAGATGCCAGCCATCTATAATATCGCCGTTCATTATCAGCGTTTCGCAATTTACAGTTCGCAAGAAATCACAAAGCTGTTGGGTTTTGGAATGTTCAGTGCCAAGGTGAACATCTGAAATAACTATAGTAGGATAAAATTTTTGGTTGTACATACTGGTATTAATTTGTTTTGAATACAAAATAACACCAATCATATTGCAGCATTAGAACAATGGTATGAAGAAAGTATTAAAATGAAAAGAGGGTGGCAATTTGCCACCCTTTAAACAGAATTATATAATATTATTCTTTGATGAATTTCACAGCATAACTACCTGTTTCAGAGCTAATTTTGAGCAAATAGCTTCAACTATCCAAACTGTTCAAATTTATCTGAGAAGCACCCATTATGTTTTGCGTTTTTACCAATACACCTGTTAAAGTATAAACGTTTACCTTAGCCTTAATCGCATTTTTAAATGTAACACAAGCATAGTCCTTTACAGGTACCGGATAAATACTTATGGCATTTTGTGCATCAGCAGACAATTTATCAACACTGGTTGTGAAATCAGTTATTTTTACTGAAACGTTGTTGAACAATAATGTAGAAGAGTCTGAAAACTAATTGCTTCACAAAAATTTAGAATTTTATGGGCATTGAAACAGTTATTACAGTTATTTTATTCTGGTTTTTATAGGATAAAGTACTTATTTTCATAGACTATTACGTTAATTTATCTTTCCTTTTTCAAAAAAAATAACAAGTATTTCCCTGTTTAATCAACTGAATGATAAATATGTATGAAAGTACAGTTACAATGCGAGTTTCTGATTTGGATATTTTAAAATCGTTGTACTTTTGACTGAAGAAATAAATAGAATCTGACCACATTAAAATCAAAAAACTACCTAAAAAAATGAAAAGTCAAATATACAACGAAAAAAAATTCTTACTCCCAGACAGCCCGAGAAGTATGGCAGCTTATCATGCTAAAGTGATGGAAGATGGGATTATGAAATTGACCATCCACGACTGCAAGGGTTCTATTCAATTACATAACAATCTGAATAACCATGAAGAAATTACCGAGTCACTTGAAAAGCTCACCAATCTGGCCAGTGGAATCCTAGAACTTATTTGTTTTATTGAAAAGAACTATGAAATCAAACCGACTGATATGTCAGATTTTCTGTTAGAACAACTTCATCATCTGAATCTTTCCGGTTCGGATATTTTGATGAAACGCAGAAAGTTTTCTATTTCAAGACAAAGGGAGTTAACAATTGAATAAATTACTTCATTCACCCCTCGTCTCCGACGAAAAATGAATTTGTTAATTAATTAAAACCGTTATTTACCTCTGTTTTGCATATTCTCTTTGCTAAGTCATGATAGAAACAAGGTTGTGCCTTGTGATATTTAATATGGAAGTCTGGAAATTTCCTTGTAGGTTGGGACATAGCGTGAAGCTATGCCGAACAAAAATTCCATTTTATACGATATGCCAAACTGTGATTAGAACCTGCTTGTTAATCGCATTTCAAAACCGGTAAAATCTAATACTTCATAGCATACTCCCGCATTACAGGCTGGTCCTCCACGTCGCTCTCCGGCAAAAATCTGTAAACTATGATTATTATTTAACTGATATTTCAAATTTGCTCCTACCCAAATTTTCGAACCTGTAGTAACAAAAAATGAATCGTTACTATATTCACTTGTTATGTTGCAAATAAACTTCGACTTAAAAGCATACCCTAAAACTAAAACATGATTCTGATAATCGTTGCCCGTACGTTCAAAAGTTTGAAATTCGTAGTTGGTTTTAAAGGATGAATGCTCGAAAATCTTACTATCAGTACTTATTCCTGCCGATATACGATTTTTTTCTAACTTAAAAGGGTCATCGGCATAATCAGTAAATAGCTTTATCTCATGGTTTTCGGTGATTGAAAAGTCGTATTCGAGAAAAAACTCCTGAAACACGAATTTCTGTCCAAAATTATTGATAGCCAATGTATTATTAAATGTTAAAGTAGATAAATTGGGGAAAGTGTAAAACAGTTCAGCCTGATATCCTGTTTCGTTCAATAGCTGAAGCACATGCGTACTGCGGTTTAACACCTTGTAGGAATGTTCTTTTACCAATGCGGGAGGTTCGTTTATGCCCGAACCGATAAGAAAATTTTTGTAGTTTTTGTACTCGGCACTAATACCAAAATTATTTTTTGTAAAATTCAAACCACTATAAAAAGCATAGGAAGCAGTGTTTGAAAAATCGCTTAAACCAAAATCGCTTACATTTTTGGCCAATTCGGTATAATAAGAAAGAATATGCGAGATATTGCCCGATGCAGTTGCCATAAGGTATGTTTTGTCAATTCCACCATTAGAATGCTGCATTGCCGCTAGTCCCATTGTTTGTTGCTTGAAACTGTATTCGGAATATGCGGCAGCAATTGCATCAGGCCTTCTGTATTTAAAAGCCTGTGTGGGCGGAAAAACATAATTTAGCGGTCGACCATAAAGCAACTTTGTAATGAAATTTTTATAATTATATTTGGCACTCACTCCGAGTATATCGCGATTGAAATAATGACGCGACCGATAACTTAAGTCTTCAAGGATTGCCCCCGGTATTTCAAAGGAGCGTAATAATAAGCCTCGTCCGATAGTTTCGTAAAAATTGCCTACTTTAAACTCAAAAGGCTTAAATCTTAAATACGCCGAAAATTGTGATAGGTTTACATAACTGCTATTACCAATTGGCGAATAAAACTGCTCAATGGTGGCGTTTGCTTTCAGCCATTTGTAATTGTAATTGAGCACCAGCCTATCATAAAGTGTAGATATGGAAGATGTGTCGTTAGGCAATTGCCCGTATTGAAATTCAGCTAAATTATTTCCATTCAGTTGGGCGTGCGAACGAATGTGATAACTTAATAAAATGCTTAAAATCAACAACGACACATAATTCCATTTCATGCTTATGTTCCTTTTAATAGTTTTTCAATTTCTGAAATTATAATTTTGTTGTCACCGCTCACATAACCTTCGTGAATCCAAACTACTTTCCCTTTGGAATTGACAATTAGTAACGTAGGAAATACCAGCACATTTAATTCGGCTTTTAATTCAGAATTAATATCAATTAAAACAGGATACTTTATTTGTAACGATTTGCTTAGTGGAGCTACTTTGGATATACTACGTGGTCCATCGCAATTAATGCCAATTATCTCTACACCTCTGCTTTTGTAAATATCGTATATTTTATTCAGCTCAGGAATTGCTTTGTTACAAGGCTTGCACCATGTAGCCCAAAAATCGATAAGAGTCAGTTTTTCGCCCTTTAACTCATTAAAACTACGGCTTTTGTTTTCAAGATCCTTAAATTCAAAATTTTTTACATTTTGTGCTGTCGTTACAAAATATGCAAATAAAATACATGCTATAACAATTGTTGCTCTCATAAAAGTGTTGTATTTAAATGGCTAATTGTAATTTTATTTAGCCAATAGTTCGATTACTTTAGCTTTGGCAGTTGCAACATCTGTAGCTGCTGCTTGTGTTCCACTGAACGCAATTTTACCTGCTTTGTCAATTATTACAATTCTGTCGTAAGTAGTTTTATAATTGGTAGCCACTCCAGCAGCATTCATCAGTAAAGGGAATGTAACATTGGTTGCTGTTTTAAAGGCTTGAACAGCGGCGGTGTTTCCATTCCATTGGTCCAGGCCAAGAACCATATAATTGGTCTCAGACGCAAAAGGCGTTACCAACATGCTTTGCACGCTAGGAGCAGCAGCTTTGCACGAAGGACAGCTACTGCCTAAGAAGAAAAGTACAACTACTTTATTGCTGAAATTTGAAAGGCTTACATCAACCCCATCTAATGATTTTAGTGTAAATGCAGGAGCGCTTTCGCCCATGGATATTGGGTCTTTGATGTCTACTTTTTCGGTACATGCAGCAAGTGTAAATGCGAAAATTAGTACCGTAAGTATTGTTTTATTTGCAGTTAATATCGCTCTAATGTTTTGTTTTGTGTTCTGTTTCATATATTTATATTTTTAAATTGTTTACATTGAAACAAAAGTAGAACAAGATAGTTGCATTAGAAATTGATATATTTTATTATATAATGTATATATTTGTATTTATTACAATTTAAACTGATTTTTTCTATATTCAATTGACGAAATATCCGGTTTCTTGGCAAATATCCAACTTATTTAATACTGCTTCTCGTAGCCAATTATTAAGGCAATTTCTTTGACAGATATATTAGTGAGTCCACTGTAATAAGTCCATTTTGCAGGAAAAACAGCTAAATGTTTAAAATGTTATAGTTGATATTCAGCGTATTACAAAAACAAACAATACTAAAAAGTACTGTTTTTAACTTTATAAAGTGGAATCATTATATGGAAAGCTAAAACTTTCCTTTTAGCTTCTTACTCAAAACGAAGCACAATCCCGATAGCTATTGTAATTTGTAATCCGATAACACAATAAAAAAAAACGAAATAAACTTCAGCTTCTATGCGATTTCTTATACCCATAGTTGCTAAATATTTACTTTGCAACTATAGTTGTTTTAATTAAAAATTGAAAGTAACCGATTGCAATCCCGTTAGCTATCTCGGGATATAATACAAGAAGGTGAAATTATAAATCCCACCAACCAGTACCACTCTTTTCTCATCTAATAAGCATATGCGCAAGGACGGGTTTACCCTTCAAATTAAGGGCAGTTACAACAGATAAGAAAAGTGGAGCGGTCAAAAGAGTTGTTTTTACCCTTCAAATTAAGGGCAGTTACAACTATCAATTATTTGCTCGTCTGGAATTAATAGTTGTTTTTACCCTTCAAATTAAGGGCAGTTACAACTGATGCTTCGTTCGATTTCAATGTAACAATGTTGTTTTTACCCTTCCAATTAAG